>JAHQRI010000131.1 GCA_019052695.1 Candidatus Omnitrophota bacterium
CTTTCCGGTTCAACCGGACCTCTCCGGACTGGCCGACACCGCACGGGATCGCTGCGAACAATTTACCGACAAGCTCCCGGAGCATTGGGCGCACTTCTTCTTCCCGGAGATCGGTTTTCAGGAGCCTCACCCCGCAATTGATATCGTACCCCACGCCTCCGGGAGAAATGACGCCTCCTTCTTGTGGGTCCGTGGCCGCTACACCGCCGATCGGAAAACCGTAGCCCCAGTGGATATCAGGCATGGCCATCGAAAACTTCACGATCCCGGGAAGGAACGCCACATTCGCGACCTGTTCAAGCGCTTGGTCGCCCAGAAGTTTCGGCAGGTTTTTCGCGTCGCAGAAAATGCGCCCTGGCACCCGCATGCCTTTTTTGTAGGAGACCGGGATCTCCCAGCGGAAATCATCGATCTTAAGAAGAGGGATCTGTCCGGCCATGTTCCCTTTTGTATTTTCTAAGGAACGCTAGAAAAATTTACCTTTCAGTTCCGGGGATCGGGTCCCCGGCGAAAACACCGCCCGCAAACGGCATCTCCGGACCCGCCTAGTGTTTTGCGTCGCTCGGGGACGGGATCCTGCACGGCATTCTAAATATCGAAATATACTTCAGCCTCCCAACCGCGCGCGTTCCAGGCCACACGGAAGCGGTGATGGGTCACGGCCTTGATCTCATGGCGCGCGACATGCCGCTTGGGATCGAATAGAACAGCCCGCGCCTTGAGCTTCAGCATCATTGGTGTCAGGCTATCAAAGTGACAGTCCGTCAGAACGACACGTCGCACCGAAAAAATGAAAAGAAGTTCCTGGAGCCAATGCATGAAAAGCTCTTCCGCGTTCTCTTCGCGAAAATTCACTTCGACGTTCTGGAAGACCACGGGCTCAGACTTTTTGAGGGCGACGGGATCGGTGACCAGTTCAAAAAAGCCGCGGGCCGCGTCCCCGAAAAGGACGGGCAAATCCCCGGCCCTCACTCTCAAGCCAATGTCGGCGGTATGTTCGATGATCTCGTAAGGCATGGCGGCTCCGGGAAAAAGCCCCCGGCGTTAACCCAGGTTCTTGTGGACCTCTCGGACCAGGTGATCCATCGAAAAAGGCTTTTTGAGGAACCCGGCCACGGCCCCTAACGCCGCGATCCGGGGGGGGGCCTTCTCATTCACGCTGGCAATGATCACCGGCACCGACCGCCACCTCTCTTGCTCCCGCAAGCGGACGTAGAATTCTTCCCCGTCCATGACGGGCATGATCAGGTCCAGGATGATGAGGTCGGGAATCTCTCTTTCAAGGGCCTCAAGGCCTTCACGGCCGTTGCCCGCCCGGATTACCTGGAAGGATTCCCCTTGAAGATAGAGAGCGTAAATGTCCTGGAAATCCGTATCGTCTTCGACGATCAATATCTTTTTGGTCATGGATTCCTCCCCCGACCTGTTCAAGGATGCCCCGGTTCCCCGTAGCTCGGGAAAACGATCTTAAAGGTACTTCCCCGGCCGATCCCATCGCTTTCGGCCCACATTTCCCCTTCATGGAGGGCCACGATCTCTTTGGAGATCGTGAGCCCCACGCCGATCCCGAGCGTGGACGGAGTCTTTTGGAAAAAGGCATCAAAGATCCTTTTGAGATTTTCCGGTTCGACCCCGAGCCCGGTGTCCCTGACCTCCGCGCAAACATCGTTCCCCCGAAGCGAGGACGCGACGGTGATCTTCCCGTCAGGAGTGAATTTGATCGCGTTCGAGATCAAATTGGAGAAAACACGATACAACATGTCAGGGTCCCCTTGCATGAAGAGGGGCCTTTCACAAAGGGCGGTTTCGAGCTTCAGGTGATGTTGCTCGACCAACGGCCTCATGTCATCGGTCACGAGCCGCAGCAGATCGTTGAGGTTCAGTTCTTGCTTTTTGATGTCCGACATGCCGGACTCCACCTTGGACAGGTCCATGATGCTCGAGATCGTCCGCATCAAACGGTCCGCATTCTCCCCCAGCATCCGGATGACCGGAAGGTATTTGGTCCGGTCGGGGTCCTGGGCCATTTGGTTCTCCAGCCATTGGGTCATCATGATGAATTTCGCGGTCGGCGTCTTCAGCTCGTGGGCCACGTCGCGGACCAGCGTTTCCTTCATCATTTCCACGCGCCGCAGGTCCGTCACGTCGCGCATGACCCCCTGGATCAAACGGAGGGTCCCGTCGTAGTCCACAACGGGGGTCAGGTTGGTCTGGTAAAAGACCTCCGCATGATGGGTCCTGTGGAAATGTTTGGTGCTCAAGTATTCAACGGGCTTCTTGGTGCGCACGATCGTCTCCAATGCTTCTTGGAATTTCTGAGCCTCTCCCGGCGCGTGCATGGAGAAGAAAAGCGGCAGGCCTTCCGCCAAAATCTCCTCGCGCGTGTATCCCGAAAAACCGCGGTTGAGGAGTAAGAGTTCTCCCTCCGGCGCAATCGAGAAAATGATGTCGCTCACCTCATTAACGATGGAGCGGTATTTTTCCTCTGACTCCTCGAGCGCCTGAGTGCGCAAGCGGAGGTTCTCGAAGCTTTGCACGAGGCGTCCCACCACCTTGTTGAAGGCCTCGCCCACTTCCTGGATCTCATCGTTGGAGTGGATATCGGCGCGGGCCTCAAGGTCCCCGGCCAGGATGTTCCGCGCGGTCTTTTGCAGCGAAATCACCGGCTTCATCACCAGCCACGTCAGCCAGGCGATCACGACCGAGACCACAAGGCTCAGAATGAAGGACACTAGGAACTTATCCTGGAGCAGCGTCTTGAGCTCCTCTTCGACCTCGATCCTCGAAAAGATGATGATCAGCCGGCCCAGTGTTTCGTCCCCTTTCACGATCGTGGCGACCGCGGCGTAAATGTCGGGGGTGACCTTCCCCACGCCAAAGGCCTTGCCGTCCTGAAAATTTCCCGGCCAGGGTTGAACGTCAGGGCGGCTGCTGCCGATCACGTTGCCGTAGACATCCTCCACGCGGACCTCGTCGACCCCCGTGTGAGTCGCCAAGAGCGCAATATAAGCGTTCAGGGCCTTGTGGTCGCCGGATTCCAGCGGGATCTTCAAGGTCTCGGAAAAGATCTCGGCAATGGTCTGGAGACGGGCTTCTTTGTAATCGATCATCATGTCGCGGAAGACGGTGAAGGTCGTGAAAAGCACGAAGCTGATGATCCCGCAAACGAGGATGAGGACCGGGAACGCCAATTTGTAGCGGATCGACACCCGAAGGAAGGGGCGGATCTTGGCCATTCGTTCAGAACTTTTCGGTCCCGGAGACTTTCGGGAGCCAGGGTCCGTCGATGGCGATATCTTGGGGGACTCGATCATAAAAACCTTTCCGGAAAACGAACTTTTGTTGACCGCCGGGGATCGCGACCGGCACCGGGATTTCTCAAAGCCCCGATTCCCCGTATTATCGGCACTTTCACTTTACCTTGAACCCACGTACGTTTCCCACTGCCGTTTCAGTTCTTCGAGGACCCCAAGATCCCCGGGAAGGAACCGATACATGTCAATCTCCGTTTGCGTGATCCAGCGGAAATCATGGCAGTCCAAAGCGGCCGGTTCCCCTTCGTTCCAGTCGCAGAAATAAAAATCCAGAACGATCGTGCGCCCTCGGGCTTCGATTGTTTGACGTCGCAGCGATTTTTCCGGCCGGATCCGGACCCCTAGTTCCTCAAAAACCTCCCGGGCTAGGCACTCCTCCATCGTTTCGTTCGCTTCCCGCTTTCCGCCCGGGAATTCCCAAAAACCGCCGTAACTGTCGTCGGGATAGCGTTGGGCGATCAGGAGACGGCCCGCCTTTCTGATAATCGCGCAGCCCACCTCCAAAGTTCCCATAAAAGGTCCCCCAAGACCTAACCTCTGTGATCCGTTCTTTGAGATCCCTACGGATCTATTCTGGTCGAATTTGGTTATTTTACCTTCTAAAATTAAAAAGCGGAACTCTTTTCCTGGGGTCGCAAGTCCTTATCTTAATTGACTTTAAAGGTTTTTTTCATATAATCGACCCCTATGTCCAGCACCTCCTATTTCCATCAGTACCTGTTCGTCGGGATCTTCACGATCTTTGCGGCCGTATTCGCCCTGATCCCGCTCGTCCTTGCATGGTTCCTGGCCCCCAAAAAGCCGTCGAAGGAAAAACAATCCGCTTATGAATGCGGCCTCGCTTCGCAAGGAGACCCCTGGATCCAATACCATGTCCAGTACTACATCTACGCCTTGATCTTC
>JAHQRI010000026.1 GCA_019052695.1 Candidatus Omnitrophota bacterium
TATTTGACCGCCTTTAAATTAATTGGCGGCTTTTTTTTGAAATTCAGTTTATTGCCCGGTGGTGAAATGGTATCACACTGCCCTTTGGAGGCAAGATTCCTGGTTCGAGTCCAGGCCGGGCAGCCATGATTTTTCATTTATCGATAGATACAATAATGAAATCATGACAGTCCCAGCCGACCCTAAAATGAATAGGAGGGTTGGGGCAGCCATCAACTTCGGGTAAATTTTGAAGGTTGCTGATGACAGTCCCAAACAACCTTTTAGTTTAGAAGAGGTTTGGGACAGTTTTGCCAGTGCAAAACTACTGCGCCTTGAGAGTCCAAAGATGACTCTCTGCGGCGCGTGCAGTTTCATCGAGCAATTTTGATGTGAATAAGGGAACGACGTTATGTCGAACGGGTACATGAAAGATAAAACGAAAGAGACGGTGGCGGGGTACGCGTTCTTGATGCCGAACTTGATCGGTTTCTTGGTCTTCACGTCCTTGCCTGTCCTGGCGTCCCTGGGTCTCAGTTTTGTGCAGTGGGACCTTTTGTCGGGCGACCCGCAGTGGGTCGGGATCGCCAATTTTGTTGAGCTTACCAAGGATCCTTTTTTCGTCAAATACTGCTGGAACACGATCTACCTGATGTTGGCCATCCCGCTGGGCATGGCCGGGTCCCTTTTGCTCGCGATCGCCTTGAACCAGAAACTTAAGGGGACGGTGTTTTTCCGAACGGTATATTTTCTTCCCACGATTTGCTCAGGCGTGGCGATCTTCATGCTATGGCGGTTGATCTACAACTCGAACTTCGGTTTTTTCAATATGATGATCAGCCAATTCGGGGACTTCCTCGGTCTGAAGCTGACGGGGCCGAATTGGTTGACGGATGAGAGCTGGGCAAAGCCGGCCTTGATCATCATGAACGTGTGGCAGACCGTGGGGGGCAGCAACATGATCCTTTACTTGGCCGCGCTTCAGGGCGTGCCGCGGGACCTTTACGACGCCGCCGAAGTGGACGGGGCGACTGGCTGGCAGAAATTTTGGGCGGTCACGTGGCCTCAGATCTCCCCGACGACTTTTTTTATCGCGATCATGAGCCTGATCGGGGGGTTCCAGGCGGGCTTCGATCAGGCCTATATTATGACGGGCGGTGGTCCGAACGGTTCGACGACGACGATCATCTATTACATTTTCAAGAACGCTTTTGAATGGTACCGCATGGGGTACGCGGCGGCCATTTCCTGGGTGCTTTTCCTGATTATTTTTGTTTTTACGGTCTTGAACTGGCGTTTTTACGGCCGCAACGTTCATTACGCCTGAGGAAGAGGCATGCCCAACTATATCGAAGCGCTGATGCGGGAAGAGATGAAACAATCCCAGACCGTTCTCGAGCGCCCCTTTTTGCAAAAGAAAAAACTGGCGGCCGTGACCGAGCTCAAAAAACGTTCCCCGTTCAAACGGGCGCTCCAGCGGGCAGGACTTTTCTTGTTGCTGTTGCTGGGGGCGCTGACGATGGCCGCACCGCTCTTATGGATGGTCGCGACGTCCCTTAAAGAAGCGGGGCAAGTTTTCACGGAGGCGAAGGTCTGGTGGCAAGAGTGGGTTCCCACGACGTTCGTCTGGAAGAATTATCTGGAAGTGTGGGAGGTAGTGCCTTTCGCGCGGTTTTATTTCAACTCCATCTTTGTAAGCGTTTGCATTACCGTGGGGCAGGTCGCGACGAGCGCCATGGCTGCGTACGCCTTCGCGCGGCTCAGTTTTCCGGGGCGCGACAGGCTTTTTTTTGGTTATTTAGCGACCATGATGATCCCGGGTGCGGTGACGATGATCCCGGTGTTCATCTTGCTGCGCTGGCTGGGGTGGATCGATAGCTACAAGGCGCTGATCCTTCCGGGGATCTTTTCCGCCTACGGGACATTCATGTTGCGGCAGTTTTTTTTGACGCTCCCGAAGGATCTTGAGGACGCGGCCAAGATCGATGGTTGTTCGTACCGCAGGATCTTCTGGCACATCATCCTGCCGCTCTCGAAACCGGCGCTCGCGACGCTTACGACGTTCACGTTCATGGGGTCGTGGATGAACCTGATGTGGCCTTTGATCGTCGTGAACACGCACACGAAGTACACGCTGCCGGTCGGGCTGGCGTATTTTCAGGGAATCCACGGGACGGACTGGACGCTGCTCATGGCGGCTTCCATGATGATGATCTTCCCGATCCTCGTCGTATTCCTCTTTAATCAAAGGTTCTTCGTGGAAGGCATCAAACTGACCGGGATCAAGGGGTGACCTAGGGCCATGGAAGCGATCGTGCTTGCGGCGGGGAAGGGGACGCGGATGCGTTCCGAGCTCCCGAAGGTCCTTCATGAGGTCCTTGGGAAGCCGGTCCTGAGCTACGTGTTGGAGACGCTTGCGGCAGCGGGCGTGAAACGTCCTCGGGTCGTGATCGGCTACGGGGCGGAAAAGGCCCGGCCGTTTTTAAAAGATTGGGACGCGGCGCCCGTGTTGCAACGCGAACAAAAGGGAACGGGACACGCGGTGATGACGGCCCGTGCAGCGCTCGGAAAGGCCGGGGGGCCGGTGTTGATCTGGCCGGGGGATATGCCGCTTGTCAAGGCCGGGACCCTCGAACGGTTCCTGAAGGCGCACGCGGAGTCCCGGGCGCATGCCAGCGTGCTTTCTTGCGTGAGTGCGGATCCGTCCGGGTACGGGCGTGTGGTGCGGGAGGAAGGAAAATTGACGGCGATCCGCGAAGAGGCGGACGCCTCGGCGGAAGAACGCGCGATCCGGGAAGTGAACACGGGGATCTATGTTTTTGACAAGCAGGCGTTGTACGACGCACTCGGCAAGGTCGGCCGGGAGAACCGCCAGGGAGAGTATTACCTTACGGACACGATCGACATCCTGCGTCGCGGGGGCTATTACGTTGAAGCGTTCCCCTTTGCCGACGCAGAGGAAGGACAGGGGATCAATTCCCAGAAGGACCTTGCCGTTGTGACCCAGAGGATCAATCAGCGGGAGATCGAAAAACATTTGGACCGTGGCGTCGTTTTTGTAGCGCCGGAGCAGACTTTTGTGGCCCCGGGCGCGAAGCTCGGAAAAGGCACGGTGATCTATCCCTGGTGTTATATCGAATCGGGGGTGGTGGTCGGTCCCGGTTGCCGGATCGGGCCTTTCGCGAAGTTGCGGGAGGGCACCGTGATCGGGGCCGGCAGCGTTGTGGGCAGTTTTGTGGAGGTGAACCGGACGCGGATCGGGAAGCGGGCTTTCGCAAAGCACCTGGCCTATTTGGGGGATGCGGTGGTGGGGGACGGGGCCAATATCGGCGCGGGGACGGTCACGGCGAATTTTGACGGAAAGGAAAAACATCCGACCCGGATCGGACGCAAAGCCCTGATCGGCTCCAACACGGTGCTCGTGGCCCCCGTTTCGGTGCCTGACGGCGTGAAAACGGGCGCGGGTTCGGTGGTCACGCGGAAGACGCGCATGAAAAAGGGGAGCGTGGTGGTTGGGGTCCCGGCTAAACTTATCCATACAATGAAAAGGAAGGGGTCGTCATGATGAAGATTCATCGTAAGAAGAACGGTTCCATGGTCCTGTTGGCAGGGAGTTCCCACCCCTCGCTGGCCAAAGAAATGGCCAAACATCTCGGGATCCCGCTCGGGAACGTGATGCTTGGGAGGTTCCCAGAAGGGGAGATCCAGATCCAGATCCGGGACAATATTCGCGGCAAGGATGTTTTTATTGTCCAATCGACGTGCACGCCTCCGAACGAGAACCTGATGGAACTCTTGATCCTGATCGACGCAGCACGTCGGGCTTCCGCGAAACGGATCACGGCCGTGCTGCCCTTTTTCGGCTACGCACGCCAGGACCGCAAGGACCGGCCACGCGTTCCCATCACGGCCAAGCTCGTTGCGAATTTGATCGTGAGCGCCGGTGCCGACCGGGTGTTGACCATGGACCTGCATGCCGGACAGATCCAGGGATTCTTTGATATCCCGCTGGACCACCTTTATTCCATCAATGTGCTCGGAAGTTATTTCAAAAGAAAGAAGATCAAGAACCTGACCGTGGTCTCTCCGGACGTGGGAGGCATCAAGATGGCGCGCGGTTACGCGAAATTGTTCAATTGCGACCTTGCGATCGTGGACAAGCGCCGTGTCAGCGCTTCGACGACCCATGTGATGCACATTATCGGTTCGGTGAAGGGGAAGAATGTCGTGATCGTCGACGACCTCATCTCGACCGGCGGCTCGATCACCGAGGCCGCCAAGGCGCTGAAGGATTTCGGCGCGAAGGACATTTACGCCATGATCGTCCATCCGGTGCTGGCCTGGCCGGCGGTGGAGCGGATCCAGAATTCCGCGATCAAAGAGATGATCGTTACCAACAGCATCCCGTTGACGGCCGGGAACCGGATCAAGAAGATCACCCAGCTGTCGATCGCGCAGCTTTTGGCGGACGCCGTCAGCAGGATCCATTATGACGTTTCGATCAGCACGCTTTTTTCGAGCTCGGATGTGGAGGCTTAAACCTTAATAGGAAAGCGGATCCCGTCTTACTAACAACCCTTGAAGGAGGAGTCCTTAATGAAAACGATCGAATTGCAGGCGAAACCACGCACTGTCGACGGAACGCGCAAGGCGCGCGCGATCCGCAGGAACGAAGGCATCCCGGCCATCGTTTACGGCCACGGGATGGAACCGCTCCCGGTGGAAGTCCCCGAACGGGCGTTACTGAAAGCCCTTCACACGAAGGCCGGAGCGAACGCCTTGATCACCCTGCAGGTTGAGGGGGTCAAGCTCGAAGAGTCGACCTGCCGCGTCAAGGCCATCCAGAACAATCCCGCTACCGACAAGATCGACCACGTGGATTTTATGGTCATCTCGCTCACCGAGCGGATCACGGTCAAGGTCCCGGTCGTGCTTCTTCACGTCGAGGACGCCCCCGGCTCCAAGGAAGGCGGCGTGATCGACCTTGTGCACCGCGAGATCGAAGTGGAATGTCTGCCGACGCAGATCCCGGAAAAGATCGAGATCGACGTCAAGGCCATGAAAATCAATGATGCGGTCCACGTGCAGGAGCTGGTGTTGCCCCCGGAGGTCAAGTGCTTGTTACCGGAGGACGAAGTGGTGTTCACCATTCACGCGCCCCGGCAGGAAGAAGTCGCCGCGCCCGCTGAAGAAGGCGAGGCCGCCGGTCCTGAGGTCATCGAAAAAGGCAAGAAGGAGAAAGAGGGCGAGGAAGGGGCCGAAGCTCCTCCGCCGGCGAAAGCCGCTGCCAAAGAAGCAAAGTAGCCCCGGTTCACCCGCCAGGCCGCCGAACCGGCCGGGGCGGGTCCTGAGGATCGTGATGAAACTCATCGTAGGGCTGGGCAATCCGGGGGTCGAATATCTCCGTACGCGGCACAACATCGGCCGTCGTTTGATCGAGAGGGTCGTTGCGAACAACAAGACCGCTCTGTCGAACAAGCGGTCCCTGAAGGCGTTAGTTGCCCAAGTGACCTGGGCTGGCGAGACCGTCCATTTGGCATGTCCGCTTTCCTACATGAACCTTTCGGGGATGTCCGTCAAAGCGCTCCGCGACGGCCTCGGGATCCGCTCCCTGAAGGACCTCTTGATCGTGGTGGATGATTTTGCGCTTCCTTTTGGAAGGCTTCGGTTGCGGGGGAGCGGGAGCGGGGGGGGTCACAACGGACTGTTCTCGATCGAGGAAGCCCTCGGCAGCCGTGATTATCCTCGACTGAGGATGGGGATCGGCCTCCGAGAGCAGCTCGCGAACGAGGCTCCGGAGACCGGGACGTGGCACCGTGATTTTGTGCTTTCCGATTTTACCCGCGAGGAAGAGGACCTTATGGAAAGTTTTCTTAAGCGGGGAGAGGAGGCCTGTCGTCTTTGGATGTCGGAGCCCCTCGCGACGAGCATGAACCGGGTGAATGTGCGGGAAAGACCCTGATCCGTGCCATGAGTTCGGGTGTTCCTATGGCAGGAACTTTGCTTGCCGAACCGTGACATTTATGTTACATTGTCTTTCCTTTGGGGCCCTTCGGGGACCTGAAAACTTCGTAACTGCTTCTGTAGCTTCTGGTTACGAAACTTACGGAAAAGGTTATCATTAAATTTCAAGAAGTCGGGGAGTGTGTGATGAAAAAATATGAGGGGTTGTTTATATTTCCGCCTGAAGTGACCGGGGAAAGTCACAAAGATCCCGCCGCGGAAGTCACGAAGTGGGTCGAGAAATTCCAGGGCAAGGTCCTTCAAAAAACGGACCTCGGGAAAAGACGTTTGGGGCATTACATCGGGAAATACCGGGAGGGGAGGACCTTGGTGGTCGAGTATGAAATGGATCCCTCCAAGACGCAAGAATTCCGTAAGGAATTGGAACTCCAAGAGGGTTTGTTGAAATACATGGTCAGCGTCCCGCCTAAAAAGAGGACGCTCCCGCCGGTCCCGGCCGGGATAGTCAAAGAAACAACGGCGGTCAAAGCGTAGTCGCTCAACCCGCGAAAGCGTCAGGTGAACCATGGCAGCGAGCTTGAATAAGGTCATGTTGATCGGGAACCTTACGAGGGATCCGGAACTGCGGTACATCCCCTCCGGACAGGCGGTGACGACGTTCACGGTCGCCGTGAACCGCACCTACAATGCTCAGTCCGGAGAGAAAAAAGAGGAAGTGAGCTTTATCCGTGTCGTGGTCTGGGCCAAACGCGCCGAGGTCTGTAACGAGTACCTCAAAAAGGGCAGCGGCGTTTTCGTTGAGGGGCGCCTTCAGAGCCGGTCTTGGGAGGCGCAGGACGGGACGAAGCGCTCGACCCTGGAAGTGATCGCTCAGAACGTGCAGTTCCTCTCGCGGAGCGGCGGCGCGCGCGCCGGCGCGGAAGCGGGCGATGTGCCCACGATGGACGTGGACGACAGTATTTTTGAGGCCCCTGAAGGCGGGTCGCCTTCCAAAAAGGATCACGTCTCCCTATCAAAGGACGAATTGAAACCCGACGAAGAAATCCCGTTCTAATCAGCCAGGTGTAAAGGACTATGGAACCCAGAAAATCGAATTACCCCAGAAGCGACAAGAAAAAACCTTTCAACAAGAACGCGCGTTCCCGCGATAAAGGCGACAAAAAATACGGCGCCTCGGACCGCGGTTCGCGGATGCCGCGTAAGCGGATGCGGCGGGTCTTCCCGCAAACGGACTATAAAGACACGGATGCTCTCGGGAAGTATTTGACCGAAAAAGGCAAGATCCTGCCTCGCAGGATCACGCGACTTAGCGCCAAGGACCAGCGGGTCTTGACGCGGCTGATCAAGAAAGCACGGCACGCCGGACTGCTTCCCTTCCAGGCGTATTGATCCGGTCCGCGCGGTTCATTTTTAGTTTCCATTCTGGTAGAAAAAAAGGGGAATTGCGAACATGGAGTTGTTGCTGATCAAGGATGTTAAGGATGTCGGGAAAAAGGGCGATGTGGTGCGCGTCCGGGAAGGGTACGGAAGGAATTTCCTTTTACCGAACGATCTTGCCGTGCCCGCCACCCGTTCCAATCAAAAGTTCTTTGAGGATCAGAGGGCACGCAGCGCCGCCCGCAAGGCCAAGGAAAAAGAAGCGGCCGAGAAAAAGGCCCGGGAGCTTCGTGACCTGAAGATCACTCTTGAGGTCAAGGCCGGTGAAGGGGACAAACTCTATGGGTCGGTCACGGCCGAGGACATCCGGGCGGAGCTCGAGCGGCAAGGGCACAACTTCGAGAAAAAACAGATCCGGATCAAAGAGGCCCTGAAGACCCTGGGCAGCCATCTAGTCGAGCTCGAGATCTTCCCGCAGGTCAAGGTGCGTCTTACGGTCGAGCTCGTCAAACTGCCCTGATCGGCCGCCCTTCGGTCCGGGGCGCGCCTTGAAAGAGGTACTTGTGGCGGAAACGCAGACAGCGGTCAATCATTACGAGAAGATCCCTCCCCAAAATCGCGAAGCGGAAATGAGCGTGCTGGGCGCGATGTTCTTCGATGAAAGCGCCATGGCGAAAGCGATCGAAGTGCTTCGCCCCGAGTACTTTTACGAGATCCGCCACCAACACGTGTTCAACGTGATGACCGTACTCTTTGACCAAAGCCGGCCCGTGGACCTGATCACGGTCTCGGAGGAGCTGAAGAAGCGCAAGCAGCTTGAAGATATCGGCGGGGTCGCTTATCTGACCCAGTTGACCACCATTGTCCCCACGGCCGCCAACGTCGAATATTACGCCCGCATCGTCAAGGAAAAAGCGCTCCTCCGCCAACTCATCCAGTCCGCGACCCAGATCGTGCAGAACAGCCTTGAGGCCGACGGGGACGCCCAGGAGATGATCGACGGCGCCGAAAAAATGATCTTTGAGATCAGCCAGGCGCACGTGGAGGGGCGGGCCTACCAGATCAAAGAGATCATTCACGAGAGCATGGAGACGATCGACCAGCTCTTTCAGCGCAAGGAGCATGTCACCGGGCTCGCGACGGGTTTTCATGAGTTCGACATGAAAACAGCCGGACTTCAGCCGTCGGACCTTGTGATCGTGGCTGGGCGCCCTTCGATGGGAAAATCCGCTTTTGCGACGGCGATCTGCGAGCATGTCGGCATTCATCTCAAAAAACCGCTTGTGATCTTTTCGCTCGAAATGAGCAAAGAGCAGTTGGTCCAGAGGATGCTTTGCTCTCACGCCCGCGTGGACGCGCAGAAGGTCCGGACGGGGTACCTATCGCACCAGGATTGGCCGAAGCTGACGGCCGCCGCGGGGAAACTCTCCGAAGCGCCTATCTTTATCGACGATTCCCCGGCGCAGACGGTACTCGAGATCCGCGCGAAGGCGCGCCGTCTTAAAATGAAAAACGACATTGCCCTGATCGTGATCGACTACCTGCAGTTGATGCAGGGGGTCAAGGCCACGGAAAGCCGTCAGCAGGAGATCTCCGAGATCTCCCGTTCGCTCAAGGCACTGGCCCGGGAACTTCGTGTCCCGGTCATCGCAGTGAGCCAGCTCTCGCGTGCGGTTGAACAACGGACCGGGAACCGCCCCCAGCTCTCTGACCTCCGCGAATCGGGCGCCATTGAGCAGGACGCGGACGTGGTCGTGTTCCTCTTCCGGGAAGAGTATTACGCCCCGTCCGAAGAGAACAAGAACAAGGCGGAAGCGATCATTTCGAAACAGAGGAACGGGCCGACGGGGACGATCCCGCTTCTGTTCTTGAAGGAGTGGACGCGTTTTGATAATCCCGAACTTTACCGTACGGAGGAGGAAGCCGCATGAGGTCTTGGGTCATCGGGTCGCTGTGTTGGGTATTCTTGGGGCTCCAAACCCCCGTTGCTTTTTCCGAGGAGCCGCTGACGGACGGGGTTCCCGCGCAGGAGCAGGTTTCCGAAGAGACGGCACCCGCCCAAGCGCCCGAGACGGTCATGCCCGCTCCGGAGCCCTCCGCGAAAACGGTGGTGAACGTCGAGGTCCGCGGGAACCGGATTGTTAGCACCAACACGATCTTGAGCAAGATCCAGACCAAACAGGGTCTGGAATTGAAACAGCAGGCGGTCAACGAGGACATTAAACGCCTTTATGCCACGGGATTTTTCGAAGATGTAAGGCTTGACGTCGAGGAGGTCGCGGACGGTTACAAGCTGATCGTGGTGGTGGATGAGAAACCCATCGTTCGCCAGATCACCCTGGAAGGGGGCACGGTCTTCAAGGAGGACAAATTACGCAAGACCCTCGGCGTGATCGAGGGACAGATCCTGGACCGAAAAGCCGTTAAAAAAGGCGAAGAAGAGATCCGCAAGCTTTACGCCAACAAGGGCTATCGGTTCGTGGATATCGAGACCGAAGTCAAGGTGGACGAGCCGACGAAGGAAGCGGTCGTCGCCATCAAGATCCTTGAGGGAAAGAAATACAAGATCACGAAGATCTCCTTCGAGGGGATCACCGCGTTCAAGGACCGCGAACTTCGGAAGCTCATGAAGACCCGGACGAAAAAATGGTTCCTCTTCGGATCCTTCAAAGAAGATGTATTCGAGAAGGACCTGGAACGGATCGGTTTCTTCTACCAGAAAGAGGGCTATCTGGACGTGAAGGTCTCTCCCGAATTCGCCTACGACAAGGAGGCCAACAGTATCCAGATCCTCCTCCGCGTGGAGGAAGGCCAGCATTACGTCACCGGCGAGGTCAAGTTCAAAGGCAACACGCTTTTTCCCGAATCTGAACTTTGGCAGCAGCTCGACATGTTGCCCGGATTGACCTACTCCCAGTTCTACGTCGCTCAGGACATCGAGAAGCTCCGCGCCTTCTATGCCAGCGAGGGGTATGTCGAGGCGCGCGTGGTGCCGGACGTCAAGTTGAACCGGGAGACCGGCAAGGTGGATATCCTTTATGAGATCGAAGAGGGGGACCTTTTCTTTGTCGAGAAGGTGCAGATCCGCGGCAACACCAAGACGCGCGATAAGGTCATCCGCCGCGAGCTCCGGATCCGCCCGGGGGAGCGTTTTGATGGCAAGAAGATCGAAAAATCCAAACAGCGCCTCGAGAACTTGAACTACTTCGAAGAGGTCACCTACGATACCGAGCCGTCAGATATGGCGCCGAACCGCAAGGACCTTGTCTTCCGGGTCAAAGAAAAAAGGACCGGCGAACTTTCCTTCGGCGGCGGCGTCAGCTCGATCGACACCTTCATGGGCTTCGCTGAGATCTCTCAGCGGAACTTCGATATTTTGAATTGGCCGCGCTTCACCGGCGGCGGGCAATCGCTTTCGATCCGCGGGCAGATGGGGACCATCCATCAGGAATACGACGTCAACTTCGTGGAGCCCTACCTTTTCAACAAGCCCATCTCCTGGGGCACGAACGCTTACTTAACGTCCGAGGATAACGAGAACGTTGATTTCGGGCAGCGCCGGATGGGGGTCGGGACGACCCTCTCCAGGCTTTTCAAGGATGTCCTGCGCTTCGGCGGCGGTTATACGATCGAGAACGTCAAGCTTCGGGATGTGGAGAGCGATGCGCCCCAGATCGTGTTCGACTCTGAGGGCAGTAACTGGCTTTCCCGTTTGCGGACGTTCACGACCTATGACAATCGCGACAGCGTGTTCAACCCGACGAAAGGCCGGGTCGTCAATTTCGGGGCGGAACTGGTCGGCAGTTTCCTCGGGGGGAACCAGGATTTTTATGTTCTGCGTACCGGCTACACCGAGTATTTCAGCTTTTGGAAAAAGAACATGATCGAGTTCCAGGCCCGGGTGGCCACCTCCCAGGAGTTCGGGCAATCCGATTTCGTGCCTGTGTACGACCGCTTTTACGCCGGCGGTCTCGGGACCGTCCGAGGTTACAACTACCGCCGGGTGGGCCCCAAGGAGAACGATAGTCCGATCGGCGGCCAGACCATGGCGGTCGTCAACCTGGATTACAGTTTTCCGCTTCCGTACCTGGAGGCCTTCCGCGGGGTCGTGTTCGTGGACGCGGGCAACATCAGTGAAGACGCATATAATGTCGATTTCGGGGAATTTGTGGTGAGCGTCGGTCCCGGGATCAAAGTCAAGACGCCCATCGGGCCGCTCGCTTTTTATTACGGTCTCCCCGTCCTGAACCGGGACACCGAGGATGAGAACGGACGGTTCGAATTCAGCCTGAGCCGGAGTTTTTGATCTGTCGTTCGTTTAAAACATTTCAACCCAAGGAGGGATCGTATGAATAAGAAGATGATCGCGGGAGTGCTTGTCACCATGGCGTTCGTGGCCTTTGCGGTGCCGGCCTTTGCCGCCGAAATGAAGATCGCTTACGTGGATGTGGCCGAGGTCTTCGATAATTTTCAGAAGACCAAGGACCAGGACCTCATCCTGAAGAACGCAGGGGAAGCAAAGGAAAAAGAGCGCATGGCCATCACGAACGCGATCCGCACCATGGAAGATGAGTTGGCGCTCCTGGCGGCCAACGCCCGTGCGACAAAACAGGAACAACTCGTTGAAAAAAAGCGCCAGCTCGAGGATTTTGACCGCGCCGCCCGCCAGCAGCTTGCCGAGCAGCGGGATAAGGTTGTCCGCGAGATCTTCCAGGACATCGATGCCGTGATCCAGGATTTTTCGACAAAGAACGGCTATGATCTGGTTTTGAACAAGCGCGTGCTGCTTGCCCAGAAAAAGGACTACGATGTCACCGCGCAGATCTCGGCCGAGCTCGCCAAAAAATACAAGAAATAAGGCGTCATGAACCAGCGAACGCTCAAAAGGCCGGCGGCCTTTGAGGGGACCGGCCTCCATACCGGCCGCGCGGTTTCCGTTCGGGTGAAGCCCGCGGCGTCCGATGACGGCATCCTTTTCTGCCGGACGGATCTGGATCCGTCCCTGCGCGTGAAGGCCTCGTACGAGAACGTCCGTTCGGACGGGATGCGTCAGACGGCGCTGGTCGTCGGGAGCGGGGTCGTGCGGACGATCGAACATCTGATGGCCTCCTTTCACGGATTGGGGATCGATAACGCCTTGGTCGAGATCGACGGGGAAGAGGTCCCCGGGATGGACGGCAGCGCCCAGGATTTTGTGCGGGGCCTGACGGAGGCGGGATTCGAAGAACAGTCCGCCCCACGCCGCTTCCTGGAGATCAAGGAGCCCTGCTACGTGGACCAGGGCGATCAGTCCATCGTGATCCTTCCCGCGCCTTCTTTTTCGATCTCGTACATGTTGAGCTACCGCGACACGGACCTTGCCGATCAGTATCTTTCGCTTCCCGTGGTGCCGGAGATCTTTGAGCGCGAGCTGGCCCCGGCCCGGACCTTTTGCCTCAAAAAAGAGGCCGAACTGCTTTTGTCGCAGGGCTTCGGCAAGGGGGCGAATCCTTCCAATACGCTGGTCTTCGAAAAGAACGCCCCGGTCGCCAACACGTTACGATTCGAGAACGAGGCGTGCCGCCATAAGATGGTGGATATCCTCGGGGACCTTTTTTTGTGCGGCCGGTTCATTCGCGGGCATGTGATCGCTTCCCGGAGCGGTCATGCCCTCAACGTCGAACTTGTGAGGAAATTGATGATGACGAACCCAACCCCAACAGCGCCCCTTCCCAAAACCCTGACCGTCGAGGACATCCAGAAGGTCATCCCGCACCGGTACCCGTTCCTTTTTGTGGACCGGATCGAGAATTTCGAGGCGGGCCTTCGCGCGACGGGGTTCAAACAGGTCACGATGAACGATTATTTCTTTCAGGGCCACTTTCCCGGCCATCCGGTCATGCCGGGGGTCCTCATCGTGGAGGCCATGGCCCAGGTCGGGGGCGTGATCATGCCGAGCGAGACCGACAACCGGGGGAAGATCGCTTATTTCATGAGCGTGGACAGCGTCAAATGGCGCGCGCCCGTCCGTCCCGGGGATGAGCTCCGGATGGAGGTCGAGGTCGTCAAGAAACGCGCGAAGTTCGGGCAGTGTTCGGGCAAGGCCTACGTGAAGGATAATCTGGTATGCGAAGCGGATGTGAAGTTCGCGGTCGTCGACAAGTGAAGATCCATCCCACGGCGATCGTCCAGCCCGGCGCCGAGCTCGGCGAGGGGGTGGAGGTCGGTCCTTGGGTCCTGATCGAGTCGGACGTGAGGATCGGTGACCGGACGAAGGTCGGGCCGCGGGTCACGATCGAGGGGTTCACCACGCTCGGCGCCGATAACGAGATCTTTACGGGTGCGGTGATCGGCAGCCGCACCCAGGATAAAAAATTCGACGGCGGCCGGAGCTTTCTGCGGATCGGCGACCGGAACAGCATCCGCGAGTACGTGACCATCAATCCCGGCACGTTGGACGGCACGGAGACCGTGATCGGGAACGATAATCTTCTCATGGCCTACGCGCACGTGGCGCATGACTGCGTCCTCCATAACGGCGTGACGCTCGCCAATAACGGGACGCTCGCGGGCCACGTGATCGTCGAGGACAAGGCCATCATCGGGGGGCTCAGCGCCGTCCATCAATTCGTCCGAATCGGAAAACTTTCCATCACGGGCGGTTGTTCGAAGGTCGTCCAGGACGTTCCCCCGTTCATGATGGTGGACGGGCACCCGGCGAAAGCGGTCGGGATCAACGCGGTGGGGTTGGACCGCGCGGGATTCGCGGCTGACGAAAAGTCCGCTCTCAAGAAGGCCTTCCGGCTCATTTTCAGGTCCGGCCTTAGCTTGAAGAGCATGATCCAGGCGATCCGGGATCAGCTCCCTTCGACCCCCTCCGTACAATACCTGGTCGGTTTTCTCGAAAAATCCGAGCGCGGGATCTGCGGGTAATTTCATTCGAGTTGGATCCCGGACGACGGTCCCGGACCTCTCGGGCCGCGGGAGGATTGATCTGACGCGCGCTGTTCAAGCACCCTCACGGAGCACATCATGAAAAGCATGGGACTTATCGCGGGGAACGGGCGTTTTCCGGTCCTCGTCGCGGAAGAGGCGAAACGCGCCGGTTACCGGATCGTCGTGGCCGGCATTGAGCAAGAGGCCGAGGCCTGCCTGGAGCGGATGGCCGACACTTTCCGCTGGGTCAAGGTCGGGGAGCTGAAAAGGCTCGCGGACCTTTTTAGGGACGAGGGCGTCCATGAGGCGATCATGGCGGGGAAGATCGAGAAGGTGCGTTTCTTCAAGGAGAACGTGCGCCTCGACCTGGACATGATGAAGGTCTTGATGAAGCTCCGGGACCACAAAGACGATTCGCTCCTCGGGGGCATTGCCGACTACTTGTTCGCGAAAGGCGTGACGCTGCTCGACTCTACCTTTCTTCTCAAACACTGCATGCCCGGACCGGGTGTTCTCGGGAAACGGAAGCCGGGAAAGCATGCCCTGGAGAACATCGCCTTCGGGTTCGAGATGGCAAAGAGGATCTCCGGGGCGGACATCGGGCAGACCGTGATTGTGAAGAAAAAGGCCGTGCTCGCCGTGGAGGCGATCGAAGGAACGGACGAAGCGATCCGCCGCGGCGGGACGCTGGGCCAGGGGAGGGTCACGGTGGTGAAGGTGGCGAAACCGGGACAGGACATGCGCTTCGACGTACCGGCGGTCGGTCTCACGACGCTGGAACGCCTGAGGGAGGCCAAGGCCGAGGCCTTTGCCTTTGAGGCGTACAAAACGCTCTTCATCGGGATGGACCTGTTCGTTGAAAAAGCCAACCGGGCCGGGATCGCGCTCTACGGGGTGGAAAGAAAAGGATGAAGAAGGAATCCTCCCAAGAGGTCCCCAAGGAAACGGCCCTCAGCGGGCTTCAACGTGAGATCCTCGAGATCCGAACGCTTTACGAGATCACGCGGCGCATGGGGCTGCCGCTCCCTCTTGCGGATCGGATGAACCGGGCGCTGGATGTTCTCCACGAGAACATGGGCATGGAGCGCGCTACCCTGACACTGCTCGATGCCGAGGGCGAGAACCTGACGATCGAGATCGCCCACGGGATGGACCCCCAGGCCCAGAAAAAGGGGCGTTACAAGGTCGGCGAAGGGATCACGGGGAAGGTCGTTGCCGCGGGCGAGCCGGTCGCCATCCCGGACATCGGAGAAGAACCTCTCTTCCTCAACCGCACCGGAGCGCGCAAAGGGCTCGACCGCAACCGCATCGCGTTCATCTGCGTTCCCATCAAGCTTGATCAGGAGACCATCGGCGCGCTCAGCGTGGACCGGCTGTTCACGGGGAACGTTTCCCTGGACGAGGACCTTCGTCTTTTGACCATCATCAGTTCGATCATCGCGCAGAACGTCGCGAGCTATCGCCTTCGGGAGCAGGAAAAGACAAAACTCCAGTTCGAAAACACGGAACTCAAACGCGAACTGGCCCGGAAATTCCATCCGGCGAATCTCATCGGCGAGAGCAAACGGATGAAAGAGGTCTATGAGGCCATCGAGATGGTGAGCCGGACCCGCTCGACGGTCCTCCTGCGAGGGGAGACCGGGACCGGCAAAGAACTGGTCGCCCACGCCATCCATTATTCGAGCCACCGGTCCCAAGGGCCGTTTATCAAGGTCTCCTGCGCGGCGCTCCCGGAAACGCTGCTGGAGAGCGAACTTTTCGGTTATGAAAAGGGAGCCTTTACCGGAGCCATGGCGAGCAAGCCCGGACGGTTCGAACTGGCGGACGGGGGCACGCTTTTTCTGGATGAGATCGGGGACATCTCGGCCGCGATGCAGGTCAAGCTTCTCCGCGCGCTCCAGGAGCGGGAGTTCGAACGCGTGGGCGGGACCCGGACCTTACAAGTGAACGTGAGGGTCATTGCGGCGACGCACCGCGATCTCGAAAAGGCGATCCGCGAAAATCAGTTCAGGGAAGACCTTTACTACCGGCTGAACGTCGTTCCGATCCTTCTGCCGCCGCTCCGGGAGAGACGGGAGGACATCCCGCAGCTGGTTTCCCACTTTCTCAAGAAAGCGAGTAGCGAGGCCGGGAAGGACGTCCGGTACGTTTCAGACGAGGCGATGGAGTACCTGGTGAACTACTATTGGCCGGGGAACATCCGGGAGCTTGAGAACGCCGTCGAACGGGCGGTCATCCTTTGCCGTTCGGACACTTTGGAAGCGGACCTGTTTCCGATCCCGGGAGGGAAAGGGCATCCTGCGGCAATTCATGTAAAGACCGTTCAGGAACCGACTGACGCGGAGGACCGTGAAGTCCTCCAAGATCTTCCCCAAGCGGTCGAAAAGCTCGAGCGAAGCATGATCCAAGAGGCCCTTCAAAGATCGGGAGGGAAGCAGCGGCAGGCGGCCAAGATCCTCGGAGTGACGGAGAGGATTCTCGGGTATAAGATGAAGCGGTATAAGATCAAATAAGTCTACATTTTTGTAACCTCTAATAATTAATCTACATTTTTGTATTTATTTTGTCTTTTTTAGGCTATAATCGCATAAGTAAACGAAGAATATCTGGCACAAGACTTGCCTCTTATCTTCCATAAACTAAAAAGGGGAGGATCACATGCAAAAACAGATCGATGTCACTGAGATCTTCGGAAGCAACGTGTTCAATGACCGGGTCATGAAAGAAAGGCTTCCCAAAGATACCTACAAGGCCTTGAAGAAAACGATCCAGGAGGGCCTGCCGCTTTCTCTCGAAGTCGCCAACGTCGTTGCAAGCGCGATGAAAGATTGGGCGATCGAAAAGGGCGCGACGCATTACACCCACTGGTTCCAGCCCCTGACCGGCCGGACCGCGGAAAAGCACGATTCGTTCATCGCGCCGACGGAAGACGGAAGCGTCATTATGGAATTTTCCGGAAGACAGCTGACCCAGGGGGAACCGGACGCCTCGTCGTTCCCGAGCGGGGGCTTGCGGTCTACGTTCGAAGCGCGCGGCTACACGGCTTGGGATTGTACCTCGCCGACGTTCCTCAAAACCGATGCGTCGGGCAATGTGACCCTGTGCATTCCCACAGCCTTTTGTTCCTACACGAGCGAGGCCCTCGACAAGAAAACGCCGCTCCTTCGTTCCATGGAAGCCGTCTCCAAGCAGGCGGTCCGCGTACTGAGGGCGCTCGGCAACAAAACCGCGAAGCGGGTGACGTCGACGGTGGGTCCGGAACAGGAATACTTCCTGATCGACAAGACCTGCTACGAAAAACGCCTCGACCTGATCGTCTCCGGCCGCACGCTTTTCGGCGCGCCGGCCCCGAAGGGGCAGGAGCTCGAGGACCAGTATTTCGGCGCGATCAAGGACCGCATCGCCGCCTTCATGAGGGACCTGGACGTCGAACTCTGGAAAATGGGGATCTCCTCCAAGACCAAGCACAACGAAGTGGCCCCGTCACAATACGAGATGGCCCCGATCTTTTCCACGACGAACATCGCCGCGGACCACAACCAGCTGGTCATGGAGACGATGCAGAAAGTCGCTTTGCGCCACGGACTTGTGTGCCTCCTTCATGAAAAACCTTTCGCGGGGGTCAACGGTTCCGGCAAGCACAATAACTGGTCGCTTTCGACCGATGACGGACAGAACCTGCTCGAGCCGGGACGGACGCCCGCCGAGAACGAGCAGTTCCTGCTTTTTGTGAGCGCGATGATCATGGCGGTCGACCGTCACGCCGCGAAGCTGCGCGCCAGCTGCGGCAATCCCGGCAACGATCTCCGCCTCGGTGCCAACGAGGCCCCTCCGGCCATCATTTCGATCTTTATGGGGGACGAGTTCACGGAGATCCTGGAAGGGATCGCCCAGGGCAAGAAGGTCGCCAACCGCGGCCAGAACTTCGTTCAGGTCGGCGTTGATTCGCTGCCGCAGCTCCCGAAGGACAACACGGACCGGAACCGCACGTCGCCGTTCGCGTTCACGGGGAACAAGTTCGAATTCCGGATGGTGGGTTCTTCGGCCTCCATCTCGGGACCGAGCATCGTGATCAACACGATCGTCGCGGAGGCGCTCGACGAGATCGCGACGCGACTTGAGAAGACCGGGAAGAGCGGGCTCCACAAGGAAGCGACCGCGATCGTGCGGGACGCCATGAAGAAGCACGGGCGGATCATTTTCAACGGCAATAACTATTCGGACGCATGGGTCAAGGAGGCCGCTCAACGGGGGCTTCCGAATATCCGGACGGGGGTCGCGGCGTTGGCCGCCATGGCTACCCCGGAGGCCGTCGCGCTGTTCGAAAAATACAAAGTCCTTTCGGCGGAGGAACTTCAGGCGCGTTATGAGATCTACCTGGAGCTTTATGTCAAACACGTCAACATCGAGGCCCAGGCCGCGGTCCAGATGGTGAAGCGCCAGTATCTTCCGGCGGTCATCCGCTTCACGAGGGACCTGGCCAGGACGGTCGGGGAGCTGAAGGCGGCCGCGGCTCCTTTCAAGGTCCAGAAAACGCTGCTCACGGACGTGAGCGGGCTTTTAGAGTCCGCCGGCGAGGACCTTGCCGCGCTCGAGGCAGCCCTCGAGACGGCGCACGCTGTCAAAGAGCTTCCGAAACGTGCGGTAGCGTTCCGCGACAAAGTCGTCGTTGCGGCGAGCCAACTACGCCAAGACATCGACGCGTTAGAAGGGCTTACGCCGGCGAATCTTTGGCCGGTCCCGACCTACGCGGAAATGCTCTTCAAGTTATAAGGAATAAGGCGGTCCCGGCTTGAAAAAGCCGGGGCCTCCCGACTTTTATTTAGAGCTTCTAATAAGATGACGTTTGTCATCCCCGCGAAAGCGGGGATCCAGAGTTTGGATTCCCGATAAAAACATTCGGGAATGACATAGTGTTAGACACTTTTAGAAAAAGAAAGTAAGAAGAAACGGGTTCCTCTCGGTGTAGGAGGGGGACCCTTTTTTTATTTACAGAACCCCGCCTATTTTTCGGTTTTCTCTCCGCAGTGAAAAGTTGGCATCCCCCTTGCTACATCCCTGATATCGCCTTCCTAAAACAGGAGGGCCGCAGGGAACGGGCCCTTCGGGGCCGCAAGGAGGGACAAAAATGAAGAAGATCGTTCGATTTTTTTTCGGGATGTCGTTCTTTCTTTTTATGACCGTACTGCCGGGGATCGCCCGGGCGGCGGACGGAGCGGCGCCTGCGGTTAACGCGGGAGACACGGCCTGGGTGCTTGTCGCGGCGGCGCTGGTCTTTTTGATGACGCCGGGCCTGGCCTTCTTCTACGGCGGGCTGGTCCGCAAAAAGAACATGCTCTCGGTGCTCATGCAATGTTTCATGCTGGCCGCCGTGATCACGATCCAATGGGTGATCGTCGGCTACAGCCTCTCCTTCGGACCGGACATCAAGGGGATGATCGGGAGCTTGAGCTGGGCCGGCCTTCACGGCGTGGGGCTTGAACCGTACGCGGATTATTCCGCGACGATCCCGCATCAGCTTTTCATGATCTTCCAGGCGATGTTCGCGATCATCACGCCCGGCCTGATCCTCGGGGCTTTCGCCGAACGGATGAAATTCTCGGCGTTCGTGGTCTTCTCCTTGCTTTGGGCCACGTTCGTTTATGATCCCGTCTGCCACTGGGTCTGGGCCGTCGGCGGGTTCTTGAGGAACATGGGCGCGCTCGATTTCGCCGGCGGGACCGTGGTCCACATCAACGCCGGCGTCGCGGCCTTGGCTTGCGCGCTCGTGCTGGGAAAGAGGAAGGGCTACCCGAACCACATGTCGCCTCCGCACAACCTGCCGCTGGCGGTCCTGGGCGCGGGGCTCCTCTGGTTCGGCTGGTTCGGTTTCAACGGCGGCAGTGCACTTGCCGCGAACGGTCTTGCCGTGAGCGCCTTTGTGGTTACGCACGTGGCCGCGGCGGCGGCGGGATTGACCTGGGCGCTCCTGGAATGGAAATTCAACTCCAAGCCCACCATGCT
>JAHQRI010000027.1 GCA_019052695.1 Candidatus Omnitrophota bacterium
CTCGAGATCGAGGTCACGCTGAGGCCCGCTACGCTCGATGAATTCGTCGGGCAGACGGCGGTCAAAGAGAACCTAAAGGTATTCATCGAGGCTGCCCTGCAACGCGAGGAGTCGCTCGATCACATCCTTCTTTTCGGCCCTCCGGGGCTCGGGAAGACCACCCTCGCCAACATTATTGCCGCGCGTATGAAGGCCAAGATCCACCAGGTCGCGGGTCCTGTACTTGAGCGGGCGGGAGACCTGGCCGGGATCCTCACGAATCTGGAAAAAGGCGACGTGTTGTTCATCGACGAGATCCATCGGATCCCGCATGTCGTGGAAGAATACCTTTATTCCGCGATGGAAGACTACTCGATCGAGATCATGATCGACAAAGGCCCGCACGCGCGTTCCGTCAAGATGCAGATCCCGCGTTTTACGCTGATCGGCGCCACGACCCGGAGCGGTTTGCTGACGGCCCCGTTGCGGTCGCGTTTCGGGATCATCGAGCGGCTGAACTATTATGAAGACGAATTCCTCGCCTCGATCGTGAAACGTTCGGCAAAACTCCTGGGGATCCCGATCGATGAAAAAGGGGCGCTGGAGATCGCGGGCCGCGCGCGCGGGACCCCGCGTATTGCGAACCGCCTGCTTCGCCGGGTCCGGGACTACGCCCAGGTCAAGGCGGACGGATCCATCACCGCGGAGGTCGCGGACCAGGGCCTCAAGATGCTTGGCGTGGACAAGGAAGGCCTGGACCCGATGGACAAAAGGATCTTGGAATACATCTTAAAAGAGTGTCAAGGCGGCCCGGTCGGCGTGAACAGCTTGGCTGTGGGCGTCGGGGAGGACGCCGAGACCCTTGAAGAGATCTATGAGCCTTATCTGATCCAGCGTGGTTTTTTGAAACGGACCGCATCTGGCCGTGTGCTTACCGAACGCGCCTACCAGCACTTCAACGCCAAGCCCCCGACACTTTTCCCTTAAGGGTGCGGGGAAGTATTGATCTACGGGGATGAGTACAGGTCCGCAATACTTTTCCTATAACAAGAAGAGACATGCCGTTTTCGCGGGATTGAACGCGGTGCTTCCTCCCATGCCGTGCGATGTTCCTTCACGATCTGGCTTCGAGAGGGTGCCCCAAAGTGGGTAACTCTTCTTTGGAAAAACAGGCGCGCGCCGATATATTAGCGCGGAGAAGATGGGGATGGGTCGCCGCGACGGGGTGTTAAACCCTGCCCGCTGAGAGGTGTGGCCTCCGCCGTCGTTCCTCAGGCCCCGCCCGTGCCGTTGGAGGAAAGCGATGCAGAGCAAAACATTGACCATCATGTTCGTGGATATGCAAGGCTACACGTCGTTGACGTCCCGTCAGACCCGTGAAGAAAATCAGTTGTTGGTAAGGGAGATCCGCGAGTTCATCGATCGGCATGCCCAAAGCAAACACGGTCGTCTCGTCAAATCGATGGGGGACGGTTTCCTGATCACATTCGAATCTCCTACCGATGCCATCAACTGTGGCGTGGCGATCCAAGAAGAGATGCGTCGCCGGAACGCGAGCATCCTCAATGAAAGCCATCTTTTGCGTCTGCGGGTTGGGATCTCGACGGGAGAGGTCAGCATTGACGAGAAAGAGGATGTGTACGGGGAAGCGGTGAATATCGCCGCCCGGATCGAGAAATTCTGTGAACCCAACGAGGTCTTTATTTCGGAATCCACGTATTTGGCGATGAACCGCTCGGAGATCAACGCGCGGGACTTGGGGCCGCTCCGCTTCAAGAACGTTTCCGAGGATATCCGGGTGTTCAAGGTTCTGCGGGAAAAACAGGAACCTCCCCGGGGGATCCTCCGGACCTCGTGGCGGCAATGGGTCCCGTGGGGGATCTCGGGGGTCTTGGCCGTTCTCACGATATTTGCGCTTTTCTTGGGACGCCCGGTGGGGGAACGCATGCCGGGATCCGGAGATGATCGGGAGCCCGTGCCGGTTCGAAGGCCCAGGATCGATCTCCGGGAGGCATGCGGGGATGCGATCGCGTCCTTTTGTGCTGAGGTCCAACCCGGTGGCGGGCGCATCATTCGATGCCTTCTCGAACACCAGCGGGAGCTGAAGCCGGGCTGCCGAAATATCCTTCCCGAATTGGAGCGGAACCCGCCGGGACCCCTGAACAGGAATCCGGAGGGGTTTCCCGGTCCGGAAGCCGACCCTGTCGACCGGCCGGACCGGACTCGCGTTTTATGATTTTGGTTGTCCGTAACAAAAATGCGCGGTCGCCTCACGCCACCTCTCAAGGGGTTGCGAAAGGTGATCAGGGTCTCCCCGCACTTTTTGTCGTTTTTAAGGAGGCAACAGGGTTGCCCTTGTTTGAGGCCCCGTGTTATAGTAGGAAAATTTAAAGAGGCCATGTCATGAGCGACTTCGCAAAGACCCTGATCTTTTTCGGACTGATCCTTGTGGGCATGGGGGTCTTCGCGGCTTTTTTTGACAGGGTGCCTTTCTTGGGGAGATTGCCGGGTGATATTTTTATCCGGCGCGGCAGTTTCACTTTTTATTTTCCCTTAACGACATGCATCCTGCTGAGCCTGATCCTGACGCTCGCTTTCACCCTCTTCGGAAAAAAATAAAATGATCGATCTTTTTCTTTCCGTTTGGCGGCCGATCGTCGAGATCTTCTTCATCTGGCTCCTGGTCTATTACGTGATCCGTCTTTTCCAGGGGACGCGCGCCATGCAGTTGCTGCTGGGGCTTTTGCTGCTTGTCGTTATTTTCCTTGTGGCGAAATTTTTTGAGCTCAACAGCATTATCTGGGTACTCTCCAAAGTGTTCGCGGTCGGGGTCGTCGCCTTCCTGATCGTTTTCCAGCCGGAAATGCGCCGCGCCCTTGCCCGTCTCGGGACGGCCCTCTCGAGCGGGTTCCTGCAACTCGGGGGGACGATCGACGAGGTCCTTCGCGCGTGCGAACAGATGGCGAACCGGCGGATCGGGGCTTTGATCGCGATCGAACGGGACGTGACGCTCAGGAACTACATCGAAAGCGGTTTGATGATCGACGCGAAGGTGAGCGCGGAAATCCTTTTGAGCATTTTTGACCCTCACACGCCGACCCATGACGGGGCGGTGATCATTGCGGCCAACCGTATTGCTTCCTGCGGGTCCCTTTTCCCTTTGACCCAGGCGACGGACTTGCCGCCTTCGATGGGAACGCGACATCGGGCGGCCCTGGGGCTGACGGAGGAGAACGACGCGGTTTGCATCGTGGTTTCGGAAGAGACCGGGAACATTTCGGTTTCGGTGTTCGGAAAATTGACCAAGGCGCTCGATCTGGAGGACCTCAAGAAGATCCTCGGGGGGCTTTTTAAACCGGAAGAGGGCAACAAGAACTTTTTTAAGGAATTCATCGAAAAGAATCGAAAGCTCTTTCAGTTCCACGGGAAAACAAAACACTCATGATGAAATGGTTGGG
Source organism: Candidatus Omnitrophota bacterium (assembly GCA_019052695.1). Taxonomy (GTDB): domain Bacteria; phylum Omnitrophota; class Omnitrophia; order Omnitrophales; family Aquincolibacteriaceae; genus Pegaeibacterium. The sequence goes on from JAHQRI010000027.1 coordinate 3,438, forward strand.
CCATCATTGGGGCCTGAAGATCATATCGCTGGTGCTGGCCGCGGGCTTGTGGTACTACGCGGTCGGCGAAGAAAGCATTGAGGTCACGCGCGTGATCCCGTTAAAGGTCACGGTGTCCGACCCGAAGATGTTGATCGCCGAGATCTCGGCACAGGACGTGCAAGCCACATTTGCCACACCGCGTTCCCTCGTGGTCAGCCTCGCGGACCGGGACATTCAGGCCGTTCACGTCATTGGCCCAGAGATCAAGACCGCCGGGGAGTATTCATTCCGGGTGGAGCCCTCCGAGGTCCGCGTCCCGGATTTCCAGATACGCGTCCTTGATATCACCCCGGAAGCCGTCACCGTGAAGCTGGACGAGGTCGTGGCCCAAAAACTCGAGATCCGTCCGGACTTCGTGGGGGAGCCCGCGATCGGTTACAAGCTTCTGAGCGAAGAGGTCCGCGTGAACCCGAACGCGCTTTTGGCCCAGGGGCCAAAAGGCGTCTTGGAATCGATGAAAGAGGTTTTGACCGAGCCGATCGATCTCGTGGGCCGTATCCGGTCTTTTAACCGGACGGTGCGTGTCAAATTACCTCCGTCCGTCACACCGCTCAGTGAAGCCCTCGTGGACGTCTTGATCCCCCTCCGGGAGGAATTCAACGATAAGGAGTTCCGGGACGTGCCGGTGCGGGTCCTGAACCTGCCGGAGTTGAACCGCGATGTCGAGTTGCTTCCGGAGAAGATCACGTTCATCCTCAAGGGCTCCAAACGCCTTTTGGAAAAACTTTCACCCGAAGGGCTTTTGGCCTACGTGGACCTCTCCGGTCTCAAAAAAGGGGAATATGAGTTGCCTCTTCAGGTCGTGCTTCCCGAAGAGGTCAGCATGAAAAATGAGCAGCCCATTCTGGTCAAGGTGGTGATCCGTGCGTCCCCAAAATGAACCGGCCATGCCGCCCGGCTCTTGCGTAAAAAAACTCGGCGTGAACATCGATCACGTGGCGACCCTGCGTCAGGCGCGCCGCGGGGACGAGCCCTCAGTGCTGGAGGCGGCTCTGGAGGCGGAAAGCGGCGGCGCGGACAGCATTACGGTCCACCTCCGTGAGGACCGTCGGCACATCCAGGATCGCGACGTCTGGGAGCTTGAGAAGAAGATCTATGTGCCCCTGAACTTTGAAATGTCGCTCGCGCCGGAGATCGTGAAGATCGCCTTAAAAGTGCGGCCGGAGAAAGCCTGCCTGGTCCCGGAAAAGCGGCAGGAACTAACGACTGAAGGCGGTCTCGACCTCCTTTCCAAAAGGGACCGGTTGGGTCGTGCCGTGGAGCTCCTGACGAAAAAAAGGGTCCAGGTCAGCCTTTTCATCGACCCGCTCGCCCGTCAGGTCGTGGAGGCCGCCCGCATGGGCGCCTACGCGATCGAGATCCACACCGGGTCGTACGCCAACGCGCCTGCCGGCAAGCGGGCAAAAGAGTTGCTGCGCATCCGGGCTGCCGCGCAGCTCGGAGCGAAACTTGGCCTGAGGATCCATGCCGGGCATGGCCTTAATTACGAAAATATTTTTCCGCTTCTGGGGATCCCGGAGATCCTCGAATTCAACATCGGTCACGCGATCGTCAGCCGGGCGATGTTCGTCGGCCTTTCCAAAGCCGTCTCCGAGATGAAAAAAATCATTACGAGCGGTAAGGGATAAAAAAGGGATAAGAGGTAAGGGGCAAGGGATAAGAAAAGACGGGTTCTTTTACTTGCCCCGTCGCCGCTGACAGCTTTCTTCTGATCCCTTATCCCTCGAATCTTATCCCTAAAATTATGGATATCAAAAAACTTGTCCGGGAAAAATTAAAACGACCCGCCACCGGCCACAAAGGGACCTTTGGCCGTGTTTTTATCCTGGCGGGGTCGCGCGGCATGACCGGTGCGGCGCATCTCGCCGGCATGGGTGCCCTGCGCGCGGGGGCAGGACTCGTGACGGTCGGCATACCCGACGCGGTCTATCTCATCATCGCCAAACGCGAATCCGAGCTGATGATCCGGCCGCTGCCTTCGACGGTGAAAGGAACTCTATCGCTCAAAGGTTTTCCCGAGATCCGGCGATTCTGTTTTACGCAAAACGTCTTAGCGATTGGCCCCGGACTTTCGCAGCACATTTCCACGTTTCAATTGGTCCGGAAGACCCTCCAAGGGACCGATCTTCCCGCCGTGATCGACGCCGATGCGCTCAATGCCTTGAAGGGGCACTTGAACGTTCTGAAAACGTGCCGAGATCATGCCGTTCTTACCCCTCATCCGGGAGAGTTCACGCGCGTCTTCGGCGGGAAGCTGGATGATTCCGCCGACTTGCGGCGCAATCGAGCTTTGGAGGTTGCGAAGCAATACGGTGTCGTCCTTGTTCTTAAAGGACACCGCACCGTCGTGGCTTCACCGGAAGGAGAAATTCATGTCAACTCGACCGGTAACCCGGGAATGGCCACCGCCGGTTCCGGAGATGTATTGACCGGCGTGATCGCCGCGCTGATCGGTCAGGGCTGTTCTCTTTTTGAGGCGGCTTGCCTCGGTGTCCATGTCCACGGACTCGCCGGGGACCTTGCCGCAAAAAAGACCGGCCAGATCAGCCTTACCGCCGGCGACATGCTTTGTTCTTTACCGCGGGCCTTTCAGTCACTCCAATCTCTCTAGACCTGCTTATGGATATTTACGAATCCTATTGGTGTTGCCGGTTGTGCCCGCGTGAATGCAAGGTGAACCGTGCCCGCGACGTCCGGGGAGTATGCGGCGAAACGGCAACGCTCCGTATCGCGCATCTCGGTCCTCATTTTGGGGAGGAGCCGTCCTTTTCCGGGACACGTGGCTCCGGGACGATCTTTTTCAGCGGGTGCTCGAGCCACTGTTTTTTCTGCCAAAACTATCAGATCTCCAACCAGCATCAAGGAAGAGAGTACACGCCCGAAAAACTCCTCCAAGAGGTCGAGGCACTCGTCCGAAATGAGGTGCACAACCTCAACTTTGTGACGCCGGACCATTTTTGGCCGCACATCAAAGGGCTTTGTCGCCGTCTGGATCAGCAGGGCATCAAGATCCCGAAGATCTTCAACAGTTCCGGCTATCAGAAGGCGGAGATGGTCGAGGAGTACGGCGAGTTCATGGATATGTTCATGCCGGACTTCAAGTTCTCACAGCCGGAACTCGCGAAGACCTGCATGGGGGATGAACGCTATCCCGGGATCGCGCTAGAAGCGATCCGGAGGATGGTGAAACTCAAAGGGTTTCTCGACCCTTGGGACCCGTCCGGAGAAGTTCCCGCCCGGCGAGGGGTTTTGATCCGCCACCTGGTGCTTCCGGGACATGTAGAGAACAGCTTGGAAGTGTTGCGCCTGATCCGCCGGGAATTCGGTCCTGAGATCCCAATTTCTGTGATGAGCCAATACCGGCCCGTGTCTGCCTGTTCCCGCCATGGGGAATTCCAGCGGGTCTTAAAGGCTAAAGAATACGAGCAAGTTCTTGAGCTTGTCGGGAAGCTCGGTTTTTCGAAGGTCTACGTCCAGGAACTCGTGGAGCAAACGGCTTTTCTCCCGGATTTTAACGATCCCGAAGACCCGTTCCCCGGTCATCGTCCTTCCAGATTATAAGACACGAAAACCTGAGGAAGGTTGCGCTGGTCATCTCCGTGAGCCGGGCCTATAATGACGCGTCCGTCTGAAAGGGACCCTGCGATGAAAACTATGATAAAAGAAATAAAGCTTTCTCCGTCGGCGCTGAGTCTTTTCAAGGACTGCCCGCGTTGCTTTTGGCTGGAGAAGGTCAAGAATATCAAGCGGCCGCGCGGCATTTTCCCCTCGCTCCCCGGCGGCATGGATCGTGTGATCAAGATCTACTTCGATACCTACCGCGTCAAACGGATGCTCCCTCCGGAGCTTCAGATCAGTGCTTTCGAGGGGGTGTCGCTTTATGAAAACCACTCGCAACTCGAGCGGTGGCGGAGCTGGCGTACAGGGCTCCAATACGCGGAAGAAGGGAATATCCTTTCGGGGGCGTTTGACGACCTGCTGGTCAAAGGCGACCGCTATATCCCTTTTGACTACAAGACCAAGGGGTCTCCGACGAACGAAGAGGACGCCACTAAATATTATCAGACCCAGCTGGACTGTTACGCGCTGATGCTTGAAGCGAACGGGATGCCGACGATCGGGCACGGCTTTTTGCTTTATTATTCACCTAAAACCGTCGCTGACCGGGGCCAGGTTTTTTTTGAGGTCCAGCCGATCCGCATCGGGACGGATATCGAACGTGCGAAGGAGCTTTTCCGGCGGGCGGTCGCGAGCCTGGCGGGAGCCGCTCCCCAAGCGTCGGCCAAGTGTGAATATTGCAATTGGCTTGAAAATTTCAGAAAATAGTAAAACATCCAACGATTATAATGACCGGAATTGTAGGGATGAATATGCGGGACAAAGTTTCAAAAAGCCGAAAATGGAAAAAGCCTTTACTAATCGCTTTGATCAAAGGAGGTCAAGCAGAAAGTGTTTTGAGTGCGTGTAAGGCTGTAACTTCGCCTTTGGGGTCCACGCCCGGATCTGGTTTTCATTGGTGTGCAGGTATTTTTACCCCCCCCCTGATGCTTCATTATGTGGTTATTGCTCTGCGATGAATGAATCTTGACTTATGATTTGGAAAACTCAAAAAAAGCTTTGTTCCATCGTTTGATAATCAAAAATGGGTCTAAAGAGGAGGCGTTATGGCGCAGGAAACAGCGTTAAAAGTTCTCGTGGAAAAACCTACCGAGAAACAACTGAATGATCTCAAGGTCCGGAGCTGGCCGATCTGGACAAAAGAGGCCTCGACGTTTGACTGGGAATATGATGAAAAAGAGGTCTGCTATATTCTGGAAGGCGATGTGACGGTGAAAACACCGGCCGGCGATGTCTCGTTCGGCAAAGGGGACCTGGTGACGTTCCCGCAGGGGTTGAAATGCGTTTGGCAGATCAAACGCGCCGTCAAGAAACACTACAAGTTCGGATAAGCTATACTTTTAAAACAAAATTTTCACGAGAGGGATTCTATGATCTTACCGGTACCGAAAGCGAACGCGATGCTCATTTGCGATTATGTGATCACCGAGCGCGTAACGAACAAAAAAAGTCTGATCGGGATCTTTGAGAATATCGGGGCGGTCGTATTTCCCTGCACGCATTTCGCTATGTCGGTCTACATCAAATTAACGGACGCGCAGGGGGGGTATCATTTCAGGCTCGAGCTCGTGGACCTGCAGACGGACACCACGATCGGCAAAAGTGAAATGCCGGAAGAGGTCCAGGTGCCGAGCCCGCTCCTGGCGCACGAGCTGGTCTTCAATTTACGCGGGGTCCGGTTTATGCATCCCGGGGAATACGAGTTCCGGATCTTTGCGAACGACAAGATCTTCGGGCAAAAGAAATTCGTCGTCGAGCAGATGGCGCAGAACCCGCCCGCTGACGAGAACGGGTGACCGGAGGCGAGATCATGTTGAAAAAAGCGTTGGTGGTCTTGGCGGAGGGATTTGAAGAGATCGAGGCGATCGCACCGATCGACGTCTTGCGGCGGGCGGGGATCCGTGTCACGGTCGCCGGTCTCAAGGACAAGTGCGTCAAAAGTTCGCGCGGCCTCGCGGTCCAGGCGGACTGCCTGCTGGCGGATGTGAAAGACCTTCCGGACGCCGTGGTCCTGCCCGGAGGTCTTCCGGGCGCGACCCATTTGGCCGGCGACGCGAGACTGGCCGTGTTCCTGAAACGAATGGTCGAAGACGAGAAACTGGTTGCCGCGATCTGCGCGTCTCCGGCCTTGGTGCTGGCCCCGCTCGGGGTCCTTGACGGGAAAAAGGCGACGTGTTATCCCGGCTGCGAAACGGAATTTTCGTCTCAGATCGTTCACTCCGCAGAACGCGTTGTCCGGGACGGGAACATGATTACGAGCCAAGGCCCCGGGACCTCTCTTGAATTTGCCCTGGAGATCGTGCGGTCCCTGGTCGGTGAGGAAATGGTCAGGACCCTTCGGGAAAAGATGCTCATTCGTGAGCCGCTCTGATGAAATTTCTTGAGATCGAACAAAAGTACCGTCTGAAGGATCCCCGGAAAGTCCGTGCCCTGCTCAAAAAGGCCGGCGCGAAAAAGATCAGACAAGGCACGGAGTTTAACGAGTTCTTCGATAAAAACGGTTTTCTTCGCGATCAAAAAGTTGCCTTGCGGCTCCGGCGTCACGGCGGCGGGCAGGCGGTGCTGACCCTGAAAGGGCCGCGGCTGAAATCCCGTTTCAGCAAGCGCATGGAAGTCGAAACGTCCGTGGATTACAAGGCCGCCAAGGCATTGCTCGCGTTCTTCGGCTGTGCGCGGGTCATGCACTACCAAAAGAAACGGGAGAGTTATCGGCTCGGTCGCGCGCTCGTGACGCTCGATCTTCTTCCGGGGTTCGGATGGTTCCTCGAGATCGAGGCACGGCCGTGCGAGATCACGCGAATCGCCGTCCGTCTTGGGTTGCGTCCGTCGGACCGGGAGCTCAGGTCTTATCTTTACATGATGTTCCACTGGAAACATTAAGCAAGAAGCGGAGGGGGAACCATGGTCATTGCGTCGGACATTCGCGTCGGCAACGTTCTCCGTTGTGACGGCAAGATCTGCAAGGTCATGACCCAGGAGATCCGGGGGACGGGCAAGTTCGGGAAAATGGTCCATCTCAAGCTCAAAAGTCTCGAGGACGGTCATACGCTCGAAAAAAGTTTCCGGGCTGACGACAAGGTCGAGGACGTTGCGGTCAACTTTGTGAAGATGCAGTACCTTTACCGCGAAGAGACACAATTCATCTTCATGAACATGGAGACCTACGAGCAGTTTCCGATCGCGGCCAAGGCGGTCGGGCGACATGAGGTGTTCCTTAAGGAGAACGAGGTCATCGATGTGCTCTTCGGCGAGGGAAAGCTCCTGAGCATCATTTTCCCAAAGACCGCCGAACTGAAAGTAACGAGCACGTCACCGGGTGTCAAGGGCCAAAGTGACACGACCTACAAAGAGGCGGTGCTCGAGAACGGCCTTACGGTCTTGGTGCCGCAATTCGTCAGCGAGGGCGAGAAGATCCGCGTGAACGTCGACGATCTGAGTTACTTGGAGCGCGTTTCCGTCAGGAGCATGTCCTGAGCCCATAAGGGAAAGAGGGGTCACGATGGGGTACCGCGGTGTCGGGGCCTTGGTTTTGGGGATATGTTTGATCGCCACGATTGCCGGGGCGGAGGAGGCAATGATGAAAGGCACGATCCGGGTCTCAAGTCCGGCCTTCCGCGAAGGCCAGAGCATTCCGATCGAACATACGTGCGACGGAGCGGATATATCGCCGCCGCTTCAGTGGACGGGGGTCCCGGCGGGGACGAAAAGTCTGGCGCTCATTGCGGATGATCCGGATGCCCCGGGAGGCGATTGGGTCCACTGGGTGCTTTATGACCTGCCGCCGGACACGGATCATTTGTCGCCTGAGGTCCCGGCGACGCCGGCCCGGGGGATCCAAGGCAGGACCGATTTCGGAAGGACCGGTTACGGGGGACCTTGCCCGCCCCGCGGCACCCACCGCTATTTTTTCAAGATTTACGCGCTGGATCGCATGTCGGGACTGGGACCCGGAGCGACCAAGCAGGTACTGCTTGAAGCGATGCGAGGTCATATTCTGGCGGAAGGTCAACTGATGGGCACATACCGACGGGGTTGAGTCCCACGGGAGGGTTCTGGGATGAAAGATCGAGCATCGCACACTCGGAAGAAAAGGATCCTGGCGGTCGACGATGATGGACTGGTCCGTAAGACCCTGGAACTTCTTCTGAGGGAGGCGGGATACGAACCGGTCATGGCGGCGGGGGGACAGGAAGCCCTCGACCTTTTGCCGCGTGAGGATTTTGACCTCGTGATCACCGACATCCGGATGCCCGGTGTGGACGGCCTGCAGGTGATCCGGGCCGTTCGTGATTACTACGGTGCGGTCAAGAAGCCGGTGCCGCCCATGATCGTGCTGACGGCCTATCAGGACGAGCCGGTTCAGACGGCGGCGGCGCGTCTTGGGGTCAAGGATTTCATCCTGAAGCCGTTCAAATTGGAAGAGTTCTTGAAGGCCCTGCGCTGCGGCCTCGGGACGTGATCGGGATAGCGGGCCTTTGCGTTGTTTTTTCAAATGGGGTATGATGCGCTTATGAAATCGAAGGACTTGGACTTTGAGATCTCATTTCTCGAAGGGGTCATCCGGCACCGGCCGAATTACGTCGACGCTTTGGCCCCGCTTGCCGAAGCCTATACGCGCCGGGGCATGCACGAAAAAGGGCTCGAGATCGACAAGCGGCTCGCCTTCCTCTGCAAAGATGATCCGGTCGTCCATTACAACCTTGCTTGCAGCTACGCCCTCTCGGGCTATCTTGCCAAATCCTTGACGGCGCTGAAACGCGCCGTGCGCCTGGGCTTCCAGGACCTGATGCACCTGCGGACCGACGCGGACCTGAAGGCCCTGCGTGATTACGCGCCGTTCCACAAGTGGTTTTCCCTGACCCTTCAAAGATCGAAAACGTAAGGACCTCTTCCGGACGTCATGGCCTCCTTTCGAAGCAAAACCGGAAAAAAGCTCCCGGAGAACCTGGCCGCGCGCCACGGCCGGAAGCTGCTCCGGTTCCTGGACAAAGAAAAAAGCTCGATCTCGCCGCTTTTGATTATTACGCATGACTATCCGGATCCTGACGCCATCGCGACGGCCATGGCGCTCCAATATCTGGCCGAGAGGGCCCACGGGATACGTTCGCGGATCGTTTACAAGGGGATCATCGGGCGTGTGGAGAACCGGGCGATGGTCAGCTTGCTGCGCATCCCGGTGCACAAGATCCGGCCTTCCGACATCCGGAACTACGAACACGCAGCCCTGATCGATACCCAGCCGGATTTCGAGAACAACCCCTACCCGCGCAACCGCAAGGTCACCCTGGTGATCGACCAGCATCCTTACGTGCGGCCGCCTCTTGCGCGGCTCGCGCTTATTGATACTGAATGCGGCGCGACGAGCATCATCCTCGCGCAGGCACTGCTTCTGAGCGGCCTTGAGATCCCGAAGCGAGTCGCGACCGCCTTGGTGTACGGCATCCTCTCCGACACATTGGGCCTTTACCGGGCGCATCGCGCGGACATTATCCAGACCTATTTGGACATATTGCCGCTTTGCGACATGCGGGCGTTGATCCGGATCCAGAACCCGCCCAAGTCTAAAAAATTCTTCGGCACGCTCCGCGATGGGCTCCAAAACGCCCGGGCGTCACGAGGGTTGATCGTGTCCCACCTCGGAGGCGTGGATCATCCCGACCTTGTTTCGGAGATCGCGGACTTTTTACTGACCTATCGGGGCATGGATCGCTCGCTTTGCACGGGTCGTTACAAGGGCAGGCTTTACGTTTCCCTGCGCAGTAACCGTCTGACGGATGACACGCCCGAGATCTTAAGAAACATCTTTGACGACCGAAAAGAAGCGGGCGGGCACGATAGAGTCGCGGGAGGAAGTTTCCACATTGGGGGTAAGGAAGGGAACGAAAGACCCTGGCGGGACGCGGAAGAACGTCTGGTAACACGCCTTCAAAAACGCCTGTCGCTTTCTCCCCGCGGCGCGTTTTACGCGCCGTTCCATTACAATCCAAGGGCCGCATAAGGGAATTTCGCAGGGTCCCCCGCGCGCGGAGGGTCGATGGGATAATAGATTGTTGGAACCTCGCGTTCCGGTCTATAATGCCTCCGCCGTTCGCCCGAAATGACGATCCTTAAAGGAGGTTTCTTATGAAGAAAGCCCTTATGACCGTTCTGGCCGTCTTGATCATTGTTGTTGTGGCGGGGGCGCTCGCGTTCGGCGGCGTCTACAATAAGTTGGTGAGCAGGGAAGAAGGGGTCAACGGTGCCTGGGCCCAGGTGGAGAACGCCTATCAGCGCCGGCTCGATCTCGTGCCGAACCTGGTGGAGACCGTGAAGGGTTACGCCGCGCACGAGCAAGAAACCCTCCAGCATGTGACCGAGGCCCGTTCTCAGGCCGCGAAGATCGCGCCTTCGCCCGGGACCATCAGCGACCCGATGTCGCTCGCGAAATTCCAAGAAGCCCAAACGGCCTTGACGGCCTCTCTGAGCCGCCTGCTCGTCGTTGTCGAAAGATACCCGGACCTGAAGGCCGGCGAGAACTTTCTCGCTCTCCAAACGCAGCTTGAGGGCACGGAGAACCGGATTGCGGTCGAACGCAAGCGCTTTAACGAAGCCGCGAGGGATTATAACGCCTTCCGGCGCCAGTTCCCGAACTTGATCGTGGCCCGGATCGCCGGATTCGGGAACAAGGCTTACTTTCAAGCGGATCAGGACTTTAAGTCAGCGCCGCAGGTCAAGTTCTAACCGATGAGTTTCAAAAGGGGACGGACCTGCTTGCTTCAGGAGGCTGTCCGTCCTTTTTCTTTTTTTGCCCTCCTCCTACTCCTGGCGGTCCCCGCCGTTTCCGCTCTCGAGGTCCCTAAAAAGCCTCAAGGCTATGTGAATGACTGGGCCAATCTTTTGTCTCCCTCTACCCGCACCAAGCTTGAAGACCGGCTCCGCGCTTTCGAAGAGAAAACCGGCAATCAAGTTGTTGTTGTGATATTCCCATCCCTTGAAGGGCAATCGCTTGAGGATTTCTCGATCCGTCTTGCCGAAGCCTGGAAGATCGGGCAGAAAGGGAAGGACAACGGGGTCATTTTTTTGATCTTCTGGAAAGACCGGAAAATGCGCATTGAAGTCGGCTACGGTCTTGAAGGGGTCTTGCCGGATATCGTAGCTGGGCAGATCATCCGTGACGTCGTGGCTCCTTATTTTCAAAAAGGTGACGCTCGGGGCGGGATCAATGCCGGCGTCAATGCAATCATGCAAGCAACCCAGGGGGAGTTTAAAGGCACAGGAGGAGCTGGGGAAGTTGGTTGCCGTGCGACAGGGCATGAACCCGTGTTGGTATTTTGGCTGATCATTTTCTTTTTTCTACTCCTCCTTCAAATGGTTCAGTCTTTAGTTGGGTATCGGATTGGCGGTAAGGGTGGGGGATTTTCGAGTGGCGGGCTTAGTGGGGGCGGATTTGGCGGTGGTGGATTCAGCGGAGGTGGCGGTGGTTTTGGCGGCGGCGGAGCTTCGGGGAGATGGTAAATGACATCTAAGGTTACATTTTCGAACATACAGGAAACTAATTCATGAGAATCCATCACCCGGTGTTTTTCCTTTCTAAAAAGGAAAAAGAAAAAATTGTTACAGCGATTCGGGAAGCGGAGAAGAACACCTCCGGCGAGATCCGGGTGCATTTGGGATCTAAGGTCAGGGGAGATGTTTTTGGCCACGCCAAACGGATCTTTCAAAAGATCGGGATGAGCCGGACCGTGCGGCGGAACGGCGTGCTGATCTTTCTTGCCGTCCGGGACAGGAAGTTCGCGGTGATCGGGGATACCGGGATCGATGAGAAGGTCCCCGAAGGTTTCTGGAATGATGTCGCGGAGATCCTGTGGCGGCATTTTAAAGAGGACCATTTCGCGGAAGGGATCGCGGAAGCCGTGCTGCGGATCGGGATGAAACTGAGGGAATTCTTTCCTTCATCCCAGGATGACACGAACGAACTTTCCGATTCCATTTCACACTAAAACACCCTCACCCTCTCTCTCCCCTATAAAAGGGGGAGAGGATCAAGGGGGGGTTAGAACATTGACTTGGCCAAAAAATATTTTATGGATATTCATGAACCTTGGGAAAAGGCGCTGAAACACACCGAGATCGTCCGGCCGCGCGTTCAGCCGCTCCAAACGTTCGAGACGACCGAAATCCCCTATATTTTTTTGGCGGAATCCCTCGCGGATGCGGGGAGCACGATGGTCCGGAAGGGGAGCGTCGCGGTCGACAAGCCCTCGATCGTCCTGCCGCCGCATTTGCCGCAGTTCGAAGGATTTGATTTTGAAAAACAGTTTTCCGGGGCAACGGACTATCTGACGACTTTTCTTCTGGTGCGCGGTATTCGCTTCCCCTCGCTCAAATATGAGAATAAAATAGCCTCATCCGAGGTTCTCAAGGAAAAGCTCGCCCGAGCGGCAGATGCCTTCCTGCAAACGCTTCAGCGTGAGGAGAACGTATCGACGGGTCTTGTGATCGGTCCGGAGGACTGCTGGCCCTTTTCGATCCTGATCTTCGTCTGCGGGCAGATCGTTCGTTCGGCGGACGGGGACATTCGCAGGATCTTTGATCGGCACCGGGACGCGTCCGAATAAAGGAACCTGCTTACAGGGGAGGGATATCATGGGGAAGGAAGGTCATCGGTCTTACGCAACGTTCCTCGAATCGGCATGCGCCAAGGCCTGGGCGAAGATCGGCGCCAAGCGCCGGGCCGGCGTGACGACACCGCTTTTTTCGATCTACTCCGAGCGCAGCATCGGGATCGGGGAAGCGCCGGACCTCAAGGAGCTCGTGGATTGGTGCAAGGCAACGGGACTTTCCATCATTCAGCTCCTGCCCCTCAACGACGTCGGGTTTGAATTCCGGCCTTATGATTCGCAATCGTCCCTCGCGCTCGATCCCATGCACCTCTCGCTCATGGGGCTTTCGGGATGCGATCTTGCGGTCTTTACAAAGGATATCGAGGCGCTCCGCAAAAGGTTCCCGGCGGGAAAAAGCCGCGTCAATTACGAGATCAAACGGGGTAAGCTCGAGCTCCTGCGCAGGATCTTCGATCATGCGTCGACTTCCCGTAAGGAAAAAAAATTCCTAACCTATATCAAAAAACACAAGGCATGGCTGGAAGATTATGCCGTGTACAAAACCCTTAAGGGGTCCTTCAACCACGCGGGATGGATGGATTGGCCCGAGGAATTCCGGACGAAGGACACGGCGGTCCTGGGGCGGTTCATGGAGGGGAACCGTAGCGAGATCCTCTTTCATCAATGGCTCCAATGGCAGCTTTTCGAACAGTTCGCCGCCTCCAAACGTTACGCCGCAAAGCACGGGGTGCTGCTCATGGGGGATATGCCGTTCCTCGTTTCCCGCGACAGCGCGGACGTTTGGTCGCGCCAGGACTATTTCAAGCTCGACCGTTCCTCCGGCGCGCCGCCCGATCTTTATTTCGCGCAGGGCCAGCGTTGGGGGATGCCGCCTTATGATTGGGAAAGGATCGCGGAGGACGGCTATGACTATCTGGTCCGGAAGATGCAGTACCTCGAACATTTTTTCGATATGTACCGGATCGACCATTTTGTGGGGATGTTCCGCCTGTGGACGATCGACCTTTTCGAACCGTTAGAGCACGCCGGCATGCGGGGGACTTTTGATCCGGCGGAGGAATCCCTCTGGAAAGAACACGGCAAAAAGATCTTGGATGTCATGGTGGAACGCACGGGGATGCTTCCGTGCGCGGAAGATCTCGGCGTGGTGCCTCCCTGTTCCTACGAGGTCCTCGAGGAATACCGGATCCCGGGATCGGACGTCCAGCGGTGGCTTCGGAACTGGGGCAAGGACTACCAGTACAGGCCCGTTGACACGCATCGTTTGAACGGCATGGCCATGCTTTCGACGCACGACACGAGCCCGTTCTGCGCGTACTGGGAGCACGAAGCGGGGACCGTGGATGAGTGGTTCTTCCGGAAAAAATGCCAGGACGCCCATTTACATTTTGACGATGTCCAGAGCATGCTTTTTCAATCAGGAGGACCGGTGCACGGCCGGCTTCGCTGGCGTCCCGAGATCTTGAATCAGGAAACGCTCCTTGCGATCCTGCGCCGCTCCAAAGACGAAGCCTGGCATCTTGTCGACGCGTTCATGAGCACTTATAATGAGCGCGAGCTTTACTGGCAATTTGCGGGAATGCACGGCCACCCGGGGAAGAAGGTCTCGCATGAATTCATGCGCAAGGCCCTCGAGACGGTGAACGCGTCCCACGCGGTGTTCAGTCTCCAGCTCCTTCAGGATTGGCTCGCGCTCGGGGACTATAAGGAGAGGGATGCCTGGGAGTACCGGATCAATGTTCCGGGCACGATGGGGCCCGGGAACTGGTCGCTTGTCGCTCCTCATTCCCTCGAGCAGATGCAAGGCCTTCAGATCAATCCAACGATCCGGGAGATCGTGACGGGGTCGGGGCGGCTGGCACCGTAAATCAAACGTAAGAGGGGTTCAGGCATGAAATTCAATGGGCGGTCGTTTTGGGCGGGAGTTCTGTTGGTCCTGCTTCTTGTCGCGGCGGTCGTGATCATGAAACGGCGGCAACCGGCACTCGCGCCATTGCCCGAGGTTCCGGAAGCCGTCAAGGTTTACGCCGCGTTCCCGAAAGTCAAAGGTCCGGAGAGCGCCCCGGTCAAGCTCGTCGTCTTCAGCGATTTCGAATGCCCTTCCTGCCGCGCGGCAAGTGAAGTGGCTTCCAGGATCCTCGAAGATTACCCGGGGCAGGTGCAATTGACCTACAAACATTTCCCGCTGACCTCCCACCGGTGGTCCCCCTACGCGCACCAGGCCGCCGAGTGCATGCAGGTCCAAGGCAAATTTTGGGCTTATCACGACATGCTCTATGCGAAACAGCGGGAATGGGCGACCGCGCAAGTTTTGCCTTTGGGGCTGCTTGAAGGGTACGCCCTTGAGCTGGGGGCGGACATGGATCTTTTTTCCTCCTGCATGGAAGATGTCGCCGTGTCGCGAGGCGTTTTAGAGGAAAAAGCGGAAGGTGTCCGGCGTCAGGTCAGTGCGACGCCGACCTTTTTCATCGGCACGGACCGTTTTGTGGGGCCCCGGGAATTAGCGGAAAGCGGTGTGAATAAGATCCGAAAGACTTTGGGACTTCCGGAGATCCCGGTTGTTCCCGGACCCGTCGCGGGGGCGCCTCAAGCGATCGTCGCGCCATTGCAACCGCCGGGTTCCCTTCCGTTGCCTGAGGTGAAGGTGAGGGCGAACCCGGAACAATAAGTTTGAGCTTTAAGGTCGCGTCCCAAACGGAGATTTGACGCGAGGGGAGAACATGATGAATGAGAAAAGCTACAAGATCCTGTTCCTGGGGCGGTTGTTTCTCGGGCTTGTCTTCGCATTTTCGGGATACACCAAATTGATCGTTCCTGTGGAGAATTTTCGGGGGGCCATCGCCGCCTATGCCGTGATCCCTTCCGTGTTGATCCCGCTCATCGCACACGCGGTCCCGTGGATGGAATTCATTTTCGGGGCTTTTCTCGTGGTCGGTTATCTCCCGCGGGTCAGCGCGGCGATGCTGGCGGGACTTTCCTGGAGCTTCGTGCTCCTCATTTTTTATACGTGGATCGCGACCGGGACTTTGCCGGAGGACTGCGGTTGTTTCGGAGAGGGAAGCCTGATCCACCTGAAGCCTCATGAGGTCGTTCTGTTGGACATCTTCAACACGATCGTCGGCGCCAAACTGGCCCTCATTTCCGACCATCCCTTCAGTCTTGCCGCTCTCTTGAAACCGAAAGGGCCTTCGGCGGGTCAACCTGCCCCCAGAAAATCGAAATAAAGACCCGCATCAAAGGGATGCCCAGGCAGCTTTTGTTAACAGTCTAAAAAATTAACATCAAGACAAAGGCAGTCCAAGTTTCTTTATTAGGGGATGAATAAAAACTTGGGCAGCCATGACTCGCATTGCAAAATATATTTGAAGTCATGACAGTCCAAACTTCCCGAAGAAATGAATAGGAAAGTTTGGGCAGGGAGGGAATTGAACCCCCGACACAGGGATTTTCAGTCCCTTGCTCTACCGACTGAGCTACCTGCCCTTGTCATTGCAGGAAAATTTTCGAGAGGGGAGAACTGTAGCAGTTTCCCACGGAAATTTCAATCGGAAAACAGCCTCCCCCGAAGAGTTTTTTCGGAGGGGATCAGCCGCTTCTGACGATCTCCAGGATGCGCTAAGGTCCCTTGCTGCCATTTGCGGGACAAGCTTTCATTGTCAACGAAGTTCGTTCTGAGTACAATGTAACACAGCCATGAACCGTTCCGGAGAAAACGGGTGACATGATGAATGCTGTCGGGATCGATATAGGCGGGACCAAGATCTCTCTTGTCTTGGGGACCGAAAAAGGCAAAGTGCTTCTCCGGGACGAGATCCCCACGCGGACGGGCCCTCAAGCCCGGCGGTGTGTTCAAGAACTCACCGCGCGGCTGAAGTTACTCCTTCGTCAAAGCGGAGTCTCCAGGAAAAAGATCCTCGGGATCGGCATCGGTTGCCCTGGAGCGGTGAATTCCGTAAAAGGAACGGTACCCCGCTCCCCGAACCTTCCCGGTTGGACCGGCATCCCTCTACGGAAGATCCTGTCCCGTTCCGCGGGACTCCCTGTCTTTTTGGCCAATGACGCGAATGCCGCGGCGATGGGTGAAAGTCTATTCGGGGCCGGGTGCGGAGTCCGGGACTTCATTTACATTACGGTCAGTACCGGGGTCGGGGGCGGAATCGTGCTCGGAGGCCGTCTTCACGAGGGGGCCGGATTCGCGGCGGGAGAGATCGGCCACATGAGCGTGGTGCCGGACGGACAGAAATGCAATTGCGGGAAGCGGGGGTGCCTTGAAGCGTACGCCTCGGGAACGGCGATCGCCCGTTTTGCGCGGAAGAGAACCGGACGAAGA
>JAHQRI010000132.1 GCA_019052695.1 Candidatus Omnitrophota bacterium
TTTGGAACGGACCCTGGAGATCGGTTTCGACGGGTACGCACTTGGCGGGCTCAGTGTGGGGGAGCCCAAGGAGGAAATGCTCGACGTCCTGCAGGAGATCCTGCCGCTCATGCCCCGGGACCGCCCCCGTTATCTGATGGGGGTGGGAGTCCCGCTCGATTTTTTTGAAGCCGTGGAACGCGGGGCTGATATGTTCGATTGCGTGAACCCGACCCGGTACGGGCGGAACGGGACGGCGTTCACGGCCGACGGTCTTGTGGTCGTGCGCAACGGGAAATACCAGAAAGACCCCCGGCCGGTACAAAAGGACTGCGGGTGTTACACCTGCCGGCATTTCTCAAGGGCCTACCTGAGGCATTTGGTGAACAGTCACGAGATCCTCGGGGCGCAATTGATTACTTTGCATAATGTCCATTTTTTTGTAGACTTAGTCAAATCGATGCGGCAAAAGATCCGGGAGGGTGGGTTCTTGCGGTTCAAAAGGTCTTTTTTGAACCGTTTTGACCCCGATGCCCGGTAGCACAAGGCCCAGCCCTAGAAAGGTTCATCATGTTCGAGAAGATCGCGTACGCGGCGGAGGTCGCTCAGGAGGCCCCGCAGGTCAATCCCATGGTCCAGCTTTTTCCCATCCTTCTCATGTTCGCCATCTTCTATTTTATGCTGATCCGTCCCCAGCAGAAAAAGCAGAAGGAATTGCAGAAGATGGTCAGCGAACTCAAAAAAGGGGACAAGGTGATCACCAACGGCGGGCTGATCGGGACCATCTCAAGTATTCAAGAGGATTATTTCGTCCTGACGCTGGGGGATGCGGACGCGAAGGCTGAAGTGCTTAAAAGCGCCGTCGTTGGTTTAAGAAAATAAATCGCCGTAAGGGGCAAGCGATCGGCCGTCCGCCCGGGAGAGGTGCGGGGCGGTTGACGCATGCCCTGTACGGCTCATGAAGGGGTGAATATGGATAAGTATTATAAATGGAAAGTCATGTTAATCCTCGGGCTCGTCGCCTTTTCGCTCTGGAAGGCGCATCCCGTGCAGGAAAAGATCAGCCTTGGCCTCGATCTTCAGGGGGGCGTCCAACTGCTGTTGCAGGTCGACATGGACAAGGTGCCGGAGGAGGCACGCAAGGATGTGACGGCACGCGTGGCCGAGATCATCCGGAACCGCATCGATGAATTCGGTGTCAAAGAGCCGGACATCTCCACTCAGGGGAAAGATCAGGTCGTCGTGAAGCTCCCCGGTGTGACGGACCGGGAACGGGCCAAGGAGATCGCCGGGAAAGCCGCGCATCTGGAGTTCAAACTCGTGTCGGAGGATACCGCGCTTGTCCAGCAGGCCGACGAGGGAACGGTTCCGCAGGGGTACGAGTATAAAAAGATCAAAGGAAGCCTCGAGGGGGAGATGGTGCTGATTGACGTGAAACCGGCCCTCACCGGGGAGCATCTGACCACGGCCACGGTGGGATTCGACCAGTACGGGGAGGCCATTGTTTCCCTAACCCTTGACAAAGAAGGCGGGAAGATCTTTGACAAGGTCACGTTCCAGAACATCGGGAAGCGCCTCGCGATCGTGTTGGACGGCCAGGTCTATTCGGCTCCGGTGATCCGGGACCGGATCCCGAACGGGAAGGCCCAGATCTCGGGGAATTTCAAGGCCTCGGAAGCGAGCGATCTGGCGCTGGTGTTGCGCGCCGGTGCGCTGCCCGCTCCGGTCTCGGTCATTGAAGAGAGAACGGTGGGGCCGAGCCTCGGGAAGGACTCCATCGATAGCGGGATCCGCGCGAGCCTTATCGGGGTCATTTTCGTCGTCGTTTTCATGCCGGCCTATTACCTCTTTTGCGGTTGGGTCGCTAATCTCGGCCTCGTGGTCTATGTGATCACGGTCATCGGCGGAATGGCGGCGTTCGGTTCGACGCTGACGCTGCCCGGCATCGCAGGTTTTATCTTGTCGGTCGGGATGGCGGTCGACGCGAACATCCTCATTTTCGAAAGGATGCGGGAGGAGATCCAAACGGGGAAGGGCGCCCGTGCGGCGATCTCGGCGGGTTATCACCGTGCCTTTTCCGCCATTTTAGACTCTAACGTGACGACCTTGATCACGTCACTTCTGTTGTTCATTTTCGGGACGGGTCCCATCCAGGGTTTCGCCGTTACACTGAGCATCGGTATCGTGGCCAGCATGTTCTCGGCGATCTTCGTCACACGGGTCATTTTTGATTTTCTGGCCAAAAAATCCCCCAACCTGAAGTTCAAAATGCTTCAATTTTTTAAAAATCCGAAGATCGCATTCCTTGCTCGGCGACGCTGGGCCTACGCGTTTTCTGCGATCTGCATCGTCCTGGGCGTGGTCGCCTTTGCAATGCGCGGCCACCAGAATTACGGCGTGGAATTCACCGGAGGCACGTTCGTTCAGGTAAGTTTCAACCAGGAGATCGATCCAGGAAAATTTCGCACCGAACTCGAAAAGCAGGAGCTAAAGGCCGTGACGCTCCAGCGCATCGGGGATGTTTCGAGCCACCAGTACATTATTAAGATGGCGGAAGGCAATCCGTCCAAGGTCTCCGGGGCAGCGGAGGCCGTTGCGGGGAAAGGCGCCTTCGAGATCGAACGTGTGGACCAGGTCGGTCCGTCCGTGAGCGGTTCTCTCCGGGAGAAAGCGCTTTGGGCCGTGTTCTGGTCTTCACTCGGGATCCTTATTTATTTAGGATGGCGGTTCGAATGGAAACTCGCGCTGGCGGCGGTGATCGGGTTGATCCATGACACGATCTTCACTTTGGGTTTCTACGCTCTCAGCGGGCGTGAGATCAACCTCGCGACCGTGGCAGCAGTGTTGACGATCATGGGGTATTCGGTCAACGATACGATCGTGACCTTCGACCGTATTCGTGACAATCGCAAATTGATGAGAAAGACCCCGTTCCACGAGATCGTGGACCTGAGCATCAATCAAACATTGGGGCGTACGCTTCTGACCGGGGTCGCGGTCATTTTTGGGGCTGCCGCGCTGCTCTTTTTCGGGGGAAGCGCGATCGCCGATTTTGCGTTCGTCCTGCTCATCGGATTTGTCGTTGGGATCTATTCTTCCGTGTTCGTTGCTTCGGCTTTGGCCGCGGACATGAAGGCCCACAGCTGACCTTTTTGGATTGGGGGCCGGGCGTTCTTTCGACTTGAAGGGACACCGGCCCTTTGTTCCATGCCAGACGATCATTACACTCCCGCTTTTTCCCGGCTTCTCGCAAAACGTGGCCTGACCAACGCTTCCGAGGTCGAAAAGTTCCTCTTTCCCGGTCCGGCCTCGCTTCACGATCCTTTGTTCATGAAGAATATGCCCGAGGTGAAAGCCCGCATCGAAAAAGCCATCCGTTCGAACGAAAAGATCCTTATCCACGGGGATTATGATGTTGACGGGATCACGGGTGTCGCGATCCTGGTGCGGATACTTCAAAAGCTCGGCGGACAGTACAGGACATTCCTCCCGGAACGGGAGCGGCACGGCTATGGGGTCAGCGAGGAGGCGATCCACAAGGCACGGGAACAAGGGGTTGGTTTGATCGTGACCGTGGATTGCGGGATCACAGCGCGTGACGAGATCGGGATCGCGAGGGCACAGGGTATGGATGTGATCGTGATCGATCACCACCGGCTTCCCGAGAGCGGCCTGCCCGACACGCCCCTCATCCTCAATCCGCTGCAAGCGGGGTGCGCCTATCCTTTCAAAGAACTCTCGGCCGCAGGCCTTGTTTTCAAGTTGGGTCAGGCGCTCCTCGGGAACGGGGCCCTGGAATTCCTGGATCTTGTGACCCTTTCGACCGTTTGTGATATTGCGCCGCTCACCGGCGAAAACCGTGTCCTGGTCAGGGAAGGCCTCCGGGTCCTGTCGGGGAAGAAGAACACCGGTCTTCGAGCGCTTGCGGACGTTGCCAAGCTCAAGGCTTCCAGGCTGGATACGGGACACGTTGCTTTCATTTTGGGGCCTCGTCTGAACGCCGCTGGTCGCATGAGTTCACCGGATACAGCCTTGCAACTTTTGTTGACGACGGTACCGCGTGAGGCAGAAAGTCTCGCCCGGATCCTTGATGTCGAGAATAAGGCGAGACAGGCCTATGAAAAAGAGGTGACCCGCGAGGCGGTCCGCAAGGTCGAACGAACGGTGAATTTCAACCGCGAGCGTGTCTTGGGG
>JAHQRI010000028.1 GCA_019052695.1 Candidatus Omnitrophota bacterium
ACGCTGTTCCTGATCGACGGTAACTCCTTTTGCTATCGGGCCTTTTATGCTATTCCCTCTTTGACCAATTCCCGGGGGGAGCCGACGAACGCGATCTATGGGTTCGTGGCCATGCTCCGGAAACTGTTGGAGGAACAAAAGCCCGGATATTTGGCTGTGTGTTTTGACCGGAAGGAACCCACGTTCCGTCACGAGAAGTACAAGGCATATAAGGCTCATCGCAAGCCTATGCCGGAAGAGCTGGTGAGTCAGATCGAGCCGATCAAGGAGTTCTGCCGGCTCTCCAATATGGCGCTTTTTGAAAAAGCGGGGTATGAGGCGGATGATGTGATCGGAACCCTGGCCCGGTTAGGAAAAAAAGAAGGGTACGGGGTTTTTATCGTAACCGGAGACAAAGACGCCTTCCAGTTGGTGGACGACCGTATCCGGGTCTTTCAACCCCACAAGGATAATCTGGTCTTTGATGCCGCAAAGGTCCGCGAACGTTTCGGCGGCCTGGGTCCCGAAAAGGTCGTGGACATCCTGGCGCTCATGGGGGATGCCTCGGACAACATCCCGGGGGTTCCGGGGATCGGAGAAAAAACGGCGATTAAATTGATGCAGGAATTCGGGTCGGTCGAGAAGCTCCTCGTTGACCTCGACAAACTTCCCTCCGAGAAACAAAGGCAGAAGATCCGGGAGAACGTCGAAGACCTCAAGATGTCGCGGATGCTCGCGACGATCGACACGGAGGTGCCACTCAGCATCGACTGGGAAGCGATCCGTTTGGGTGAGCCTAACACAGAAGGTTTGACGGAATTTTTCAAACGGTACGAATTCCGTGGTTTTTTGAAAAGCATGGCGGTTTTGACGGGGCAGACCGAGCAGGACCGTCAATACAAGAGGGTCAAGACCACCCAAGAGCTTAAGGCCCTTGTGGGGGAGCTCGAAAAAGTCGAAGCTTTCAGCTTTGACACGGAAACGACCTCTTCCGATCCCCTGGTCGCGGAATTGGTCGGCATGAGCTTCTCCTGGGAGCCGCTGAAGGCGTATTACGTACCCGTCTCAAGTGCGAAGGCCCAGGAAGGAAGCCTGCCGGTCAAAGAAGCGGTCCGGGAGCTTAAGACGGTCCTGGAGAACGCGAAGGTCCAAAAGTACGGGCAGAACATCAAATATGACCAGATCGTTATGGCCCGGGCGGGTGTCCGGTTGGCCGGGGTCGCTTTTGACACAATGATCGCGAGCTACTTGATCGATCCCGTGAAACGCAACCACAATCTGGATGACATTGCCTTGGAATACCTGAACGTGAAAAGGATCACGACGGAAAGCTTGATCGGAAAAGGCGCGAAGCAGATCAGCATGGCGGAAGTTCCTCTCGACGTGATCACGGAATACGCTTGCGAGGATGCAGACTGTGTTTTCCGCCTTGTGCCGGTCCTGGAACGAAAACTTAAAGAGGCGGGGCTTGAGGACCTCTTTCAAAAGGTCGAGATGCCGCTTGCGGAAGTGCTGGGAAAAATGGAAATGAACGGAGTGACACTTGATCTGCCCCTTCTCGGAAAGCTTTCGAAGAAGGCTGGCGAGGAGATCGCGGCGCTTAAGAAAGAGATCCACCGTGAAGTTGGGGCAGAATTCAATCTGGACTCGCCGAAGCAGCTGGCGGAAATACTTTTTTCGAAATTAAAACTTCCCGTTCAAAAAAAGACAAAGACAGGGTATTCCACGGACGCGAGCGTTCTGGAAAAACTGGCGCTTTCTTACGAGTTGCCCCGCAAGATCCTGGATTACCGGGAACGGACCAAGTTGAAATCGACCTATTTGGACGCATTGCCGGAAATGGTGAATACGCGGACCCATTGCGTGCACACTTCTTACAACCAGACGACGACAGATACGGGGCGGCTCTCAAGTTCGGAGCCGAACCTTCAGAATATCCCGGTCCGGACCGAGGCGGGGCACATGATCCGGAAGGCCTTCGTTCCCCGGGCACGGCCACACGGCCGGGGCAAGATCTTGTCGGCCGATTATTCGCAGATCGAGCTGCGCATCTTGGCCCATTTTTCCGGCGACCCTCATCTGATCAGGGCCTTTGAAGAGGACCGGGACATCCACGCGTTCACCGCCACTTTGCTTTATGGTGTCAAGGAACCGGACGTGACTCGGGAGATGCGGAATGCCGCGAAGACCATTAATTTCAGCATTGTTTACGGGAAGACCGGATACGGGTTATCCCGGGACCTGAACATTTCGATCCCGGAGGCGGAACGGTTCATCAAAGATTATTTTGACCGCTACCCTAAGGTCAAAGAATTCCTTGAGACCCAAAAAGAGCGGGCGAAAAAGGAAGGGTTCTTAACGACCTTGTTAGGCCGGCGCGCTTATTTTCCGAACATCCATGCTTCGAACATGCAGCTGCGCCAATATGCCGAAAGGGCCGCGATCAATGCGCCGCTTCAGGGGTCAGCCGCGGACCTGATCAAGATCGCCATGGTCACCATCCAGGCGAGCTTGGATCAAACGCGGAGTGAAAGCCTGATGATCATGCAGGTGCATGATGAACTGGTCTTTGATGTTCCTGAGACGGAGGTCGGGTCGCTCACAGCCCTTGTGAAACGAGAAATGGAAAATGCGGTCACCTTGAAGGTTCCGCTCAAGGTCGGCATTTCTGTGGGGGAGACATGGTACAAGGACTGAACCCTTCCCGGCTCGTGGTCGGCCTGACGGGGGGTTTTGGGGCCGGGAAAAGTTCCGTGGCGCAATTCTTTAGAAAATTCGGGGCCGAGGTTCTGGACGCAGACAAGATCGCCCATGACGCCCTCAAGAGGGGCAGCCCGGTCTTTGACCGGGTGGCCGAGCTTTTTGAGGCGGCCCTCGAAAAGAATGGGAAGAAATTAAACCGCGAAAAGATCGCGGAAGAGATCTTTGCCAACCGGAAAAAAAGGGCAATGTTGGAGGCGTTGGTCCATCCCTATGTTCATGACCGGTTGAAAGAAAAGATCAGGGCCAGCGAGCGAAAGATTATCCTCGTGGAGGTCCCGCTCCTTTTCGAAGCGGGGTACCAAGATCTTTGCGATAAGGTTCTGGTGGTGAAGTGCAACCATCAGGCCAAACAAAAACGGCTCGGAAAGAAAGGGTTCGCTCCCGAAGAGGTCCGGGCCCGCGAAAGGGCCCAGATGGCGGAGGCCCTCAAGGCGCAAAAAGCTGATTTTATTCTGGATAATTCAAATTCCATCTACCAAACCCGAAGGGACGCCGAGTTGCTTTGGCGCAAACTCGAGTCCCTCTTAAAAGGAGTAACGAAAAAATGATGAGAGAAATGCGAGAAAGAACGCCGATGCACCACCGCCGCGCCGAGGACGCCCAGAACAAGCGGCCGCCCCGGATGATGCCCGAAGACGCCGCCGCGAATGGTGAGGCCCTCGAAAAAGCGATCGAAAAGCAGAAATCCGGCGAAAAACCGCTGGATGTGGTCAGCCTGAAGAAAATGAAAATCAGCGAACTCCAGAAGATGGCCCACAAGTTCAAGATCGAAAATGTCGCCGGGCTCAAACGCCAGGACCTGATCTTCAAGGTGCTTCAGGGCCAGGCCCAGCAATCGGGACTTATGTTCGGCGAAGGAGTGCTCGAGATCCTCGAAGACGGGTTCGGGTTCTTGCGTTCGCCGAATTACAACTACCTGCCGTCCCCGGACGATATTTACGTCAGCCCGAGCCAGATCCGCCGCTTTAACCTCAGGACCGGTGACGTCGTGAGCGGATTGATACGTCCTCCCAAGGAGGGGGAGCGGTATTTCGCCCTGCTCAAGGTTGAGTTGATCAATTTTGAGGACCCCGACAGCGCGAAAGATAAGATCGCGTTCGACAACTTGACGCCCCTTTATCCGAACAAGCGGATCCTCCTCGAGACCACTCAAGAGGAGATCTCCATGCGCGTCATGGACCTGCTGGCCCCGATCGGATTTGGCCAGCGCGGGATGATCGTCGCGCAACCCTACAGTGGAAAGACGATCCTGTTGCAGAAGATCGCCAACAGCATCACGACGAACCACCCCGACGCGTACTTGATCGTGCTGTTGATCGACGAACGTCCCGAGGAAGTGACCGACATGCAGCGTTCCGTGAAGGGCGAAGTGATCGCCTCGACGTTTGACGAGCCGGCGGACCGGCACGTGCAAGTGGCCGAGATCGTGCTCGAGAAAGCGAAACGCCTGGTGGAGCACAAGCGCGACGTGGTGATCCTGCTTGACAGCATCACGCGCCTCGCGCGCGCTTATAACACGGTCGCCCCGCACTCCGGAAAGATCCTCTCGGGCGGCGTCGATTCCAACGCGCTTCACAAACCGAAGCGCTTTTTCGGTTCGGCGCGCAATGTCGAAGAGGGCGGCAGCATCACGATCATTGCCACGGCCCTTGTCGACACGGGCTCCCGGATGGACGAGGTGATCTTTGAAGAGTTCAAGGGGACCGGCAACATGGAACTTCAACTCGACCGGAACCTCTTCCAGCGAAGGATCTACCCGGCCATCGATGTTAAGAAATCGAACACGCGTAAAGAAGACCTTCTCATGCCCCCCGAAGAGCTGAGCCGGGTGTGGATCCTTCGGAAGGTCCTCAATGAGCTGAACCCCTCTGAGGCGATGGAGCTTTTGGTGGACCGCCTCAAGAAAACGAAGAGCAATGCGGAATTTTTACTCAACATGAACAAAGCGGAGAAATAAAATGAAAAAAGAGATCCATCCGAAGTACGGCCCCTCAACGATACAGTGCGCCTGTGGGAACACCTTCGAAACACGGAGCGTTATGCCCCGGATCCAGGTGGACCTTTGCTCGGCCTGTCACCCGTTCTTTACCGGCAAACAGAAACTGCTGGATACGGCCGGACGTATCGACCGCTTCAAGAAAAAATTCGACGGAAAGGTGGCGGCAACACGCAAGCCGGCCAAAGCAGCAGCCAAGGCCCCGGTAAAATTAAAATTTGCCGAAGATGTCCGGCGGGAGAAACTGCAGGCTCTGAAAGAAAAGGTCAAAGCTCAAGGGAAATGAGGATCCGTCCACGGCTTGAAAAGACCGAGATCCGGCTCCGCGAGTTGGAAGCCTTTCTGACCGACCCCCAGGTTGCCCGGGATAGGAACCAGCTGCAAAAATTGGGCAGGGAGGCGGCCCAGCTGCGACCCATCGTTGAGGGTTTTTCCCAATACTCGAGGACCGAAAAAGAGATCGAGTCCCTGAGGCACAGCCTGGCTGAGAGTCAGGGGGATGAGGCCATGAAAAGCCTCATTGAGGACGAGATCCGGGAGCTCGAATCCCAACAGATCACGAGGGAGGCCATGCTCGAAGACCTCTTTTTGCGGGGCACGGAGCCAAATGCCGCCCGGGACGTGATCGTAGAGATTCGGGCCGGAACCGGCGGAGAAGAGGCGGCCCTCTTTGTCGCCGACCTTTTCCGCATGTACAACATGTTCGCCTCCAAGCACGGGCTTCGCGTGGAGGTCATGGACATGAACCCCACGGGGATCGGCGGTTTCAAGGAAATCATTTTTGGGGTCAGCGGAGAACAGGCCTATCGCTGGTTCAAGTATGAAAGCGGCATTCACCGCGTCCAGCGCGTTCCCAGGACCGAAGCGAGCGGACGCATCCATACCTCCGCGGTGACCGTGGCGGTATTGCCCGAAGTCGCGGAAGAAGAGATCGAGATTGTGTCCTCGGACCTGAAGATAGACGTGTATCGCGCCTCCGGGGCTGGAGGGCAGCATGTGAACAAGACCGAGTCCGCAGTCCGCATTACCCATCTGCCGACCGGTTTTGTGGTCGCGTGCCAGGATGAGCGCTCTCAAATGAAGAACAAAGTAAAGGCCATGCGTATTTTAAGGGCCCGGATCTTCGAGTTCCGCCGGGAACAACAAGAGGCCGCGATCGCCAAAAACCGCAAGGAGCAGGTCGGTTCCGGGGACCGATCCGGCAAGATACGGACCTACAATTATCCCGACAACCGCGTTACGGACCACCGTGTCGGTCTGACGTTGCACAACCTCAGCCAGATCCTGGACGGGTACCTGGACCCCGTTAACGAAGCCCTGGCGGAAGACGAGAAGGTCAGAAAGCTTACCGCGTTATGAAAAACGTTGTAGACGCGATAGTCCCGGACTGGATCGCTTTCGGGAAAGAAGCTCTGTCGCGCGCGGGGATCGAAGAAGGGAAAGAAGAGTGTGAACGCATTCTGATGAAACTTCTGGCATGCGATCGCTTCGAGCTTTACGCCGATTTTCCGGCAGGCAGGGTCTCGGGGGTCGAGCGGAAATTTCGGGATATTTTATCGAAACGGGTCCAAAGGATCCCGCTGGCCTACCTTTTGGGGGTGGCCTATTTCTGGAAGGAGACCCTTTTTGTGACGCCGGAGTGTCTTATTCCCCGTCCCGAAACGGAGATCCTGATCGAGCGGGTCCTGGAAACTTTGGGTGATAGGAAGGCGTCGCATTTTTCTTTTTTAGATATCGGGACCGGCTCGGGCGCCATTGGGGTGTCGATCCTTCGGGAATGCCCCCGAGCGCGGGGGACCTTTCTTGATGTTTCCAGGGGGGCGCTGGCCGTTGCCAGGACGAACGTTGAACGATGCGGGTTTGAAAACCGCGCGCAGTTCGTTCATGGGGACCTGTTCGATGGATTAGGCCCGGGGGCTGGTTCATGGGATGTTATGGTCTCCAATCCTCCTTATCTCGCTGCGGCGGATTGGAACGGTGTCCAGGAAGAGTTAAAGTCAGAACCTCGGGAAGCTTTGGACGGCGGAGCGGACGGGCTCGACTTCTATAGGCGTATCACGGCACAGGCAGGGGAATACCTTGTCCCGGAAGGCATGCTTGCCCTAGAGGTGGGCCAGGGACAGTCTGGGGTCGTTTCAAAGTGGCTTCACAACGCAGGTTATGATAATATCCAGCGCTTTCGGGATTATTCGGGAATCGAGAGGGTGGTGATCGCCCGCAAGGGTGGATTCTGAGACGATGGATAAGATCATTATAGAAGGCGGGGTGCGCCTCAAGGGCGAGGTTGACATTTCAGGTTCAAAGAATGCTGTGTTGCCGATCATGGCGGCCGCGCTTCTTACCGAGGAAGAATCCGTGATCGAGAACGTTCCCTCACTTTGGGACGTTCATACGATGGTGAAATTGATCCGTTCGCTGGGAGCGAAAGCGATCCTGGAGAACGGTTGCCTCAAGGTGAAACCCGGTAAGAACCTCAAGCCGTTCGCGCCGTACAAGCTGGTTAAAACGATGCGCGCCTCGGTTTGCGTACTGGGGCCGCTTTTGGCACGATTAGGAGAGGTCGAGGTCTCGCTTCCCGGAGGTTGTGCTATCGGACCCCGACCGATTGACCTTCACCTTAAGGGTCTGGAAGCCCTGAATGCCGTGATCACGATCCAGCACGGGTATGTCCGGGCTACCGCCGATAAGAAGTTGCGCGGCGCCGAGATCTATTTAGGAGGCGCTTACGGTTCTTCGGTGCTGGCCACGGACAACGTCATGATGGCGGCTGTGCTCGCGCAGGGAAAGACCGTTATCGAAAATGCAGCGTGTGAACCCGAGGTTGTGGACCTGGCCCAGTTTCTGAGAAAAATGGGCGCCAAGATCCAAGGGGAGGGTTCTCCGCGCATTGAGGTGGAAGGCGTCAGGAAACTGCACGGGGCCAGTTATCGTGTGATCCCGGACCGCATCGAAGCGGGGACGTTCATGTTCGCCGCGGCGATCACTGGAGGGGACCTGCTGGTCCGCAAAATGGAAGCCGCGCACCTGAACGCGGTGATCGACAAGCTGCGGCAGGCAGGCGTAAAGGTGGACAAGTTCAAGAACGCGGTGCGCGTGAGGAAAACGGGGCGTTTGAAACCGATGGATATCACGACGCTCCCGTATCCGGCGTTCCCGACGGACCTGCAGGCGCAGGCTATGGCCCTGATGACGGTCACCCCGGGGATCAGCGTGGTCACGGAAAAGATCTATCCGAACCGTTTCATGCACGTCCCCGAGCTCGGGCGTATGGGCGCAAAGGTCTATCTGGAAGGGCCGAGCGCGATCGTGCACGGGGTCAAAAAGTTGAGCGGAGCGCCGGTCATGGCGTCCGATCTCAGGGCCAGCGCGGCGTTGGTGCTCGCGGGGCTGGTGGCCGAAGGGGCCACGGAAGTTCAGCGTGTTTATCATCTGGACCGGGGTTATGAGAACCTCGAACAAAAACTCACTTCCCTTGGGGCTTTAATCCGCAGGGAAAAAGAATAAATCGATAAGGAGGTCATGTGGCAGTCAGGATTCGAATGAAGCGGTTCGGCAGCAAGAACCGTCCCCAGTGGCGTATCGTGGTCAGCGATGCGAAGATGCCGCGGGACGGGCGTTTTATCGAGGAACTCGGTCATTATGACGCGCTTCCTAAGGAGGATATCCTCGTTGTCAAAGAGGATCGCCTCGATTATTGGGTCAAGAGAGGCGCGCAAATGAGCGTCGCGCTCAAGAGCCTCTTGCGCCGCAAAAAAAAGAAAAAAAGCGTTTGACCTGAGGCCGAGTCCTAACGGCCGGTGCCCGAAGGTGGGGCCGTGCGTAAGGATGACCTCGAGCAGGGCGCGGAAGAAAGAGCGATGAAGAACGTCGCAACAAAAGCGGGCAAACCGCGAAGCGGGCGGAAGGCGTCCCGGGCTCGTCTCACAATCGACGTGGTGACGCTCTTCGGGGGTTTTTTTAAAAGCCCGCTTGGCGAGTCGCTTTTGCATAAGGCCCAACGCAAGGGGCTTGTGAAGGTCAGGGTCCGTGATCTTCGGGACTGGACGCACGACCGCCATAAGACCGCGGATGACAAGCCCTTTGGAGGCGGTGCCGGGATGGTTATGAAACCCGAGCCGATTTTTGAATGTGTTGAGGAGGTCGGGAAGGGAGCGTGGGTGGTACTACTGGACCCCCAAGGGGAGCCGATGAACCAGAGATTGGCCCGGCACCTCGCTCAAAAAAGGCACCTGGTGTTGATCGCCGGCCATTATGAAGGGGTGGACCAGCGGGTTAAGGAGCACCTGGTCGACCAGGAGATCTCCATCGGGGATTTCATCACGATGGGGGGTGAAGCCCCGGCCCTTTGCCTGATCGAAGCCGTTATCAGGCTTCTTCCCGGAGTCTTGGGAAATAAGGCCTCAACCGAGAACGAGAGTTTCGAGAACGGATTTTTAGAATATCCCCAGTATACCAGGCCCCGGGATTACCGGGGGTGGAAGGTGCCGGAGATCCTGGTCTCGGGGGACCATAATAAAGTAAAGGCCTGGCGGCAAGTGGCCGCCGAACAGATCACGCGGCAAAAAAGGCCGGATCTATTGAAGCCGTCCAAAGGATCAAAGACGGATTAAAACGCGAACAGGAGCGACCATGAACAAAATGGATATCATCGAAAAAGAAGGCAAGTCAAAAAAGATCGCGGAATTCCGTGTCGGGGACACGCTGAAGGTCTACGTACGGGTCAAGGAAGGCGACAAGACCCGCACGCAGGTCTTTGAGGGCATCTGCATTTCTAAAAAAGGGCGCGGGATTAACGCTAGTTTTACCGTACTCAAGGAAAGCTACGGAGATAAGGTCGAAAAGGTATTCCCCGTTTATTCACCCGTCCTTGAAAAGGTCGTCGTGAGCCACAAGGGGAAGGCGCGGCGGGCAAAACTTTATTATCTCAAACACCGGTAGGCCCTGATCCCAGAGGCCTTTGTGAAGACTTCCGAACGGGAGCGTCGTCAGGCGGAACTCCTCCAGGCCCTTCGCGGGTTCGACCGGGCCCAAGAGCAAGGATTGAACGGCTGGATGGCCGGCGTTGACGAGGCCGGGCGAGGGCCTCTGGCTGGTCCGGTCGTTGCGGCGGCGGCGGTCGTCCTGTATCCCGAAGCCCTCCGCGGCGCAAATGATTCCAAGAAACTCAGCGCTTCCCGAAGAAAGGATCTTTACAAGCGGATCGCGCGCTCATGCCTGGTCGGGATCGGGGTCGTTGAAGAAGGGCAGATCGACGCGATCAATATCTACGAGGCGACGCGTCTTGCCATGAAAAAGGCCGTGTGGAACCTTCCCCATACTCCCGGGCTTCTTTTGATCGACGGCAACATGCGCCTCGATCTTCCCTTAGAGCAAAAAAGCGTGATCGGCGGCGATCAAAAATCCCTCAGCATCGCCGCGGCCTCCATTGTGGCCAAAGTTTTCCGCGACCATTGGATGTGCCGGCTGCACGAGCGGTATCCTCAGTATGCGTTCGCCACACACAAGGGTTACGGCACGGCGTCCCATCTTAAGGCCCTTAGGGAAATGGGACCCTCGCCCGTCCACCGTCGGAGTTTTGCGCCGGTCCGTGAGGCCACCTTGGCGGCTTGTCCATGAAGATCAAGCCTGACCCTAAGCCTTTTCGTTTTTCTTTGGGGGATCGCGGCGAGGTCCTCGCCTGCGGTTTTTTAAGAGGGCGTGGGTATAAGATCATCGAAAAAAACTACAAATGTGCCCTGGGTGAGATCGATTTGGTCGCGGAACGCGAAGGGAGGATCGCTTTTGTCGAGATCAAGACGCGCACGGATACCAGATTCGGGGCTCCCCAGGAAGCCGTCGGCCCGAAAAAGCAGGAGAAACTGCTTAGACTTGCCGCCTGGTACCTGAAAGAAAAAGAGATGAAAGATGTTCCCGTGTCGTTTGATGTGGTCGCGGTGGTCTGGGACGGTGCCAAAGCCCCTCAGGTACGGGTCTTTCAGGATGCTTTCGGGGAGAAAGAGGATGCCTGTTGAAAATCCTCCGGAAAAAGTGCAAAATGTGGGCCGTCGTGTTTGCTGCGGGGCGAGCGTTAAAATAATTTTTGCGAGAAAAATTTGAAAAAAAGTTCCTTTTTATTTTGTTTATGCGGTTGTTTACTGACCGCGACTGTTCCGGCCCGCGCGGAAAATCAGGACCCGGACCGCTACACCCCCCTGTACGCTTCCCCGCTTAGCCCGAGGCCTCTGAAAGGTTTTGTGTCCCGCGCCATCGAATGGCCGTTCAAGGCCCTGAAGTGGCCCCTCGACCAATCGCTTGTTTACACCGAGAAGCACAGGCTGGACAAAAAGGCCTTCCGCATCTACGAACGACTGATCGAGTTCGGGGTGAAGCCCCGATTGGATTCGCTGGATTTTACGGGAGCACCCTCCTACGGCGCCGAGTTCGACCTTGTCAGGATCGCGAAACAAAAAGAGAATTACCCCGATCTGATCGTGAAAAGCTGGATCCATCACGGGCCGACGACCTTTTTTCAGGCCGGCGGGGAGATTGGAGCGAGAAGGATCGCGGAAACAGGGCTTCACACCGCGACCTTGGTGCAGTACGAAAATCGCCGGCACGAAACGTTCTACGGGATCGGTCCCCACACCAGCCGGGGGGATAGTACTTCGTTCATCCAGGAAAAAACGACGGTCGGCGCGAAAGCCGGGTATGAATTTTCCTCCCTTTTGGACCTCACGACCCAAGTAAGTTACAATCACGCCAACATCAAGAACCGGGCCCATGAAGGGAAAGGGGACATCACCCAGATCTTTGCCGGGGAAAATATTCCGGGCCTTCACGGGGATCATTTTGTCAACGCTTCCATCGCCTTGACCCGCGACACCCGTGACAGTAAAGAGGACGCGAGTCAAGGGAGCTATCAGAAACTCCTTCTTAAATTTACGGAGGGCGTCTCGAGTTCCAAAGCGCGATACCTCACGTACCGGGTCGACGCCGCGAAGTATCTTCAGCTGGCTTCTCCCCTCAGGGTGCTGGCCGCGCGCTTTTGGGGAGAGTTCAACCAGCGGGTGAACGGCGGGGACGTCCCCTTTTATGAAATGACAAAATTGGGAAGCTCCGGCCTGTTCCCCTACCAAAGCCAGACTTCGCGAGGGTACGTTTATAACCGTTTCTACGGCGAAAGCGCGATCCTTTTGAACCTTGAGTATCGCTACACCGTCTGGCAGTACAAAGCATTCAAGATGAAGGCCGTCGCCTTTTTCGACGAGGGGCAGGTCTCCAAGGACTTTGCCACTTTTCGTCTCAAGGATTTTCGGGAATCTTATGGGGGCGGCTTGCGTTTGAGTTATTCCAAGGTCTCTTTATTCAGCTTTAGCGTGGCCCACGGGCGCGAAGGCACGCAGTTCTATCTTGAGAACAAGCTGGCATTTTAAAAAAGGGCTTAACGGCGAAAAAATGAAGATCAAGAATTATCGCATTCTTGCGGGAGTTTTAGGGCTGGGGGTCTGCCTCAGTGCGGCGGGGCCGACGGCCATTGGCAGTGAAGCTAAAAAAATGGGGGAGGGCGACATCCCCCTTTACAAGGACATGTTTGATCAAGCCGTCTACAGCGAGGGGTTGAACCAGCTTGATCTGGGGCGCTGGGGCCGTAAGCTGTTCGGTCAAAAAATCCCCTCTGCCGGGGTCAATATTTTTGATGAGGTCCCCGACTCCGCTTTTTTCACTAACCGCCACGCGCGGCAAAAAATGTCCCCGGAAGAGCTTGAAGAAGGTCCTGGCGTCACCCCCGGGCCGGACCTCAGCGCCCCTTTGCAGGTGCTAAGCGTAGAGCAGGAGGGGGCCCAGTACGAATTCCTCGTAGAAGACTTTCAAAAAGCACGCTTCGTACTTCGATTTGATCCTCAAGGATGGGCCGAACTGAACACGGCCGCGGATGTGATCGGAAGCAGATTCTATCACGCGATCGGGTATAACGTTCCCGAGACGACCATACTTTTCTTCACGGCGGAGCAGCTCATCGCGGCCCCCGAGGGCGTTGCTTATGAAAACACGGGATTCACAAAAAAACTCACCCAGGACCTTTTGCAGCAGTACCTTCTTTTTGTTCCGTTGCCGAATGGGGTCTACCGCGCGTCCGCTTCTAAGGTTCCAGATGGGGAAAGGGTCGGGAACTTCAGTTTCACCGGGCGCTCCCGAAAGAACCCGCAGGACCTGGTCAATCACCGCGACCTCCGGGAGATCCGTGCCCTGGGGATCTTTGCGGCCTGGTTGAACCATTATGAAATGCTGGAGAGCAACACCCTCGATGTGCTGGTGTCGCAGGAAGGGATGCCCGTCTTGAAACATTACTTGACCGATTTCACGAACACCTTGGGGGCGGACACATGTGGGGCGAAGGAGGCGATGTTCGGGCACGAGCACATGGTGGATTACGGCGAAACTTTTAAAGCGATCCTTGGGCTGGGTTTTTGGGAACGGCCCTGGCAGAAAAAACAGAGGTCCGCGGGATCGGGGAACTACTCGCCGGCCGTCGGCCGTTTCAATAACGACCTCTTTGACCCGGCGGGATACAAGAACCTTCTTCCCTATGAAACTTTCCGGCAGGTCACGCGGGCGGATGGTTTTTGGGCGGCGAAGGTCATGATGGGTTTTTCCGATGGAGACATTCGCGCCATGGTCAAAGCCGGACGGTACAGTCTTCCCGAAGACGGTGCCCATGTAGCCGGGGTCCTGAGCGAACGCAGGGACATGATCGCCGCATATTGGTTTTCGCAGGTCAGCCCGCTGGACCTGATCCTTTTTTCGGGAAATAAGCTTTCCTTCAAGGACCTTGCGGTGCTTTATGGGTTCGTCCCTCAAGAAGGGACGGTCTATCTGGCCGAGATGACCTCCGGAACGGAGAAGGTAGGGACTTTGGAAAGCGTTGCGCCGGAGATCACGGTCCCTCTCGAGCGATTATCGGACGGCGTGACGTTAAGGATCGACTTAAAGGTCTCGCGGCCCGGTTCTAACAAAGCACTTCCCCCCGTTACGGTCCTTTTGAGTTCCGGCGGTATCCGGGAGATCCGGCATGCGGACTGACCCCCGGATCCCTCGAACGGTTCTCCTCCTTGAGCGGTCTTAAGACCTTTGCGGAGTTGATGAGGGGCGGGTTTGTGTTAGGGGCAGCGTGAACGAAAAAACACTTCCTTTTTTATAGACCGAATCCAGCGTAATGGCCCCGTGATGCTGATCGATGATCTTCTTTGAGATGGCCAATCCGAGGCCCGTCCCTCCCGGGGCGATGAGCTTGGCCGACTCGAGCTGCCCGAATTTCCGAAAAAGCTTCGGGAGGTCTGTCTGTTGGACGCCGATCCCCGTGTCCTTGACGGAAACCTTGATCCCTTGCGCGCAAAGGGAAGAACTTACCG
This sequence comes from Candidatus Omnitrophota bacterium, assembly GCA_019052695.1. Lineage (GTDB taxonomy): Bacteria > Omnitrophota > Omnitrophia > Omnitrophales > Aquincolibacteriaceae > Pegaeibacterium. The sequence goes on from JAHQRI010000028.1 coordinate 14,128, forward strand.
TGATCCCCCCGTGGTCCGTGAATTTGATGGCGTTTTGCATGAAGTTGGTGAGGACTTGAACGATCTTGTCCCGGTCCACTTCAGCTTCAGGCAGGTCCTCTTGAAGAGCAAGGTCCAGCGAGAGGCCTTTGACCTTGGTAAGGGGTCTTAGCGCTTCGACGGTCTCCCGGACCAGTTTGTTGATACCCTCCTTATTAAAGTTGAAGACGACGACACCCGCTTCGAACTTATGAAAGGTCAGGACATCATTGATCAGCCGCACCAGGCGGTCGACGCAACGCTTGGAGATGTTCAGGACCTCCTTTTGTTCCTCATTCAGATCTCCGGTCAGTCCTTCAAGCACGATACTGATTCCCTCGCGGACTGAGTGGATCGGGGTCCGCAACTCATGTGACACCATTTGGATCAGGTCGGCTTTGATCTCCAGCGCCTCTTTATATTTGATCTCCGAAACATCCCGGGCGAAACAGTAGATGCCTTCGGGTTCCCCGTTCTTGTCCAAGACCCGGACGAAGACCGCGAATTGGTGGAAGATCGAACCGTTCTTGCGGACCGCTTTGACCTCCGCCTCTGATTTTCCGCGAAGACTGACCTGATCCAGCGCGGCCCGCACCTTTTCTTGGTCCTCCGGGCAGATCGTAGCGGTATAATTCAGGCCTATAAGCTCATCCTGGGAGTAACCCGACATCCTCGCGAACGACTTATTCGCGCTCAGCAATTTCATATTCAGATCGAGACGGGCCATGCCATCCAGCGCGTTTTCCATCGCCAGCGAAAGCTCCCGCATTTTTTGAGCGGCCGACAACTGTTCGGTGATGTCTTCCGAGATGCCGAGAAGGTAAGCGGGAGTCCCGTCCGGCCCCAGGATCGGGATCTTTTTTGTGTGGAGGAAACGGACCCCTTTTTCGCGTGTGTGGATCGGTTCTTCGGGGATGTCCTGGAGCTCTTTTTGTCGGAGGGTCTCCTGGTCCTTGGCGGCAAAGAAGTCCGCCTCTTCTCGTGTGAAAAAATCGTAGTCGTTCTTCCCGAGCAATTCCTGTCGAGCCCGCCCGATCAGCTTTTCACCGGCACGGTTGAACAGAACAAAACGGAGTTCCTCGGCGTCTTTAATGAAGATCATATGAGGAATGTTCTCGATGATCGAATCCAGAAAAGCGTTGGTCGTACGGAGCTCGGCTTCAGCCCGCCGCTTTTCCTCGATTTCTTCCCGCAGCTTTTTGTTGGAGTCCGCTAATTCCGCAGCATTTTGTTTTAACGTATCTGTTCTTTCCGCGATGATCTTCTCGAGTTCCTCGTTGGTTGTCCTGAGGGCTCCGAACGACGAGGCAATCCTTTTGGAGGCGGGCAGAAAAATAAAAAAACCGATTAAAACCAGGCCGATGAAGGTCATCACGAAAAGAAGGGTTCCCAGCCGCTGCAAGGACACGATGCGGCTCTGGTTCTTTTCTTGGAGCGCCCGAACGGCCTCCTGGAGGATTGCGAGCAACTGTAGGCTCTGTCTTTGAAGGTCCTTGAGGACGGGATTTTCGGGGCTTACGCGGATCGGGTCCCCCATCATGAAGGCCTTGATAGACCCGATGTATCCACGGACCAGGTCGTCCAAGGGGGGCTGGCCCTGGCGGTAAAGGTAACGGACCCTTGAGGCGACCGCGGAGGTCATTTCGGATAAAAGGGGATCCCCCTTGCCAGGGACCGGATCAAGAACGAGGATCTTCGACAGCTCTTCCCGGATGTTATTCCTTAAACCGCGTCGTTCCGCGATTTCAATGGATTGGGCGTACAAGGAAACCGAAAAAACGACCTGCTGGACGTAACGGTGCTGATTTTCCAAAAAGGCTATTGCGGTGACGTTGTCTTTCGCGAGGTTGACCTGGTGATTTTGGAGCAAGAAGTTCCCCAGAGTGAAAAGCAGCAAAAAAACCAAAGTGAATGTGAGGCGGAGGTTCGTGGCCGAAATGACGGGGTCTCGAGGGCCTTGGGCGAAGGTTTTTGTCACGGCGGGGGGCGGCATAAGGTCAGGAGGGCATCCCCAAGAGGAACCCCTGTCCGTATTTAACTCCCAGGTCCTTCAAACGCGAAAGGTCTTCCTCCGTTTCGATCCCTTCGGCGATCACCTCGGCGTTCAAGTCCTCAGCCACTTTCAGGACGCGGCGGAGGGAACGTTCGACCTGCGGGCTTTGGGCAATGCCCCGGACATATTTTTTGTCCATTTTGATCACATCCGGCTCGAGCAGGATGAGACTTTCCAGGCACGTGTTCCCGAACCCGACATCATCCACCGCGATCGTGATCCCGTAATTCTTGAAGGCCTGTATGGGGCCGATCATGGAGGACGAATCCCCAAGAATCTGTTGCTCGCTGACCTCAAAACAGTAATGCTTCGCCGGACAATTCGCGGCAAGCTTGTCGACCAGCTCCTCGGCCGGAAGATCGATAATGGTCGCGGGGAAGAGGTTGATATGGCGGCGCATTTCGGGCGGGAGCGCGCTGGCCGCGGAAGCGCAAGAGCGGAAACAATGGTGATCCACAAGCGTGAGCATGTTGTTTTCCATCGCGATGCGGAAAAACTCGTCCGGAGTGAAGAAGGTTTCCTGATTGAGCCGGGAAAGGAACTCGTACCCGATGATGTCCCGTTCTTCAAGCTGGAAAATGGGTTGTTTGAGCGCGAAGAAATTATTCGCGCTCCGGAGGCGTTCCGCCAAATGCAATGACGAGGGCGAACCAGAACGGCCTTCGGGGTCTTCGAGGCAGACGCGGTTCTTTCCGTCCGCTTTGACGCGACGAAGGAGGGGGCTCGCTTCGGAAAGGAGCTCGTCGACGGACGCGGTCCGCTTGGGGACTTCGAAGACCGCAAGGCTCGCCGTGATGCGCACGGTCTCTTTCTCGGAGAGGGATATCTTTGTGCTAGAAACCGAGATCCGCAGCCGTTCGGCGAGTTGAACGGCTTCCGGCATGGCCGTTTTGGGCAAAAGGAGCACGAATTCATCTCCTCCGACCCGGGCGACATGATCGGTCACGCGCAAGGACTCTCGAATTTTTTTTGCGATCTCCTTTAAAAGGATATCCCCCACGGGATGCCCCAGGGAATCGTTGATCTTTTTGAAGTCGTCGATGTCCAGGACGGCAGCCAAAAGCTGCCCCTCACCCCGCGAAACGATCTGGAGTTCCCGGCCGAGCACCTGTTGGAGCCCCTGGCGATTGTAGAACTCCGTTAGGGGGTCCAGGAGCGACATTTTTTCGAGGAGAAGGTTCGTTTCTCGCAGCCGTCCCGTGACGGAGGCGAGCTTTTCCTTAATGCGGTGGCGGTCAATGGCGTGATGGATGATTCTCAGAAGCAAACGCGTGTTGATGTCCCCTTTGACAAGGTAGTCTTCCGCACCTTTCCGGACGGCGTCGATGGCAAGGTGGTCGTTATCCAGCCCCGTCATGATAACGGCCGGGGTGTGCCGGGCCTGGGCGTGGATCCTCAGGAACGTTTGGATCCCGTTCGAATCGGGAAGCGCGAGATCAAGGAGGATGAGGTCCCATCGTTGAGCATCAAGGTGCTCTAAGGCCTGCTTGAGGTCTGGTGCGCGAACGATCTCAAAGGGCGGGTCCGTTTCTTTACTTAAACGGATCTTAAGGATGGCCGCGAATTCCGCGTCATCCTCGACGAGCAGAACCCTTAGCTTCGGTTGTCGGAACTTCTCTTCTTCCACGGCCTCACGCTCCCTGGTTTTTCCGGGAGATTCTCAGAGCGGAACCTCCGGGATGACTCGTCGGATTGCGGTCAAAAGATCGTCGAACTCATAAGGCTTTGTGAGATACGCGTCCGCGCCGATGACCTTTCCGAGGATCTTGTCCACCATGGAATCCTTGCCGGTCAGCATAATGACGGGGATCTTTGCGACCTGTTCGTCGAAACTTTCCCGGATCGCCTTGCAGATCTCCTCGCCGGGGAGTTTGGGGAGCATTAGGTCCAGGATCACGAGATCGGGCGGAGAGGCCATGACCTCTTGAAGACCGGTCATGCCGTCCGCCGCTGCGGAAACATCGAATCCCAACTTTTTCAAACGGAGCGAAAGAAATCTGCTCGCGCTGTCCTCATCCTCAACGATCAACACCCTTTTTTTTCTTGATGGCGTTGTATCGGTACTGGAAGGGCCCTTTTGGGTTACGTTATATGAAACACCGTTTGACCCGTTGTTGGTCATACTTTTGTCTTTCTCTTTAAAAGCCGCAGAAAGTTTCAAAAGAACGTTAGAGGTTGGTCCTTCTTGAACAAAAGACACTTTCTTAAATCCTAAAAGAAGTATACCTGGACATTAACTAAAAGGCAAACGCCGCAGTCATTTTGAGCGGGCCGGAGACCTTTGAATGATCGCAAACCCTTACAGATAAATAGGATAAGATTTTTTGATATAAATATACCGACAATGCCGAGGAAGCAGCCGCTGCAACGATCGAACGAGGATATTCTTAATGGAAATCGATTTTTGCCGATAGACTGTGTGGCGCTTTTTACTTGAAGCGAGGGGCTGAGGGCTTACGATGGATACCAAGACGATCCTGGTCATCGACGATGAACCGGAGTATCTGGACATTTTAAAGCAGTTTTTGCAAGAGGCGGGCTATCATGTTTTGACGGCTAGCGATGGAGATGAAGGGCTTAAGACCCTCGCGAAAGTGCGTCCGGACCTTGTGATCATGGACGTAACGATGCCTAATAAGGACGGGCTTCAATTTTTTCGCGAAATCTCCACCGCTCACGGCCGGGCGAAATTGCCTGTCCTTGTTCTGACGGCCCGCGGAGAGCTTGAACCTGTATTCAGGGAGCTTGAAGCCGAGGGATTTCTTGAGAAGCCCGTGGATGTTCCCAAGCTTCTCAAGGAGGTCGAAGCGATCCTGAGCAGGAAAAAAGAGAAGACCGTTTTTCTCATGGACCGCATGACGGCCCCTCACACGAGGGAGGTCGTTGAGGCCCTCCGGAAGGAGCGGTATCATCCGGTGGTCGTGGAAGACCTGGCGGCGTTCCGGCGGGAACTTGAGGGGGGGGAGATCCCCGATTTTATTCTGCTCGAATATGCGGGGGCGGGGAACGGGAACCCTTTTTTCATACAGGAGATTAAAGAAACGCTCTCGTTCAAAAAAATCTCCGGGAGAGGAGTCCAACGCGTTCCGGTCATTGTCTACACTTACACGGGCGCAGATTTTGAGAGAAAGAGCCTGACGGAAGGGGCCGATCGATACCTCGGCCGCCCGCAGCATGGCGACGACCTCATCGTGGCCATCCGGCAATTCGAGATCGAAGAAAAAGAAAAAAGATCGTAGGGACGGATCCGGTCTTTGGGACCCCCTCGAGAGCGGAAAAGTTGACAGGATGATGGGACAACACCCGGGCCCAGAGCCCGCGCTAGACTGCCTTTATATCGACGATCCCCAAGGCCTTTCCCTTCTCACAAAGGCGTTGAACGACGCGTCGCGCGTTGGTTTGGATACCGAGGCCGACAGCCTGCATCATTACTTCGAAAAGGTCTGTCTTATCCAACTCAGCTTTACCGGACGCCACTATATCGTCGATCCGCTTGCGGGTTTTCCCTTAAACGGATTTTTGAGTGAGTTGGCCCAGAAAGAGCTGATCTTGCAAGGGGCGGATTATGATCTCAGGATGCTGAAGAAGTCCTTCGGGTTCCGGCCCCGTGCCGCGGTCTTTGACACCATGCTGGCGGCT
>JAHQRI010000029.1 GCA_019052695.1 Candidatus Omnitrophota bacterium
GGGGGGGGGCCCTACAATCCGAGTCCGTGGAGCTGGGTGGCCGTTTTGTGGCGGGGCCTGGGGGGAAGTCTGGTGAGGGGGGGGCTTGGGGGGATGGCATGGGCTTTTGTAACGCGCCAGAAGCGTCAGCTCGCGCTTTTTTTTCTCGTGTTGTGGGGGGTTTTTACGGTCAATTCGATGTTGGCGAGGATGACCGTGGATGAGCGATACGCTTTGGTTCTGGCCTTGTTACTGATCCCGTACGCCTGGTTCTTCGCGGACCGGCTGTTGTCGTTCCTGAGGGTCCGGCGGGCCCTGTTTTTCATAGTAGTCCTTTTTTTTTCGCTACTTGGTTTTCTCCAAACAACGCCGCGGTGGATGAGGGAGGATAGCGGGATATTCTGCGTGACCCCCCCCGAGATCATTCGTGTCGCTGAATGGCTCAAGAGCCATGTCCGGCCGGACGAGTTCGTCATCATCGAAGCGGACGCTTATGACGTCTTTCCTTCGAACATCCTGATCCGCAGCGGGATCTCCCCCGAAAAATGTCTGATCCTGAACACACCTCTTCCCGATAACTGGTTCACACGGGACAGGGAGGGGGCGCGGCAATATGTCCTGGAACGGCGACCGGCCTATCTTGTTTTGAATTCGAAAGGATTCGTGGCGAGAGTTTTGGGCTTTGATCCGCAACAGAAAAGGCAAAACTTAGAAAACGCCTCGTTCGAGCCGGTTTTTGAACAGGAGGTTGGAGGATATGGGACCTTCGTCATATGGAAGGGTGATTACCGGCCGTGACTATTCTTGATCTGGGTGATAAAAACGAAAGCAAAGCGCTTGGCGGCGAGAAGGCCCGGCTTCTTTTTCTGATTATTTTGGCGGCTGCAGTCCGCATTTTTTTCCTTCTGAGATTCGAGAATATGCCCGGATACGCTCCGGGGAACGTGGAAAGAGCCCTTTTTATCCTCGAGGACCCGAGACTTTTTCTGAATTTTGACGGCGGGACCTCGACACTTTACAAATACGCCCTCGCCTCGGTCCTGTACTTTTGGCGCGATCCGTTGCTGGCGCCCCGGGTGTTTACGGCGTTCTTCGGGACCCTTTTGATCCTTCCGTATTACGGCACGCTGAAGGTCCTCTTTGGCCGGGCGGTCGCCTTTTTTTCAAGTTTGATCCTCGTTTTTTATCCGTTGCATGTGGTCCAGAGCAGTATCACGACGTCCGACGCGGTTTATTATTTTTTCCTGTTCGGCTGTTTATATTATTTTTTCAGCTACCAAAAGGGGCAGAAGCGGTTTTGGACGTTAGGGGTCGCGGCGCTTTTTTTCAACATTGCCTCTCTTTTACGTTTCGAAAGCTGGCTTTTTATCCCGGTCTTTTTTCTTTTGTTATGGCCGAAGGGAAAAAGGACGGCTTTTTTATTTTTGTTACTCATTCTGGTGTTTCCATGCGCGCACCTTGCGCTTAGCCGTTGCCACCACGGAGAATTTTTGTATTCGTTCAGCGCTGCCGGCGGAGGAGCGTGCGCATCCATTGCGATCGGCCGGTTTTTATACGATCCGAGACCGTGGAGCTGGCTGGCTGTTCTTTGGCAAAGTACAGGGCCGAGCCTTGTGGCAGGCGGTCTTTTGGGCATCGTGCTGGCGTTCCTCGCGCGCCAAAAACGCCAACTCTCCATCTTCTTTTTGGTTTTATGGCTGATGCTTACGGCGAATACGCTGGCAGCAAAGATGTGTGCCCATACCCGCTACAGTATTATTTTAGGACTTTTTTTGATCCCCTACGCGTGCTTCTTCGCCGCACGGAGCCTGTTTTTTTTGAAAGGCAGAAAAAAAGCGCTCCTTTTGCTGCTCTTGGTTTTTCCGGTCGTGAATTTTTGGCAGGTTACGCAGAACATTCATCGTGTCGCCGGTGACTTGGTGGCCTCTATTCCTGAGGAGGTCAAAGCTGTTGCGCAGTGGATCAAGAGAAACGTCCTTTCGCATGAAACGATCGTCATCGGCAACGACCGCTCGGATACTTGGCAAAATAGCATTGTGCTTCAGAGCGGCATCGCTTCGTCGCGATGTGAGTGTGTATATACGCCGCTCCTTAAGAATGCGGGCTTCCAGAACAGGGAAGCGTTTGAGCGCTATCTGTTAGAACACCGGACACGGTACCTGGTTTTAAATACCGAGGGTCATTTGCAAAAGGTCCTGAATTTTGATGTCGACCGGAAAGAGCAACAATGGGACAACGTTCTTTTTGAAGCCGTTTTCGGACAGGATGTACCCGGTTATGGGAAATACGTCATTTATAGGATATCTTATAGGGACGCGAGCACACCCCCTAATGATGGAATGGGATAACATGAATCCGTTAATCACTGCTTCTTTTTCGAGTTTTAATTTGTACGGGAACATCCTCCCGCTTAAAAACTTCATCGCGGGAGCTTTCAACACTCTTTCGCGCAGGCCCACGGCCTTTCCGCTTTCCATCAATATGCTCATTACCCGGCATTGCAACTATGCCTGTCAAATGTGCGTTTCCAGCCAGTGCGGGAAAATCGGAGACGAACAGGATGTCGGTCTTTCCGTGATCGGGGATTTGGTTCGTGAAGTCCGCCGTTACCGGCCGGTGTTCCATATCGGCGGCGGGGAACCCCTGACGCGTAAGGACATGCCGGATATTTTGGCCCTGATACGTCAAAACGGGCTCAAGTGCCTCATGACCACGAACGGTTTTTTGATGAAAGGACGGGCCCTGGAAAGCGTCGCAACAAACGTGGATGTGCCGATTATTTCGCTTTATGGACCGAGAGAGGTTCACGACAAGATCGTAGGGATAAAGGGAGCTTTTGAAAGAACCGTTGAACATTTGAAATCGCTTTTAAAAAAGAGGCGTAGAGGACAACGAATCATTGTGAGCTGTATTGCCATGCCGGAAAGCCTAAACTCTTTTTCATCCTTTTTGACCCACCTCCATTCGTTAGGCATTGACGCCGTTAAGATAGAGCATCTTAATTTTTTAACGAGCAAGGAATATGCCGCGGCCGCCCGTTCCCCCCAAAACGAGTTTGACCTGACGCCTGCGATGTTTCTTGAAGACCGGACCTTCCAGGAGAGCTTTGTGGAAGGGTTAGTTCGACTGAAGAAAATGATCCCCGCGCTCGACATGCCTGTTTATATGAAACCTTACCTGAGCGATCAGCAGATACGGGATTGGTACCATAGCGTTTCCCGGCGGGACCCGGAGTGCCGGTTCATCACACACTCTGTATTCATTAATTACAACGGCGATATTATTCCATGTCAATTTTTACCCCGTTGTGTCTTGGGGAATATTCGAAAAGACTCTTTAAAAGATATTTGGAACTCTAAAACCTACCGGAAGCTGAGAAAAACCATCAAAGAAGTTTGTCCAAAAGTTTGCATGCGTTGCTGCAAGAACTGAAAATCTATGTGCGGAATCTGCGGAACTAAGGGAATTGCGCTGGAGAATTTGAAAGAAGAGCAAGCCGCCATGCTTGCCTCTCTCAATCTCCGGGGGCCCGATGAATGGGGGCAGTTTTGTGATGCCAACGAGGATCTGTTCCTTGGGGCGACGCGGCTGAGCATTATCGATCTGACATCGACAGGGTCCCAGCCGCTTTTTAACGAGGATCAGACCCTTGTCCTGGTCTGCAATGGCGAAATTTATAATGCCCCCGCCCTTAGGGAAGAACTGGTCCAGAGGGGCCATCGCTTTTATTCTAAAACGGACATTGAAGTTATTATTCACCTTTATGAAGAAATGGGAGAACATTGTCTCGACAAACTTAAAGGCATGTTCGCCTTTGCCCTTTGGGACAAACAAAACAAAGTATTATTCGTTGCCCGGGACCGCTTGGGGATCAAGCCGCTTTATTATTTCAAGGGCGGCGAAAAATTCGCTTTTGCCTCCGAGATCAAAGCCCTTTTGAAACTTCCCTTTATAAAAAAAGAAATTGACCCCAAATCTCTCGATCTTTATTTTTCCTTGGAATACGTTCCCGCTCCTTTTTCGATCTACAAAAACATCCGGAAATTAAAACCCGGATCTTATCTTATTCTCAAAGATTCCGAGTTGCGGGTACAGCCCTACTGGGGGCTAGGAAGTCATGAAGACGGTAAGAGCCCGGGCTTTCGGGAAGCCGCGGAGCATTTGGAACATCTCTTAAAAACAGCCGTGAGAGAACATCTTCTTGCGGACGTTCCGGTCGGTGTGCTTCTTAGCGGGGGCGTGGATTCCAGCGTCTTAGCGGCTTTGGCGTGCCGTGAAATGCCCGGGGGATGCGACACCTTTTCAATGGGCTTCGATGAAAAGACTTTTGATGAAACGGAATACGCCGAGAAAGTTGCGCGTTTTTTAGGTTCGCGGCATCACCATCACCTTTTTTCTTTGGAAGATTTTATAGAGATCTTCCCGTTTGTGACGGGCCAGCTTGACGAACCGCTGGGGGACCTTTCCGTTTTTCCGACCTATTTTCTGAGTCGTTTTACCCGGCAGTACGTCAAAACGGCCTTTTCCGGGGAGGGCGGGGATGAACTCTTCATGGGATATCCTACTTATCTCGCGCATAAGTTCCTAGAAGATAACGAACAAGTGCCTGCCGGGCTGATCACGGGGCTGTTTCGCGTTTTAGAAAAGATTTTTCCGGTCAGCGCAGAATATTTCAGCCCCGGCTTCAAAATAAGACAATTTTTACGCGGAGAGAAATGCTTGAAAGATCCGGTCGCGCGTCACTTGTGCTGGATGGGCTCCTTCTCCGATGCGGAAAAAAAGGGTATTTTTAGCCCAGATTTTAAGAACAAACTTGCCTCATCGCTTCCGGAAGAAGCTGCTCTGAAGTTTTTAACTGAACAAGGGGACCGCGACGCTTTGAAAAAGATCCAATATTGCGATTTTTACGGTTATCTGGCGGAGGATCTTTTGGTGAAAGCGGACAGGGCCTCCATGGCCGCTTCTCTGGAGCTTCGAGTTCCTTATCTGGACCACGAGCTGGTGGAGTTTGTTTGGGGACTGCCGGCAGACATGATCTTCCAGAAAAGACTGTTCAAGTCGGTTGCCGCAAAGTATCTTCCCCCAGAGATCCTACGAAGAACAAAGAAAGGATTTTCGATCCCGTTTACGCAATGGCTTGAGGCCAAAAGTTTTTTTTCGTGTGTCGAAGAATTCTTCACGACGGATTATATCCGAAAACAGGGGTTGTTTGACGCAGCAGCGGTGCGGCAGATGTATCGCGAACATGCCGAACGGAAAAAGGACCATCGGAAAAAAATTGGTACCTACATCATGTTTCAATCGTGGCACCGAAGCCGATGATCATTCTTCGCAGAAAGATCATGAACTGCAACGGGGGACGATCAATAGGGTGAATTCCTTGTTCCGGATCAATAAGAGGAGCCAATTGGGAGGGCTCTCAACATCTCGGGCGTAGAGTTTCTCAAAAAAAATCATGACAGCCAAGATGCCATTGACCGATAAAGCCAAAAGGCTAAAGGTTTTATTGCTTGAGCCGCTCGTCCCTGTTCAGGCCGCGTGGGGGACCCTGAGGTCTCTGCGCGGGTTTGTCCCGCCCATGGGGATCCTTTCCGTTTACGGTTGGCTCAAGCACCGCGGCTACAATGTGGATTTTCTAGACACTCAATTCGGGGACTATACCGCAGATTCTTTAAAAACTTTCCTAAGACAGAAGGGGTATGACGTAATAGGCATGTCCGTTTATACCCCGACGGCGGATTATGCGTTTCAGACCGCTAGGCGGGTGAAAGAGGCGCTTCCCTCCTGCAAGGTCATCATGGGGAACATTCACGTCTCCATGCTTCCCGAATTAAGCATGCGTCAGTGCCCCGAATTGGATTTCATCGTGCGCGGTGAAGGGGAATACGTCACCGATGAGCTTCTTTCCGAATTGGCCGAAGGAAAAAGAGAATGGTCCGGAATAAACGGCCTGGTCTATCGGGACGCCGCGCGCATTATGATCAACCCTCTCCGCCCATTCATAGAAAACCTGGACGAGCTTCCCGTGGGGTTTTACGCGGACATTGACCTGAGGCGCTACGTGCCTCATGAGACCCAATATATGGCGTTGCCAAGTTATCCGATCATGACGCAACGCGGGTGTCCCTTCAGCTGTACCTACTGCGGGGCCGCAAAACTTCTCGGGAAAAAGACCCGGTTTTTCAGTCCGGACCGCGTGGTGGAAGAACTCAAGATCCTTCAATATGAAAAAAAAGCTAAAGGCGTTTATTTTCAAGATTCGACGTTCACGATCAACCGGGATTTTACCTCGGACCTTATGCGGCGCATGATCAAAGCGGACTTGGGGTTGCTATGGTCCTGCAACACGCGCGCGGACCTTGTCGATCCGGAGTTGTTGAAATTGATGTACCGGGCCGGAGGCCGGCAGATGGCGATCGGTATCGAATCGGCCAATCAAGAATCGCTGGATCTTATCAAAAAGAACACGACCGTGGAAAAACAGACCCGGGGCGTTCGCTGGATCCGGGAGGCCGGTTTTCGGCTCCTGAATAACTTTATGATTTGCCTTCCCGGAGAAGATGATGCCATGGTCCGCAAGACGGTCGATTACGCCAAGACGCTGAGGGCGCCCGTGTCCGTATTTTGGCTTCCTGTGCCCTATCCGGGCACCGAATTGTTCGAGGCCTGTAAAGCCGACGGGGGCCTCCGCCCGACGGACTCCTGGAACGACTATCTCGCGTATAACTTTGAAAATCCCGTCTACGTGAATCCGAAGATCGGTTTGGAAAAAATGCGTTTTTGGCAAAAAAAGGCCACTTTTGAGTACCATTTGTCCCCGGTCATTTTGTGGGAGAATCTCAAGATGCTGAGGACCCGGGACGACTTGAGGAAGCTTTTGCGAAGCGCACGGACTTTTACGCTCATGATCTTGAGTGCCGCGCGGAGCTCCTTGAAGCGTTTGCTCCTCGCTTTGCTCGAAAGATCCTGACCCGTTTTTATGAGCAGATTCAGAGTGTCCTATTGTCTTTTTGGTATTCATGACGCAACGGAGAAATTCAATGGGAGATGATAAAAAAGAACCGGGGTCCCGGATCGTCTGGGGTCTTTTTTTTATAATGCTACTCCTTCATTTCTTTGTCGCCTTGAAATGGCAAGAGCGGTTCTTCATTAATTTTATTACGAACTCCGATTGTTTTACCGACGCGATGTCCTGGGCCTACCAGAATATAGTGCGCTTCGACCAGGGTTTCTCTCTTCTGCTCGATTTCCGAAGGATCGCGGTTGGCGCGCATTGGCCGCCGCTTGTGACCATCATCGGGACTTTGAATTTGTTGCTGGTACCTGCCCGGTTTTTTTTCCTGCCGAACTTTCTATACCTCGCGATGACCATGTTAGGCATCTACCATGCGACCCGTTTTCTCACGGGCAATAGGCTCTATAGCATGGTCGCGGCAGTGATCTTTTCGTGCTATTGGGCGACCATGATCCAGCTGGTCGCTTTTGAACTGCAGCTGGCGGTGGCGGCCTGCTTGGCCTGGAGTTTTTACTGGTACCTCCGGTCCCGTTTTTTTACGTGTTTTTGGCCGAGCTTAGCGGCAGGGCTTTTTATGGTACTGGCGCTCTATTGTGACCGCGTCACGCCGGCGGTGTTCGCCGGCGCGTTGTTCCTCGTTCCCGAGAACTTTAAAAATAAAAAGGCATGGGGTTTCATGGCGGTGACCATGATCCTGGTTGCGGTGTGTGCCTGGCCTTTTTATAGGAACTGGGTCATGACCCTTGCTAATCTGTTTGCGCACCCGGAGCTGATGGGCCAAATAGGCGACGTGAGGCCTGCCCCTGAAGTTTACCGGGAGGTTTTGCGCAATGGGTGGTTTCTGTCCGCGCACCTCTCTTATTATTTTGTTTCCCTGACCGAAAAGTTGCTCGGGTATTGTTTTACCGCTTTACTGGTGTCGGGACTGTTCTTTCTCAGCCGTCTCCGAAAACCCTACGCCCAAGTCCTCTGGGCCGCTGTTCTGGTCCCCCTAATCGTGTTCATAGCCGTTTTAAAAAAAGATCATTTTTATATTTTTCCTCTTTGCGTTTATTTCGCGATCATTTCCGGCGCGGGTCTTTGCTTGATCCGGACGAAATGGTTCCGCTCTCTGTTGCTTGCCGTGGTGACGGTGCTGGCCATTACGCAGTCCTTGTTACTTTTTGACTTTTCCGCGAGAAAAACCACTCCGCTTTTCAGTCATCAATTTAAAAGGATCAAAATGCAGACCGTCCCCAGGCTTTTCCTTGACCCTTATGCGGAGCCTCCGCGCAATTATTTAAGGCAAGTCTACTTTGTGGTCAACAAGGTTTCTTCCTTGATGAATCGGCGGGCGGCGGAAGGTGATCAGGAACAAGCTTTGATCGTCGATCTGCAGGGGCACTACCTGCAACATGTTACAGTGTTTCTATTGAGGACCCGTCTTCAACGGGCGAAGGTCATTAATGCCTTTTATAATGTGCCGCCGGACTCGGACGAGAGTTGTTTGGAAAGCTCCCTTTACCTTTTATCCAACAAGACGGCGTACGCCGGCGATCGAGGGCCCGGGAGCCGCGGGTGTTCTTGGAAAGCTCTGGAACTACTGGGCCGGCTTTCTGAAAGCGATGTTACTTTATATAGAGTACTGAAATGATCACTCTCGGTGTTTGCGACAACCATGACAGCGGCGCCTGTATTCTGAAGGACGGCGAGCTCGTCTTTGCGGTCAATGAAGAACGGCTGAGTCGGCAGAAGCTTCAGGGAGGGTTCCCGCGCATGGCTGTGGAGGAATGCCTGCGGCGGACGGGGACCCGGCCTTCTGAGATCGACACAGTTGTTTTCGCGTCCCGCATGACACCGACAGCAGCGCTGCGACTCCTTTCTTTCTGGCATGATGTCTTGAGACGCAAGAGCTCCTCCTTCAGTTATTTATTGAACATTTATATTATTTATCAGGTGATCGCTCATTTTTTTAAATTTCCCGAATCCGCAGAAGGTTTTTTATCCGAAAAAATTTTAGCTTCTGCGATGGCCCGATTCGGGATACGCGCGCCGGTTCATTGCATCGGACATCATGAGGCCCATGCCGCGACCGCTTATTACTCCGCCGGAAGCGACGAAAAGACTTTGATCTTCACAGTGGACGGCATGGGGGACGGCCTGAGTGTGACGGTGAGCGTCGGGCAAGGGCAACATATCGAACGCGTTTATGAGCAGTCGGGTTTTAGCGCCATTAGCACCCATTACCAGCGGCTGACGGAATTTTTGGGGTTTACCCCGGTGCGCCACGAGGGAAAGATCACCAGCCTCGCGGCCTATGGAAAATACAACGAGGCGATTTACAAAGCGGCTAAAAATATTTTTCGGTTTTCAGAGAGGATTGAGGGGTTTGAATATAAAAACTATTTTTTACCGCAAAGCCCTGATCGTGCCCCCTATGGATCCTTGCGGGGACATTCTCGGGAAGACATCGCCTTCAATTTTCAGAAGGATTTCGAAGACGAGATCGAAAAATTTATTTCTTGGTGGGTGACGAAAATGAAGATCTCGCGCGTCGCTTTGGCCGGGGGTATTTTTGCCAACGTGAGCCTGAATCAGCGCATCAAAGACAGCGAAGGTGTCCGGAGCGTTTACATTTTTCCTCATATGGGAGATGGCGGACTGGCTGTGGGGGCCGCGTGGGCCTATGCCAAGCCGAAGCCGTTCTACTTAAAAAGTGTTTATCTGGGGCCCCCCTATGAGAATGCCTCCATAAAGTCGCTTCTCGATAGGGAAAAAATAGATTACGCCTTTCTGTCCGAAGAAGCTTTATGCGAAAAGGTCGCGGAACTGCTCGCTCAGGGAAAAACCGTGGGGCATTTTAACGGCAGGATGGAATTCGGTCCGCGAGCACTCGGAAACCGCTCCGTTCTATACCGCGGGGACGACACCACGATCATGAAATGGTTGAATGAGAAGATGGACCGGTCACCTTTCATGCCCTTTGCGCCGGTGAGCCTGGATTCCGAGTGCGAAAGTCTCTATCAGGGCATCGACGCGGTCCGCTATGCTTTGCGGTTTATGACGGTCGCGGTCGATTGTACGGATAAAATGAAGCGCGTTTGTCCGGGAGGTGTTCACGTGGACGGTACGGCGAGGCCCCAGCTTCTTCTGAGAGAAGACAATCCAAGACTTTACAGGATCCTCGAGTTCTACCGGGAAAAGAAGGGGATCGGTACGATCCTAAATACAAGCTTCAACCGTCATGAGGAGCCGATCGTTTGCTCGCCCGAGGACGCGCTGAGGTCTTTTCAAGAATGCGGCCTCGATGTCCTGGTCCTCAACAATTTCTTGATCGCTCGCTGAGAAATTTTTAGAAAACGAACGGCAGGTATCCGGATTTTACGGGAGGGAAATATTCTAAGGCAAAGCCTAAGGAGCCGGCCCGGTGTTCCTATTTTAAATTTGCATTTCCTTCCGCTTGGCCTAGAATCTCGACATTCCGGAGAGGTCTTTATAAACTGACAGAGGACTTGCCCAAGGGTTCTTTGTTTTAAATGAGGTGAATCATGTTTCGGGAACAGATCAAGGTTTTGGATTGCACGATCCGTGACGGTGGGTTGATGAATAACCACGATTTCAACGACCACTTTGTCCGATCGGTTTTTAAAGCGGTATCGGAAGCCGGCATCGATTACATGGAGATCGGCTATAAGAACTCAAAAAAACTTTTCCCGGGTGACAAGTACGGGCTTTGGAAATTCTGCCACGACGATGACATCCGGCGGGTCACCGAAGGGATCAAGTCGAACACGAAGATCTCCGTGATGGTGGACGTGGACCGTGTGGACGTGAACGACGTCAAGCCGAAGAAAGAAAGCCCGGTGGACATGATCCGCGTCGCTTCTTACGTCAAGGATGTCGACAAGGCGATCTTCCTCGCGAACCATTTTGCGGGCAAGGGGTATGAGACCGCGGTGAACCTCATGGCCATTTCCAAGGTGAACGACGCGGAGTTGAAGGAATGCTTTGCGCAGCTGGAAAAAGAGTGCCGCTGTAACGTGGTGTACCTGGTCGATAGCAACGGCGCCCTTTATCAGGAGACGACCGAATCCCTGGTGAAAAAAGCGAAAGAGATCGTCGGCACCAAGGAGATCGGGTTTCACGCCCACAATAACCAGCAGCTCGCTTTCAGTAACACCATCGAGGCTATTATCCACAACGCGAATTACGTGGATTCCACCGTGTACGGCCTCGGACGCGCGGCGGGGAACTGCCCGACGGAGCTCCTGCTCGGCTTCCTAAAGAACCCTAAGTTCAACATCCGTCCCATCCTGGACCTGATCTCCAAGGAGTTCATCCCCCTGCGCGAGAAGATCGAATGGGGCTACGTGATCCCCTACGCCATTACCGGGATCCTGGACGAGCACCCCAGGTCGGCGTTGGAGCTCCGGTCCGGCGACAAGAAAGAGAATTACCGGGAATTTTACGACAGCTTGGCCGGCAGCGAAACGGTGGAATAAATGGACCTCGAAAAATTCCGCGAAATACCCATCCTCGGCATTTTGCGGGGGGTTTCCCAAGACGCTTTGGAGCCCTTGTTGGATGCGGTCGTCGAGAGCGGGCTCAAGACGGTTGAGTTCGCGATGAACTCAAGCGGCGCAGCGGGACTGATCAAAAAAGCGGTGAGCCGTTACGGCAAACGCCTGACGATCGGTGCGGGAACGGTCATGAGCCTTCGGGACCTCAAAACGGCGTTGCAGGCCGGCGCAACCTTCGCGGTCAGCCCCGTCGTGGTGGATCCTGTGGTCCGGTACTGCGCGCGCCGCAAGATCCCCGTTTTCCCCGGGGCGCTGACGCCTTCCGAGGTCTACCACGCGTGGCGGGCGGGGGCCACGATGGTCAAAGTCTTTCCGGCCCGCTGTTTCGGTCCGGATTATTTCAGGGACCTCGCGGGGCCTTTTCCGCAGATCGAACTTTTGGCCTGTTCGGGGGTCACGCCCGAGAACCTGGGGGTCTATTTCAAGAGTGGGGCAAGTGCGATCGCGGTCGGCGCGGGCGTCTTCCGGAAAGACTGGATCGCGGCCAGAAAATTCCACTTGATCCGGGATCTGCTCGGGGAGTATCTGGAAAAGATCCCCGTCGTGACCCGGAGCGCCCGGGCGAAATTCCATTCTTGAGGAGGTCTTATGGCACGCGCGACCCTTGGCAAAGAGATCCATTGTGTGGCCCGGGACGAGACCGGCCTTCTCGGCCGGACGATCTACGCCCTGGCCCAGAAGAACATCTTTATCGTTCACCTCGCGGCGCATACGGAGGGCGACCAAGGTCATCTTCGATTGGTCGTTTCAAGCGACGATCTTCAGAAAACCAAAGAAAGCATCGCTTATTTTATTCCGCGGATCGAGGAAAAAGAGGTCCTGTTGGTCGAATTCGAGAACAGGACGGGGACCCTGGCGGAAGTCGCGAAGGTCCTCGGGCAGAACGGGATCAGCATCCGGTCTGTTTACGGTACCAGTTCGGACGGGTTCAAGATCATCGGGGTCTTTTCGACCGCGGACAACGAAAAAGCGCGCGCATTGATCAACGCCGCGAGCGGCCGTTGAGATCGTTCCATCCTAAGATATCGCGGGTCGGCTCAGGACTCCCCTGGCGCGCGTGCCGCTTGTTACGATCTTCTTGCTGCCGTCAGGGATTTTCCCAGCGTTCTGCGTCTTGACGAAAAGGCCGGTTTTATGAAAGAAAGAAGAATGCCTCCCCTGTATTTAAGCGTTGTTCACGCGCAGCTCTTTGCTTTAGCGGGCAAGATCAAGGCCGTGATTCTCGATAAAATATTTAACATCGAAACGAGGCTCGTCCCCCGAAGCTTTCGAATGCCGGACGAGGAGGGGGGCTCTCCCTATCACCCCACGCCCTACGGGCGACTAGAAAAGGTGATGCGATTCTTGAAGCCGGACGAGAAAGACGTCTTTGTTGACCTGGGATGCGGAAAAGGAAGGGCCGTTTTTTTGGCCCTGACCCAAAAATTCAAGAAGGTGATCGGGATCGAATCGGATCGGACGACTTATGACATCGCGGTACGGAACGCCGCGAACTTCAGGGGCCGAAAGAAAGCGGGATCGCTCGAGCTGCTTCACATGGACGCCTCGGACTTCGATCCCTCCCAAGGGACGGTCTTTTTCATGTTTAATCCCTTCGGGCCGAAGGTCCTTGAAAAAGTGCTGGCAAATATCGAACGATCGCTGAAGCGCAACCCCAGAA
Organism: Candidatus Omnitrophota bacterium; assembly: GCA_019052695.1. Lineage (GTDB taxonomy): Bacteria > Omnitrophota > Omnitrophia > Omnitrophales > Aquincolibacteriaceae > Pegaeibacterium. Next base: position 13,214 of record JAHQRI010000029.1, read on the forward strand.
GGATCCGCCTCATTTATTATATCCCCCGATTTTTGGAGCTTGTGCAAAAACAGACGTGGCTCACTCGCGCCGGCTCCGTCATGAATGAGGCTTGCCCCGTATGGGAGCATACGCCGCTTGCGGGATGTCCGTCGCGCGAATGAGCGTGCTCGGTAGGCAGGGTCGCGTCGCCTGTTCCAGCGGCCGTTCTGAGTTCCGTGGTCCAGGATCATAAGTCCGGGAGGAAGGCCCTTTTGCATATTGCGGTCTGTGTGTGTACTTACAAACGTCCCGAGTGGCTCAGGCAGTTGCTCTTAAGGCTCATCGGGTTGGATCGGAGCGACGCCTTTACTTATTCGCTCGTGGTGGTCGACAACGATCGGGAAAGGTCCGCCGAGGCCGTTGTTGCGGAAGTTCGTGAGGGAAGCCGCCTTGATATCCGGTACGTGGTCGAACCGATGAAAAATATTTCCCGGGCCCGGAACAAGGCCGTGCGTGCCTCGGAGGGCGAGCTGATCGTTTTCATTGACGATGATGAATATCCCGGGCATGAACGCTGGCTCATCGATCTCTATAACGCATTCAAAGAATTTCGAGCGGATGCGGTCATCGGGCCTCTAGCGCCTCATTATCTTTTCAAGCCTTCGCTCTGGATGGAAAAAGGGGGGTTTTTTTCTTATCGAAAAGAGTTTGAAACGGGCCGGCCGCTCGCGTGGCACGAATGCGCCACGTCAAACACGCTTCTTTCGAGGGAGATCTTCCGCCGGGGGATCCTTTTTGACGAGGCGTTCGGCAGCACCGGCGGGGAAGACAGCAAGCTCTTTTGGGACGCCGCCGCGGCGGGATACCGTTTTATTGCCTGCCGGACCGCGCTTGTGTACGAGAGGGTCCCGGAACATCGCGGGACCCTCTTCTGGATCTTGGCGCGGGCCTTTCGTACCGGAGGGATCTTTGCCTTCATCGCCATGGAGAACAGGTCATGGGTCCGACGCTTCTGGCTGTTCTCCCTCGTCCTGTGCCGGACCCTTGCGGCGGTTCTGACCCTGCCGGTGAGCGCGTTGCGGGGGCGGGATGTCGCGGCCCGTACGGCCGTTCAGGCGGCGGCGAATGCGGGACAGGCCTGGGGAGTTTGCGGCCGGTTGGTCGAAGGGTATTAAAAAGGTCCGGATCCTGACGGGACCGTTTTTAAAGGTCCCTTGGTGTTCTGGACCGACGGTTCCGTCCACCGGTTCTTGGGAGGGGCAAACTTCTGAGCTTTGTTTAGATTATTTTTGGAAAACGTTCTAGAATAACGCTGACCTTAAGTTCCTTCACGGATTTTCGGAGCTCTTATGCTAGGCGCCTTTTTCACGGAACATATTTTGCTGGCCGCGGCGGGACTTTTGCTGGTCAGCGTCCTGCTCAGCAAATTTTCAGACCGTTTTAGTATTCCTTCCCTCGCTCTCTTTCTCGGGATCGGCATGCTGGCCGGCTCCGAGGGCATCGGCGGGATCAGCTTTGACAATGCCGCGCTGGCTAAGACCATCGGGGTCGTTGCGCTGTCCTTCATTCTTTTTTCGGGGGGGCTGGACACCGAGTACGCGACCGTTAAACCGGTCTTTCTGAAGGGGCTTTTGCTCGCGACCTTGGGGGTCGCCGTTACGGCGGGGGTTGTCGGGTTGTTTGCGTCTAGGGTCCTGGGGCTTCCGCTCAAAGAAGGGTTGCTGGTCGGGGCGATCATATCCTCCACGGACGCTGCCGCCGTGTTTTCGATCCTGCGGTCAAAGAATATCAGCCTCAAAGGGGAGTTGCGTCCTCTCCTTGAGCTCGAGTCCGGAAGCAATGACCCCATGGCGGTCTTTCTGACGGTCGGATTGATCCGTCTGATCCAACACCCGTCGATGCCCTGGTTCTACCTGATCGGGATGTTCGCGCAGCAGATGATCGTGGGCTTTCTCGTCGGATGGGCGGTCTCTAAATTCCTGCTCAAGGTCATCAACCGGTTACGCTTGGAATACGAAGGGCTGTACGCGGTCCTGACCTTCTCGCTTGCGATGCTTTCCTACGCGGCGGCCGAGACGCTCGGAGGGAACGGTTTTTTGTCCGTTTATCTGACAGGCCTCATGCTCTCTAAAAAAGATTTTTTTTACAAAAAGAATCTGATCCGGTTCCACGGCGGGTTGGCCTGGCTGATGCAGATCGTGATGTTCGTGACCCTTGGCCTGCTGGTCTATCCTTCCAAATTGATTCCTGTCGCCTCAGGGGGCATCGCCACAGCGCTCGTCCTGTTCTTTGTGGCGAGGCCGATAGGCGTTTTACTTTGTCTGCCTTTTTATCCCGTCAGGAAAAAGCTGATGGTGTCCTGGGTGGGGCTCCGCGGGGCGGCGCCGATCGTGTTGGCCACTTTCCCGTTGCTCGCGGGGGTCTCGAGTTCGGAACTGATCTTTGACGTGGTCTTTTTTGTGGTGCTGGTTTCGGTCCTGATCCAAGGGACGAGCATTCCTTTCGTGTCCAAGGCGCTCAAAGTGCACGCGCCTTTACGGCGAAAGCTCCGTTATCCGCTCGAATTCGAACAACATGACGGGGTCGACGCGGACCTCGTAGAATTCATGGTGCCGTACGCGGGAGCCGCGGCCGGTAAAAAGCTTTACGACCTTGATTTTCCCAAAGATAGTCTGGCGGTTTTGATCGGGCGCGGTGACAAATTCATCGTCGCAAAAGGCAACACCATCCTCGAGGAAGGGGACGTTGTCTTGGCCCTGGTCAGTAAAAAGGACCTGAATGCCGTCAAAAGCATTTTTAACAAACTTGAGACCCCGAAAGGAAAATCCCATCGTGAGGATGTCCGGACCTGATCCGCACGGGAACGTCATAAACCCCGGCCGAGCGAAGAGGTCCCCGCTATGAAAGGGTCGAAGCAGGCCGCTATGCTGAGGGCCGCCGGGGTCAGTTTGGGCGGGAATCTTCTTCTTTTTGCGGTTAAATCAACCGCCCTGGTTTTTGTCCGTTCACTGGCTATTGCGACCGACCTCGGGATCACGGTGGTCGGACTGATCGTTTCTCTCGTCTTGTATCAGTCGGTCAAGGTCTCGAACCGGCCGGCGGACCTTATTCACAATTACGGTTACGGCAAGATCGAACACGTGTGTGAAGCCCTGGAAGGGTTGGTCCTGATCGGGATCGCCACGGTGATGTCGATCCAGGCCGTGACACACCTTTTCCACCCGAGCGCGGTGTCGATGCCGTGGTTAGGTTTCGGGTTCAGCCTTCTGAGCGTTGGGGTCAATTTTATCGGAGCGGCGTGGATCTTCGCTCTGGCGCGCGTCTGCCGTTCGCCGGCGGTCCGCGCGGAGGCCGTGCATTACCGTCTCGAAGGGTTCATCTCGCTTACGATCGCGGGAGCGTTCCTGGCGGGGATCCTTCTTTCTTTCACGGATTTGAGATCCTGGGCGGTCTACCTGGACCCGGGCGCCACCTTGATCGTCAGTGTGTGGATCACCGTGCCCTCCTTCAAGATGGCCCGGGACGCCTTCCGGACGCTCCTTGATGCCTCGCTGGAAGAAGACAGCAAGATCGAGGTCATGAAACAGATCGGGAAATACATGGGGCGGTGCTGTGAGTTCCGGAAAGTCCGTAGCCGGAGCTCCGGGCGAAAAAAGTTCGTTGAATGCGAGATCGTTCTCCCCCGGGGCATGGCTTTTCCGGAGGCTTACGGGATCTGCGTTGCGATGGAACGGGATTTACGGGACGGGATCCCCGGGTGTGAGGCTGCCGTCCGCATGGTCCCCTGCGAAGAAGATTGTCAGTACCGTCCCCTACCGGACCAATGCCCCTATTTTCGACCCGTACCCGGTCATTCCTGAGCCGGTCCCGTCAGGGCGTGTGCTCAAGCTTTCCTAAAGCGCCGATCCGTTGACGTACTCGCGATCATTCATGAAGCCGCCTGGCGCGGCTGCGGTTTCGCTTTGGGGGCTTCGGGAGGGTCGTGTTATACTCGGCTCCGAGATCAGCCGGTCCGGAAAAGAGTTGAACCGCACCGGCCTTCTGAGGCACGACCCGTTGGGGGGGCTTGCCGCCACGCGAGCGATCATGACGAAGAAAAACCGAAGCATTTTTAAAAAAACCTGTTGGGCCGTTCTAACGGTCCTTTCCTTCGGCGGTTGTCTTGGGGTCCGTTTACCCGAGGCGACCCTCACGCGCCTTGAAGACCCCCGGACCCTTTCCTGGGACATGCTCGTTCGTCAGACCCTCGCTCAGAATCCGGACCTCCAAGAGGCCAGGCATCTTGTTTCCTCAAGCGCCCGAAGCCGCGATATCGCGTTCGGGGATTATCTGCCTTCTGTTGAGGGAGGTCTTCAAAAGAACGTTTCGCGCAACACGGGTACCGGTCCCACCGGGGACACGCTGGGGCTTGACGTCAGCGCACGGCAATCGCTTTTTGACGGTTTCGGGACTACCGGAGAGTGGCTCAGAGCTCGGAAGAACCTGGAGTCGGTGCAGTTGGCCTATATCGAGACCAGCGCGAACGTACGCTATCAACTCAGGACATCCTACGTTAACGTGATCCGGCTGGAAAGGCTCCTGGAAACCAACCGCCTGATCACCGAGAGGCGGAAGCAGAACGCAGAACTTGTGAGATTGCGGTACGAGGCCGGCCGGGAGAACCTGGGATCCGCTTTGCGGGCCGAAGCGATCTTTGAGCAGGCGGCCTTCGATGTACGGCAGGCCGAACGGCTCCTCGAAAGTGAGGCCTTGCGGCTGGCCCGCGAAAGCGGGGGGGAATTCGTGCTGCCCATCCGGGTGCGGGACGACCTCGAAGGCATGTTCGGGGAGATTTTTTTGGAAGAAGCGGATTACGCCGGACTGGCGGAGAAAACCCCGACCGTTTTGCGTTTCCTTAAAAACGCGGAGGCCGCCAAGGCCGCGATACTCAAAGCGCAATCTTCGGTCTGGCCTCAAGTGGATGGGTCTTATGATTACGGCTATTCGGGGGCCCGGTCCTCGGCGATGAGGGATCAAAGTTCCCTGGGGATCAGCGTTTCGGTCCCTTTTTTTGAGGGGGGCAAGAATGTCGCGGCCATCCGGAAGGCGAAAGCCGATTACGAAGCCGCGGAAAACGCCGCGAAAAGCGCCCGGGACGAGGCGATCGCGTCGTTGGCTGCTGCGTGGGTCCCGTTTAAAGACGCGATCGAGTCCGTGGCCGTGAAGAAGAAATATCTCGAAGCGGCACAGAAACGGGCGGAGATCATCCGTGCGGAATACACGACCGGGCTCGTGAACTTCACGGATTTTGACGCGGCGGAACAAGAGAACGCCAACGCGGAGAAAGATTACGTGGAAAGTCTGGCGAATGTTTTTATCCAACAGGCGCGTTGGGAGATGACCCAGGGGGCCACTTTGGAGGACGCTTATGATGAAATTCAAGCTCGGTGAACTTCCTCGGCGTGTTAAGTTCGGGATCTTCGCGGTCGCGGTGTTTTTTATAGCGAAGGTCTTTGTTTCGTGCGGTAACACGGACGGCGAGCTCCAGGTTATCCGTGCGGCCAAAGTCACGCGGGGAGACCTGTCCGTGACCGTCGACGCGACGGGGACCGTCAAGCCCTACAACCGCGTGGAGGTCAAAGCCCCGATCGCCGGACGCATTGACGAGATTTTGGTGCGCGAAGGGGACGAGGTCAAAAAGGGGCAGGTGTTAGCGCGCATGAGCTCGACGGAACGGGCGGTGCTGCTTGACGCGGCCCGCTCACGGGGCGAAGAGGTCGTCAAACGGTGGGAACAGGCCTATCAGCCTGCGCCTCTCCTTGCGCCGCTGGATGGGACCGTCATTGTCCGCTCCGTGGAACCCGGGCAGACGGTCACGACCTCGGATCCGGTGGTCGTTCTCTCTGACCGCTTGATCGTCGAGGCGCTTGTCGACGAAACGGATCTCGCCTTTATCCGTCTCGGACAGGCCGTGAAGATCACTTTGGACGCGTACCGGGAACAAGTCGTGACCGGAACGGTCGATCACATTGCGTTCGAAAGCACGCTCGAGAACAACGTGAATGTCTATGCGATCGATGTGGTGCCGGGAGAGGTTCCTCCTTCCTTTCGCAGCGGGATGACGGCGAATGTCGTCTTTATCGTCAAAGACAGGAAAGACGTGTTGCTCGTGCCCTTCGAAACGGTCGTAGCATGGCCGGGAAATAAGCCCAATCCTCACAACGCGTCTTTCGCGGTCTACAAAAAAAGTTTAAGAGGAAGGCCGGAACCCGTGCCCGTCACGCCCGGGGAATCGGACGGAGGCACGACCGAGATCGTGGAGGGGGTGAAGGAGGGGATGGAGGTCCTCGTCGTTCGGAAAAAAGAAAAAGAAAGGTCCGTGAGTTTGATCGGCCCCCCCCCGGGTCATGAAGAAAGCCGACGCCTCCAGACCCGTATGAAATTGCTCGAGGCGGAACATATTTCCAAGAC
>JAHQRI010000030.1 GCA_019052695.1 Candidatus Omnitrophota bacterium
GCTTTGACTCTAGAGAGGCGACTGTGTTCAAAGTGATCAGGTTCGACAGGACATAGTTCTCCCCTAAGTGAACGCCCGTTTGCGCGAAAAAAACGTTTGGGTCGATCGTGAAGGCTCCGACCGTCGGCCTGAGGACCGGCGATTCTTCGGTGATACGCCGTATTAGGGTCCGGACATGATAATCCTTTTGGATGGGAGAATACCGCGCTCCGTGCAGGACCCGGGAATGGATCTGAGGCGACATGAAGGATAAAACCCCATAATGGAAGGCCCCCCATACAAGGACGAAAGCGATCAACCCGCGCCGCACGACGAGATGTTTAAGAGATAAAAGACCCCAGGCAGTGATCAACGCCGCCGCCGGAAGGCAAGGCAGGGTGTAATAATAGAATTTGTTCGGAAGCAGTGTCAAAATGACATAGGGTACGGTAAACCAGATAAGGAGAAAGGGTAAGGCCAGCATTTTCCGAAAGTTTAGAATGAGAAAAAAAACGAAAGCGCTACAGAAAAACCACCCCATTTGATCTTGGGCCAGCGTTTTGAGATAAAAAGTGAGAGAGGGAACGGAAATAAGGGGAAATTCAAGGGGCCCCGCGACGATGGGTTGGGTAACCATCGTGGCAAGCTGATTGAATTTGACGGCTCCGTCCCTCCAGTACCAGGGAAGCGCGATCAAAATTCCCGTTGCAAGGAACAGGCATAGATTCAGGCCTTTTCTTTTGAGGGAATGCCTTACAACACCGCCTCCGGCATTGAGAAAAAAATAAAGAAGAGGCCCTGGCAAGAAAACGGGAAAAAGTTGTTTGGTCAGCAATCCCAGGCCCATCGCGATCCCTGCACCAAAGCTCCACAACGTTCGGGAGAACCCTTTGGTATATAAAAGGAGAAGCATCGTGAGCGATACCATTCCGACCAGGGGAATCTCCAACATGAACATCCGGCTCATATGGAAAAACATGGGGTAAAGCGAGATCAGGCAGGATGCAAGGAGGCCGATTTTCCGGTCGCCCAGCTTATGCCCGATCCCGTACAGAGAAAAAAAAGTGAGAGCCATAAAAAAAACATTTCCCATCACAAAGGGGAGGACCCCCTTGATGCCGGTCCAATATGCCGCTAGGGCTGTTAAAAATGGGAACAGGGGGGGGTAGAAATGGTCGAGGACGGAAAGCCACACCCAATTGCGCTCGGGGGATCCGAGGACGTGGAGATACTTCAGAGCGGACACAAGATGGCCGGCCTCATCGTCGACCGGCGGGCGCTGGTTCATACTGAGCCAGAAAAAATTAGTCACTGCGATACTTACCGTTAAACCAACAAGCAGAACGATTGAAAGGTCGATCTTTTTGAAAGTGGCTCTCATTGGTACGATCTTCGGGTTACTTATGGGCTCAGTCCGAAAAGGACTTTTAGATGATAATTCGAAAAGTTCTAAAACACTAATAAAATATCCCGGAAGATAGCTCGAGAAGGTTGGAAAATTCAGGCAGTCCAGATCCGGGTTCTAAATTGCTAAGGTTGCCTTTTACTTCTATTAAAAAAAGTTTTATCCGGAAGTGATTTGTTCGACCAAAGGATTTTCTTCGTAGCCGTTAAAAAAACACCCCCTCCCGGACTTAAAGACCCCGGGGGGGGGGTATTTCTGGGGTGGGCGAGGGGAATTGAACCCGCAACCCCAAGATCCACAATCTTGTGCTCTAACCAGATTGAGCTACGCCCACCGTGACAAGAGCCGGCACACCGGTAAGGCCGGCCGTGAAGAAAGAAGGTCTTGGAACAGGAGGGCATTATAGCGAAAAAAATGTGTTAGGGAAGAAAGAAAGCGTTCTATATAATGTGACTCGCGAGCATGGAGAAGCGAAGGGTTTTAAAAAGAGGAGGAAATTTACGATGAAGGAGTTCCTGATTGGCTTGCTTGTTTTGGTATCGGTGTTGGTCCTGTCGGGGATCGGGTTGCTATTGCTGCCATTCTTCATTGTGCTTGGTTTTTTCCTCAAGCTTGTGATCGGGGTCCTGCTCTTGCTCGTTGCGGTGTGGTTGATCGGCAAAGTCACCCTCGTTGTTATCGATCTTCTAAGGACCAAAGACGTCGAAAAAGGACCCTAGATCCTATGGAACGTTTGATGACCGCGAAGCAAGTCAGCGAATTGATCGAAGTCAGGCCTTCCACTATTTATCAATGGGTCCATCTCGGTTTGATCCCTCACGTCAAGCTCGGCAAGTGTGTTCGCTTCAAAAAAGCCGATCTTTTCCGATGGATCGACAAAAATCTTCGTCGGGAGCGCGTTTCTTTTAAAACCGCCGAAAAGGCCCTCCGCAAGCTTCCGGCCACAAAACAAAAGGAGTTTTTTGAGTTGGAGTAAATTTAGGCTGAAGCCGCTACCGAATTTTCCGCAGGGGCTTGTAGAAATCGCTCAATCGTTCTAGAATAAAGCCGTTGCTTAGGATGTACTGGAGCGAAGGCTCCGGTCTGGTTCGCAACCCTGGCGAATGGGAGGCCGTGCCATGACAGATCCTCAAAGGCATAAGATGGTCGCGGGCGTCGCCGCGGTCGTGTTCGCGTGCCTCATTCTGTATGGGATCGTTTTCGGCATCCAGCATTTCGACCCCAAAGGGCTTTTGATCGGGGTCGCCTTTTTCGGGATGGCCTGGAAGATCTCGACCCACAAGCACAAACGCAACCCGCTTTTTTAGCACGACGGGGAGCGTGGCACTCCCGAAGAGGGGGCCATTCATTGCGAGCGGGTTTACTTGCGCCGCCGCACGGAATCCTTCTTGTAAAGCGAACCCTCATTCAGTACACTAACGACCTCGTTACGTCCTTTTTTCTCGCGCGGGGTCTTTTTGTATCCGCGAACGTTTTCTAGGGTATTCGGGCTATGCAAGAAGAAATCAATGCGCTTCACGACCGCCTTTCGGATCTCAAGGGAAAACTCCAAGAGATAAGGGGGTATCTTTGACCTCGAGGTCCAGGAGCGCGAGATCGCGGAGATCAACGCTCAGATGGCCCGGTCGGATTTTTGGGACCATCCGACGGAAGCTCAAGCGACCGTTGAAAGATTAAAGCTGCTCAAAAAGGTCGTGGATCCTTGGCAGAGGGCCGCTCAGACGGCCGATGACCTTTCCGAACTTCTGGCCATGGTGGACGAACGCCAAGCGGAGTCCCTTAAAGAGCTTCAGCTGGACGTCGCCAAATTGGGACGCGAAGTGGAACTGCTTGAATTCCAGCGGCTGCTCTCCGATCCTTTTGACCCTAACAATGCGATTGTCAGTATCAACGCGGGGGCCGGCGGGACGGAAGCTTGTGACTGGGCCCAGATGCTTTTCCGCATGTATTCGCGTTGGATCGAAAAACACGGGTACGCGTTCCAAATGGTCGATCTCATGCAGGGGGAAGAGGCGGGGATAAAGAGCGCGACCTTCATCGTGCAAGGCGGGTACGCATACGGGTATTTGAAGGCCGAATCCGGTGTGCACCGGCTTGTGCGCATTTCTCCGTTCGACGCCAACAAACGGCGTCACACCTCTTTCGCGTCGGTCGACGTGATCGCGGAAGTGGAGGATGCCCCCGAGATCGAGATCAAAGAGGCGGATATCCGGATCGATGCCTACCGGGCGGGCGGCGCGGGCGGGCAGCACGTCAACAAGACCTCGAGCGCGATCCGCATCACCCATCTCCCCACGGGGATCGTGACGCAATGCCAGAACGAACGTTCCCAGTTCCAGAACAAGCAGGTGGCCATGAAGGTCTTGAAGGCCCGTTTGTACGAAAGGTACAGACAGGAAAAGGAAGCGGAACTGTCTTCAAAGTACGGTCCGAAAAAGAAGATCGAATGGGGCTCCCAGATCCGCTCTTATGTTTTTCATCCCTATACGATGGTCAAGGACCACCGGACGGATGTGGAGACTTCGAACGGCCAGGCGGTCATGGACGGCGACCTGGATGACTTCATCGAAACTTATCTTAAACAGAATGTTTCTAAAGGATAGCGGGACAGGCCTTCACCCGGATCACTTGGGGGGTCCCGGTTCCGACCGACGAAGGGGAACATGATCGATCTGATCTTGAAAAAAGTGTTCGGAACTCAGAATACTCGGACACTCAAGGCCCTCTGGCCTATCGTGGCACAGGTCAACGCCTTGGAGCCCGAGTTCCAAAAGCTTTCAGATGAAGCCCTCCGTGGCAAGACCGAGGAATTCAAAAAACGCCTCGTGGAAGGGCAGACCCTCGACGCGATTTTGCCCGAGGCTTTCGCGGCGGTCCGTGAGGCATCGCGGCGCACCACAACTATGCGGCACTTTGATGTCCAGATCCTCGGCGGTATCGTGCTGCACAAGGGGAAGATCGCGGAAATGTCCACCGGCGAAGGGAAAACGCTGGTCGCAACGCTGCCGGTCTACTTGAACGCCCTCGAAGGGAAAGGCGTCCATTTGGTGACGGTGAACGATTACCTGGCCCGCCGCGACCGGAATTGGATGGGGCCGATCTATGAGTTCCTCGGACTGACGGTCGGGGTGATCCAGCATGACCTGCCCCAGGACGAACGTCAGAAGGCCTATAACGCCGACATTACCTATGGGACGAACAACGAATTCGGGTTCGATTACCTGCGCGACAATATGGTTACCAGTCTCGAGATGCGCGTCCAGCGACCGCTCCATTATGCCATTGTGGACGAGGTCGACTCCATCTTGATCGATGAGGCGAGGACCCCGCTGATCATTTCGGGCCCGACCGAGGAATCGACGGACAAATATTACCGGGCACAGCGGGCCGCTCTGTCGCTCCAGGGGCACCGGATCCAGCGCGAAGAGGTAGACCCCGAATGGAAGGCCAAGCTTGAAGAGATCAAAAAGGAGTGCGATTACATCGCCGACGAAAAGGCGAAGACCATCCGCTTGACGGAGCTGGGTGAGACCAAGGCCGCGCGGTTCATGGGGGTCGAAAATATGCATGACTCCGACACCGTTGCGGAGCGCCACCACATCATCACGGCACTGCGCGCGAAAGAGTTCTTCACTCTGGATGTGGATTACGTGGTCAAGGACGGGGAGATCCTCATCGTTGACGAATTCACGGGCCGTTTGATGCCTGGCCGCCGTTTTTCAGACGGATTGCACCAGGCGCTTGAGGCCAAGGAGAATGTGGAGATCCGCCGCGAGAACCAAACGTTGGCCACCATCACGTTCCAGAATTATTTTCGGATGTACAAAAAGCTCGGCGGGATGACCGGGACGGCGGCAACCGAGGCGGTCGAGTTCGACAAGATCTACAAGCTTGACGTTGTTGTGGTCCCTCCGAACAGGCCCTGTGTCCGCAAAGACGCCGCGGATTGTGTGTACCGGACAGAGCGCGAGAAATTCGATGCAGTCTGCCGTGAGATCCTGGAGGTCCACAAGGAAGGTCGGCCCGTGCTGGTCGGGACGATCTCGATCGAGAAGTCCGAACACCTGAGCCGGATGCTCCAGAAGATGAATTTGCCGCATGTGGTCCTGAACGCTAAATATCACGAAAGGGAAGCGGAGATCGTGGCTCAGGCGGGGCAACCGGGCGTGGTGACCATCGCAACGAACATGGCGGGTCGCGGCACGGACATTGTTTTAGGCCCCGGAGTGGCCGACAAGGGAGGCCTGGCTGTGATCGGGACCGAGCGGCACGAGGCACGGCGTATCGATAACCAGTTGCGCGGCCGGTGCGGGCGCCAAGGCGATCCCGGGAGCTCGAAGTTCTTCATCGCGCTGGAAGACGATCTGATGCGTCTTTTCGGGTCGGAACGGATTTCCGGGATGATGCAGCGGCTCGGCATGCAGGAGGGGGACGAGATCCAGCACCCGTTCGTCAGTCGGGCCCTGGAAACGGCCCAAAAGCGTGTTGAGGCTCACAACTTTGAGATTCGCAAGCACTTGTTGGAATATGATGACGTCATGAACCGCCAGCGCGAACTGATCTATGGCGAGCGCGACCTGATCCTCCGGGGCAATGCCGCTGAATTGAAACAGCACATTTTTGCCATGATCGAGAACGTGGTCGAGGCCATGGCGTCGACCTATGTGCACCCCGACATGAGCGATGAGACCAAAAATCCCGAGGGCTTGGTTACAGCGCTCAGCGAGCGGTTCGGAGGGGATTTTCGCGACGCGGTAGAAAAGAACCTCGATGATATTGATGCGCTTTTGGAGGCTCTTGAGGAAAAGATGCGGGCCGGGTTCGAAGCCCGCGAGCGCGCGTTCGGGTCGGAGAGGATGCTTTATCTTGAAAAGTACCTTTTGCTCCAGGTGATCGACGCCAAATGGAAAGAGCATTTGTACGGCCTGGACAGTCTCCGGGAGGGGATCGGTCTCCGCGCCTACGGCCAAAGGGACCCGTTGGTGGAATATAAGCGCGAAGCGTTCGATATGTTCGATCAAATGACGGATGCGATCAAAGAAGAGGCCGTGGAACTTCTTTTCCGCGTGCAGGCGGTCCACGAGACCAAAATGACGAGCGCGTTCGAGACCTCGAAAGCGCAATACCTCCATCCCGAGAGCCAGGGGATCGCAACCGAGCCGAAGAAAGCGCTTTTGCCCCGCGGCGGCGTCGCGGGGCCGGCGGGTTTTACGCCCCGGAATGAAACGGCCGACGACCGGGCGCCGGAGCCGCTCAAGCGCGATCATGAAAAGATCGGCCGCAATGATCCCTGTCCCTGCGGTAGCGGGAAAAAATATAAAAAATGTTGCGGTGTGAACGCGTGAATTTAACACTCGTTGCCCGGGAGCCGTCGCCCGGAGGCCGGCGACCGTTCGCGCAGGAATTCCGGGACGCGTCCCGTGCTCCTTATGTGAATGTCCGATGACCCCCTATGACACGTAAAGCTGTCCTTTCATCTGCTTTGACCGGGATCCTTCTTACGTTGGCTTTTCCTCCTGCCGGTTGGTGGCCCCTCGCCTGGATCGCATTTGTGCCTCTTCACCGTGCGCTATTCGGGCTTTTACGTTCGGCGCAGGCTTTGACATGCGGTGCCGTTACGGGGGTTTTTTTCTTCGGATTTTCCATGCATTGGCTCACCGAAGTGTCGACTGCCGGATGGCTTTTATGGACCGCACTTCAGGTCCCGTACTTCATGGTATTTTCATGGTTGACGTACCTCGCCTATCGAAGGACGGGATCATCCGCCCTTCGCATTGTGTGGACGGCCTCGGTTTGGACGGCCTTGGAGATCATCCGAGCCGACCTCCCGATCTTCGGAGTGGGGTGGAACCTCGTGGCCTATTCGCAAGCGCCGTGTCCGATCATGATCCAGACGGCGAGGATCTTTGGGGCCTACGGTCTCGGGTTCTTGATCATGCTCGTAAACGCCTGTGCCCACGAACTTTGGGCGGCGGTACTGAAGCGTGATCGACGGCGGATCACAGCGCTGACCCTGACCATGAGCCTTGTTCTTGGGGCGGCATTCATTTACGGGAAAGGATCCTTTGCCGATGAGGATCAGCCCGAGGAATACCTCCGTGTTTCCGTGCTGCAGGGCAACATCCCGCAGGCGGTTAAATGGCAGATCATGGCCAAGGACCAGATCCTTTCGATCTATGAAAAGTTGACTCTTCTGGCCGCGCTTGACCAGCCGGATCTGATCGTTTGGCCGGAAGCTTCTTTTCCCGGTTATTTTAACCGCGATGTGCAATCGGCAAGGGTCCTGAGTGTTGCCCGGGAAGCGAGAACGCCTGTGCTGGCGGGTGGGCTCCATTGGGTGAACGAGCGGGAGGTCTACAACAGCGCCTATCTCATCGACAAGGAAGGGAAGCTCTCGGAGCGGCGTTATGACAAGGTCCGGTTGGTGCCGTTCGGAGAATACATCCCCTTAAAGTTCTTGTTCGGCTGGTTGAAGCCAGTGGCCGACGCGCTTGGAATCGGTGATTTTAGCGCAGGTCGAGACCCCGTCGTGTTCCAGTGGGCGCGTGAGGAATGGCCGTTCGGCGTTCTGATCTGTTTTGAAGATATTTTTTCGGACCTCGCGAAAGACATGGCGGATCGGGGCGCGAACATGCTGGTCGTGATCACAAATGATGCTTGGTTCGGAAGGACCGGAGCCCCTTACCAGCACCTTCAGGCGTCGATCTTCCGGGCAGTGGAGAACGGGGTTGCGGTCGTACGGGCGGCCAATACGGGGGTCTCGGCTTTCATTTCCCACCGCGGAGAGGTCCTGGGGACAGTGAAGAACAAAAAGGGGGAAGAGACCTTTACGCTGGGTCACAAGACGCTAGATCTGCCGCTTCGCGCGATAAAGACTGCGTACCGTCAGGGCGGGCATGGGTTCCCGTATGTTGTCTTTCTCATACTTGCCGGGGCGGGGGTGTTTTTGATGAAAATCAGGAGGACAACATGAAAAGATTGATGGTTTTGCTTGCCCTTATCCTCGCGGGCTTGACTGTGCAAGGTTGCGTGCGGATGACGGGCAACGCGGGTTACTGGCACAGTGATACCGAAGGTCAGGTTCAAAGCAAGTCAGTGGGATTCGACACCCAGCAGTTCGTTTCGGGAAGAGTTCAGTGAGCACTTCGAAGGTGACCGTGACGGATAGGAACAAACTTGTCATGGGGGTGTTTTTGCTCATCGCGGGACTGCTGGCGTCAACGGTCTCGAACGCGGGGGAGTCGCCTTTAAATGCGGTGCTGGAATCCTCGAATGCCCTTGTCGATGTCCTAAGCGTGAATGTGGCCGTTGCCGGCGGACAGCCCCAGGGATTTTTTGACAGTCGTACTGGCCAGGTGCTCGTGACCCAATCGGTCGCGCCCGTGACCTACACAAGGAACGGCAGTGGGACCGTCATTGATCCGCGGGGGATCATCGTTACGAACGCTCACATTGTCCGGGATGCCGGCGGGCTTATCGTGACCTTTCTGAACGGAAGTCGGGCGAACGTCAAAGAGGTGTGCCTTGTTTCGGGAACGGACCTTGCGCTTTTGATCATCGATCCTCCGTTTCCGTTGTCCTCGGTCCGGTTGGGAAATTCCGACAAGATCTTTCCCGGTGCCGATGTCTACACGGTCGGCCACTCGGAGTGGCTGAGCGGAAGCGTGATGGGGGGAAGGGTGATCGGCGTCCAGCGCGAACAGGGAAGACCTGACTCGAGCGTGATTGCCATCATGTTGAGTTTTGACATGGCCAAGGGCGATAGCGGTTGTCCTGTTTTTAACGCTAAAGGGGAACTGTTAGGTGTCATTGGAGCCAGTTTGACGGGGGGCCGTGTCCGCGCGGCAGTCGCCATCCCCTCCAATGGGATTGTCGCGGCCCATCAAGAATATCTTAGGAGAACGGGGTTAACCGGAGCATAATTCTGATATCGACCGGAAGGTACCGGATCAGATCAGGGACAGCCCGCCGTCAGCGATGAGGACCTGGCCGACGATCCAGGACGATTCCGGGGAACAGAGAAAGGCGACTACGTTAGCGAGGTCTTCGGGTTTTCCGATGCGGCCCGATGGGGTTCGCTTTAGAACTTCGCTCTTGAATTTTTCAAAAAACGGGAACGCCTTAAGCGCATCCGTGTCAACTAACCCTCCCGAAACCCCGTTGACCCGAATGCCTTGAGGCATGAGCTCTACTGCCAGATAACGGATCATGCACTCAAGTGCGGCCTTGGAGATCCCGATGGCGCCATAGTTGGGGATGAACCGGTGGGACCCGAGGCTCGAGATAGCGATAATGGCCCCATCCCTTTTAGGCTCCATGATGGGAAGGACCTTTTGGGTTAAAGCAAGAAAGGCCTTGGCATTGATACTCATCGAAAGGTCCCACTGGTTCATTTTGAGCCGGTGAACGGGCTTGAAAGCGCCAAGGGCCGCGTTGTGGACCAGGATGTCGATTGTTCCAAAGGTCTTGACCACGGATTCGATGAGGGGGCCCTGAGCGTCCGGGTCACCCACGTTGGCTTGAAACGGGGCTGCCTTGACCCCTTGGGACCTGAGCTCAGTGACGGTTTTTTGCGCGGCTTCTTCATTTTGCAAGTAATTGACCGCGATATGGACACCTTCAGCGGCGAGCCGGTTGGCGGTCGCTTTTCCGATCCCCCGTGATGCGCCTGTGATGAGGGCAACTTTACCCTGAAGAGATTGTGACATGGCGGGTAAGATAGCGAGATTCAATTTAAAAATCAATGTATTTTCTTGAATAATACCCAGACCAGGGAACAAAAGAAATCTTTTGGGAAAAGAGCGACTATGCTATAATTTTCCCTTCATAGACCGGGAATGTCCTACAGCGTGAATTCTATTAGAAAACAGGTGCAGGTTTTTTTACGCTCCTTTCTGGATTTTCTCGTGGAGAATTGGGCGCACGATGCCTTAGAGGAACGTGCCGAGAAGATCGTCCGGCTTTTCGAAAGCAGCATACCCGCGGGAAGCCGTGTTCTTGATGTGGGCGGGGGGTGGGGTTTTTATGACAAACCCCTTCGTGATAGAGGGCACCAGCCCTTGGTCTTGGATGTTATTAAACCGGGGTATCATAGAGCTCCGGTGTTGATCTATGATGGGAAAAGAATTCCCTTTCCGGACCAGAGCTTTGACGTAACGCTGCTTGTGACGGTCCTGCATCATGTGGCCGATCCGGCGGCGTTGCTCGGGGAAGTGTGGCGCGTTACGCGTTCTAGGGTCGTAGTCGTTGAGGATCTATATCGCCACTTCTGGGGTCGGTTCTGGACGATCTGCCGTGACCGCCTGTTGAATCTGGAGCTTTTGGGGCACCCTCACCAGTTCCGGAAAAAAGAGGAATGGACGGTTTTTTTCGAAAGCCACGGGTTTAGGCAGGTCTTTTTTACAGAATTCAGAACTTGGCTTGCGGGTCTTCGAATTTTAAACGGGCTTTATGTGTTCGAGAGAACATGATCGCGCGGGGCTATGACGACATTGTCGATCGATAAGGTGCTTTGGATAAGGCCGGGCGAGGGGATCGCCGCCTGCGGCCGTATCCCCGAGGAGTCCGAGTTTTTTAAGGACCATTTTCCGGATTTTCCCGTTCTTCCCGGGGTCCTTGCACTCGAGATGCTCAAACAGACCGCGGAAAGATACCTGGAGTCCTTGGAATCAGAAAAGGGGCGGCATTTTTTTTTAAAACAGATCCGGGCGACGCGCTTCTCGAAATATCTCCGCCCTGGTGACGAGTGGGAGAGCCGGCTTGTTCTCGTTCAGAGCGCGGGTGAGGACACGGTGTGGGATGCCAAACTGCTTTTTCGGGGCGAGGTCGCGGTCTCGGCGAAGTTGACCTTGGCGAGGGTGAAAGACCCGCGAACATCAACAGCGTCCGCATAAACAAAAAGAAGGAAGGACCAGCAATGATCATGGACAATGAGATTCTTGTAAAGGCGCAACAGACATTGGCCGGCGCGCTGGGCGTGGAAGAGAGCGAGATCATTCCGGAGGCGTCCCTGAAACGGGATCTTGGCGCCGAGTCGATCGATTTTATCGACATAATTTTTCGTTTGGAAAAAACGTTTGACATTAAGATCCCGAGCGGAGATCTTTTCCCGAATAATCTGTTGAACGACGACCGCTTTGTAAAAGAGGGGACGGTGACCCCCGAAGGGCTTGTCGAGCTTCGTGCGAAGCTGCCTTACCTTGAGCTTGATGAATTTTCCAAAGATCCGCAGATCTCCAAACTGGCGGACTGTTTTACCGTCCAGATGATCCTCAATTATCTTACGGACCGATTAAAGAAAAAGACCTCCTGCTCTGATCAATGCTGCCAGTAAAACGCCGGTCTTTGGCTTTAAAAGGGGTGGGGGTCGACCTCATATCCCGCCAGCGCGTGCGGCGTTTTCTCTCCCGACATCGTGCGTATGTCCTCCGACGGTTTTTGAACCGTTCTGAAAAACGGGAATTCGGGAAGATCTCCCTTCAAGGGTTCGCGGAGCTTTTTGCAGCCAAAGAGGCTTTTTTCAAAGCTTGTGGGGAGTCCTGGATGGGACTCCAGGGATTCCGGGGGATGCGTATGAGACGCCGGGCGACGGATCTCTTTGAAATGGAGTGGCGTCCAGCACGATGCCGTAAGGCCGTCTATCGGGGGCAGGGGCGTTTTTTCCGAAGCGGGGATCTTATCGGGGCTCAAGCAATGGTGTGGAGGTAGCATGCGTTGGCTGCTTTTGGAAAAGGTGCGCTGCATTCATAAAGGGAAAACGGCCCTTACTTGTTCTAGGGTCCCTGACTCGCCGTACAGTCCTGAAGTGTTGTTCATAGAGATGATGGCGCAAACGGGAGGTCTCCTTGTCGGGGCCGAGAGCGATTATCAAAAAGACCTTCTATTCGCCAAGATCGAAAGTGCTTCCGTCACAAAGGTGCCTGACCCGGGAACACCTGTTGAGATCGAGGCCCGCTCTGATGGGTTGGGACCCGAGGGAGGTTGGCTCGAGGGTAGGATCATGGCGGCCTCGGAGGTGATCGCCCGATCGAAGTTCCTGCTCATGGCCGTTGAAGGCATCACACCGGCGCGGACCCGGCCCATTACCTTTCACGATGCTTTCATGGAATACTTTGATGTTCGTGGGAAGCTGACCGGTTCCTTATGAGCTTGAGACGGCGTGTTGTGCTTACGGGATTCGGGGTTATTACCTCTTGCGGGAACGGTTGGGAGCCTTACTGGAACGCCGTGGTGAACGCATGTCCCGCGATCAAAGACCCTGCTTACCTCAAGCTGGGTGATTTTTATCTGGGGGGTGTGGGGGCGGCGACGCAGTTTGATGCTCGGGAGTTCATCGAGAACCGCAAATCCCTTAAAGTTATGTCCCGGGAGATCCAGTTGGCGGTTTCGGCGAGCCGCTTGGCGCTCAAAGACGCGGGGCTTTCGTTGGAAAATAATGATCCGACGCGTTTTGGAGTGACCCTGGGAACGGGCGTCATTAACAATGATCTGGATGAAGTCGGCATCGGTTTCCGCAACGGGTTAGATGAGTCCGGGCATTTTTCCATGAATAAATTCGGGCAGGAAGGGGTCCGGGCTCTTTTTCCGCTATGGTTCCTCAAGTACCTTCCGAACATGCCCTCCTGCCACGTATCCATTGTGAACCAGCTGAGGGGCCCGAACAATACGATCACGACCTCTTCGGCTGCGGGTACTCAGGCGATCGGTGAGTCGTATCGTGTGATCGAACGGGGCGATGCGGACATCATGTTGGCGGGCGGTACCGATTCCAAACTGAACGTGATGGGGATTTCGCGGTTCGATCTACTTGGTTTTCTTTCCAAGCGGCGCGAAGTTCCGGAAAAAATCTACTGCCCCTTCGATAAAGCGCATGATGGCATGGTCCTCGGAGAAGGCGCGGGTGTTCTCGTGCTCGAATCATTGGAAAGCGCTCAAAAACGAGGAGCAAGGGTCTATGCTGAAATGGTCGGTTACGGGTCTTCCTCGGACTTCAATTATGACCCTCGTGATCCCGATGATTTTTCCGGGAAACGTGTGGCGATCCGCCGGGCCTTTGAAGATGCCGCCTGTGAACCGAAGGATGTGGATGTTATCGTGGCCAACGGGAGCGGCATCCCTCAAGAGGACATTCAGGAATCGTTGGCCGTTCACTCTTTTTATGCCCCGACCTTCGGAAAGATGCGGGTCACGGCGGTCAAACCGATTTCTGGGCACCTTGTCTACGGTACGGGTGCCGTGGAGGCGGTAGCGGCGGCGTTGATCACCCAAACAGGGGTGATCCCCCCCGTGGCGAACCTTCAAAATCCGGACCCCCGGTGTCCTTTGCCGTTCGTACGCGACAGGGCGGAACGCGGCAAGGTGGGCACGACCCTTCTCAATACTTTCGGTTTTGGAGGTCAAAACGCATCTTTGGTGTTCCGACATGTCTGAGCGGCGCGTGGTGATCACCGGGACCGGTGCGGTCACACCTCTTGGGAATTGTGTCCGGGACACTTGGCTTCGCCTCACGCAAGGCCGGTCTGGTATTGGACCGATCACGCTTTTCGACGCGAGCCGGTTCCAGACCCGCATCGCCGGGGAGGTCAAGGGATTCCCTTTCCAAAAATGGTTGGAACACGATCCCCCGCTTGCCTGCGCGACCCGGAGCACCTTTTTTGCGCTTCAGGCCGCCGCTGAAGCTTACAAGGATGCCGGGCTTAGGCCCCTTGCAGTGGACCCCAACCGTTTTGGTATTTACTTCGGGGCCGGAGACAGCGGAATCGACTTTGATCCTTTCGTGAAGACTCTTGTGGCTTCTTTTGCGACGGAAGGGCCGGACATCGTTAATAAGTCGCGGTATTTGCGGCATGCTCGGGAAAATATGAGCGCGCTTCGGGAGTTCGAAGGGCAGCCTTTCATGACCGTATCCCATTTAACGCGCCTTTTCGATATTCGTGGACCCGTATCGAATTGTCTGACAGCGTGTGCGGCATCGTCCCAGGCGCTGGGGGAGGCCTACGAATGGATCCGGCGTGGCGATGCGGACGTCATGATGGCCGGCGGATCTCATTCGATGATCTACCCGATGGGTGTCGCGGGGTTTAGTCTGCTAACGGCACTGTCCACGAGGAATGACGCCCCGGAGAAGGCGTCCAGGCCGTTTGATAAAAAGCGCGATGGTTTTGTGATCTCCGAAGGGGCAGGGGTCTTGATCCTTGAGCTTTTGGAGAATGCGTGTGAACGGGGAGCTCATATTTACGGCGAGGTGGTCGGTTACGGGTCCACGGCGGACGCGTACCGGCTGACCGACATGGACCCCGAGGGAAGGGGTGCCGCGCGTGCCATTGAGATCGCCATGGAAAAAGCGGGGGTCGGACCGAGTGCGATCGACTACATTAACGCCCATGGAACTTCCACGTCCGTGAACGATCTTCTCGAAACGCGTGTGCTTAAAAAAGTGTTCGGGGAACACGCGTTCAAAGTACCGGTGAGCTCGACAAAATCGATGTTAGGGCATATGATCGCTGCGGCGGGGGGCGTTGAAGCGATCATTTGTTTTTTGGCCATGCGCGACTCGGTGTTGCCTCCGACGATCAACTATGAAGAGCCTGACCCGGAATGCGATCTGGATTACGTGCCGAACACCGCGCGGCGGGCCGATGTGACCCTGGCGCTTTCCAATTCGTTCGGTTTTGGTGGGCAGAATATCTGTCTAGCTCTAAGGAAATACGATGGCTCATGAACTTATTTTTTTGACCGGAGCGACCGGTGTTTTGGGACAGGACTTGGTCAAAGAGCTGCTAGAAACGACCAAGGCGGACATCGCAATCCTCGCACGGGCAAAGGGTCGCAACTCTCACGCGGATCGTGCCGCAAAGATCCTCAAGGGCGTGGGGCTCGACCGACATTTGGGTGCCCGGATCCGGGTGGTCGAAGGGGACGTGACGCATCACAAGTTCGGGGTCCGCAAAGACGATCTCGATTTTCTTGAGCGCGAGTGCGAAGTTTTTTATCACATTGCGGCCCTGACGGCGCTTAACGGGACCGAGAAGGAATGTCAAGCCATCAATGTGGGGGGGACCGAACATGCCCTGGAGCTCGCCTGGGACCTTCGCAAGAAAGGCAGGCTGAAACGGTTCGTTTACTTCAGCACGGCCTTCGTGGCGGGTAGTGTTTGGAAACACTGTTCCAAGGAAGACGTTCTGCCCCAGAGTCCCGTTTTTGCGAATTATTATGAATCGAGCAAATATAAGGCTGAAACCAAGGTGCGGGAGGCCATGGCTAAAGGCCTCCCGACGACCGTGATCCGTCCCAGTATCGTAGTTGGCCATTCCGAGACGGGGGAGGTTTCGGATTTCAACGTCATTTACCCTTTTTTCAAATTATTCGCCCACGGCGCCATTTCGAAGTTGCCGACACGGCTCGAAAACACGTTCAACATTGTACCGATCGATTTTGTGATCAAAGCGACCTGCGCCATCGTGAGCAACCCGAAGAGCATTAACAGGGCGTTCCATTTGGTGGCTCCGCATCCGCCGACGATCGGGATGCTCCTGAAACTGGCTAAAGAGGAATACCCGCGCGTCCCACCGATCGAGATCATTGACCCGAAGGAGTTCCGGAAATCGAAACTGCCGCCTCAGGAGCAGATGGTCTTCGCTATCATGGAGCCGTACTTGGGTTATCTGAACGGGCAGCTGACGTTCGATGTGACCAATACCCGCGAGATCCTTCGCGGGACGGAGATCCTGCTACCCAAGACCGATTTCGCGTTCTTGAAAACAATGATCCACTACGCGGTGAAAGCCGGTTATCTGGTCATTTAGAGTAAGGAGGGGCGGATGAGACAGATCGGCATCTTTTTACTGACTTTAGGGATCTTGGCTCTTGGAGCGCCACGGGCCGGTGCCACGTCCATCAAGGATATGCTGGATCCGATGATCCCTGTCGAGTCTCCGGAAGAAATAGACGGGGATCTGTCAGCGGGTTCTGAAGAAGGGGACGCCTTGAGCGGCACGGACGGAAAATCGAACAGGGGGCAAACCCGGGACGTTAAGAAAACATCTGCCTCGTCCAAGGGAAAAGCCGGAGAGGCGGTTATCGACAAGTCCAAAATAAAAAATAAAAATAAAGACAGAATCAAAGACGGATCTAAAAAAGAAAGTAAAAAAAAATCTAAAAGCAGAATCAAAGACACCGAAAAACGCAAAACAAAGAAAAAAGATTCACCCTCTTCCCGAAACAGATCTTAGGCAGGGAATCGATCTTCGCTCCTTGACCCAGCCCGTTCCGCCTTAAAGAACGTTCACGTGTCCTTGTCCATTCGTAGCTATCGCCAGTGCGTGCGTTGTTTGAAAAGAGCCATCCGGAACGCGTCGCAGAGTATCCCCGCGAAGATCATTGCCGCAAAAGGATGGAGAAGGGCATAAGCCTTTCGGGCTCGGACGATCGAGTAGGCTTTCACCGCGGTCCCCAAACTTAGGGCCGTGATCAAGGCGCTCAGGATCAGAAGCTCTCTGGACCCCGTCAGGGACCCCACCAAGATCACCAGCGGCAAAACCGAAAAACAAACAACGCTTGCGAAGCACCGGAACAGAAGGGCGGGCCTTCGCTCATACGCGTGAAGAAAGATCCGCCGCCACCCGCGCCAGATCGCTTCGAAGGAGCCGTACATCCGCGTGCCGTAAACATCCATTCCGAACCCGCAAAAGCCGTGCCTGCTCATCTCTTTGGTTTTTTTCATCAACGCAAAATCCTCCAGAAAGGCCGCCTTGACGGCCAGATGCCCTCCGACCTTGGTATAGTGGTCCTTGCGGATCAATAAGTATTGCCCATTCGCAAAAAAGGTCTTGGATCGAGGGTCATTGACCTCGCGGAGCGGGAACCAAAGGCCCATATAGGCCATGGCGCAGGGTTGGACCAGATTTTCCCAGAATCCGTGTGCGAGGCAGCGAGGGAGCAGCGTGAGGAGATCGAGGGAGCTTTTTTCTGCGAGCGAGACCGACGCGTTGATGCTGCCGGGTTGATGACGGGTGTCGGCGTCCGTGAACAGGAACCAATCGCCGTGGGCATGTTGGATTCCCAGATGGAGCGCGAAATTTTTTCCGGTCCAGTCTTCCGGCGTTGGCGGGGTATTCAAATACTTCAAAGGCACTTTCCCGGGGGGGGGGCTCTCACTTGAGCCGGGCGTGATCGTTTGGGCTCCCAGCGATCTGAGGATGGTCTCGGTATCATCCGTGGAACTATTATTAATAACAATCACCTCATCCGTGTCACCAAGTTGGGGCAGGAACGAGCGCACGCAATCCGCGATGTTCAAGGCTTCATTCTTTGCGGGGATCAGGACCGAGACAGATCCCTTGCGAGCGTCCGTGCTGCAGGGTTTTAACATGGGGGCGTGCCGCAGTTCGGAAAGTGCGCGTCCAATGCGGTAAAGCCAACCCCCGAAAAGGAAAAAAAGGAAGACCCAAAGTGCTAGGGTCGAGGCTTGATCCATATGGAGAGGAATCATAACACATGTCCCTTCCGTCCCAAAGGGTGATATGTGCTTAAGACCGAAGTGGCAGGTCCGAAGGGAGTGATGTTAAAATGATCCTGATGTGTTAGTTCTCGATCAGGTCCCGGTGTAACCGGGCCAGCGGTGGCCATTGAAATATTCTTTGGAATAAGGGATACATCCGTTCATCCGACCGGAGTTTGACGGCTAAGGTTTGTAACCAAAGTTTCCAAAGGGGCCTATGTCCCTTATAAACACGATAGTGGAACCATGTATAGGCTTTTTGGATTTGGGACCTGGTAAAGCCGGGAAGGTCTAAAAGGGCCTGCCGTCGTTCCCAGAGGACGTTCAAGGGGTTTTTGAGGTAGCCTTTTTGAAAGCAAAGATCATAAAGCGCGGTTCCGGGATAGGGGGAGAAAATGCTCGTGTAGTGTCTATCAGGTTGCAGCTGACGGTTGATTGCGACAGTTTCCCCATGTTCCTGAACGCTCTCTCCAGGGATCCCGATCATGTTGTATACCCGGACGTTCAGGCCGAAGGCGCGTGCCATCCCTGCGGCGTCAAGAAGGTCTTGATTGGAACCATCCCGTCCTAATACGGCCCGGCGGACCCGCTCACTTCCGGATTCGAGACCGATGTTGATCGTGTCAAATCCTGCCTTTTTGAGCCTGTCAAAAATGGCCGGGTCTTTGGTGAGCGGGGTGACCCGCAAGTTGCACCCATAAGCGATACGATGGCGGAGCCCCTTGTTGAAGGCCTGAAGTTGTTCGCAGAATTCCTCGAACCAGGCTGGGTCTGAGGCAATGGTGTCGATCTCATAATAGATCCGTGCGCGTTGAGGGTCAGCCGCAAGAAGGGAGGCGAGCTCTCGGACAATATTTCCAGGGGTGCGCAGGCGAACGTATTTCCCGGGGGCGCTTTTTTTCAGCGCGTGGTTGCAACAGTAGGTGCAATCATACGGACAACCGCGTCCCAGGAGGACGGACAGCTCTCCGCCGGGTTCTTCCTGGACCCAAGGGTCCCAAATCGACCTGTCGGGAAAGGGTAAGGAATCGAGGTCTTTGAGAAAAGGGCGAGGAGGGTTTTTTTCGATCGTTCTGTTGGCGTGTTTGATCCAAAAATTCGGGACCTGACTCGGGGTTGTTCCTTTCGCGATCTGGCCCACAAGTTCCAATAGGGGATACTCACCTTCACCGAGGCAGATCGCGTCAAAGGGACCGGCAATCGTTTCTTCCGGCCTCAAGGTGGCATGGACGCCCCCTGAGACAAGGTACTTATCGGGCCATTCCTTTTTGACGGCCAGGGCGATCCGCTCGATGAAAGAATTCTGGGAAGCGACCGCGGTAGTACAGATGATCTGGGGAGAAAAAGCTTGCAAATGAGCGCGCAGTATTCGAAG
>JAHQRI010000133.1 GCA_019052695.1 Candidatus Omnitrophota bacterium
GACGGGGGATAGTTCATAGTGGCCCTCCTTTACGAGAGCTCTATTATCCCGTCCTTGAAAAGCGGACATTTCATGTGCTACGGAAACCGGACAATTCATTAGCTTACGACACGTCAACAAAAGTATCTGGCCTATCTGGGGCGCGAGTTTTATAATAATGCGTTCTTTTTCAACGATCCAACAAGGAGCGATCCTCATGCGGAAAACGATCGTGTGTGCCGGGTTTTTGTTTTTT
Source organism: Candidatus Omnitrophota bacterium (assembly GCA_019052695.1). Lineage (GTDB taxonomy): Bacteria > Omnitrophota > Omnitrophia > Omnitrophales > Aquincolibacteriaceae > Pegaeibacterium. The sequence goes on from JAHQRI010000133.1 coordinate 236, forward strand.
GTCATTTGCTTTAGCACTATGGCCCAGGCCGCCGCGCTGAAAAAAACCGTCGCGGTATCCGAATTCGAGAACAAAACGAACGCCTCGGGTTCCTGGCACGTCGGGACCGGCATGGCGGACATGCTAACCGATGCCCTGATCCAAAGCGGCCAGTTCATCGTTCTGGAGCGCCAAGCCCTGGATGCCGTTATGGCCGAACAAAATCTCGCGGCAAGCGACCGTGCTTCCAAAGCGGGCACCGGCGCGCAGTCCGGGAACATCAAGAAAGCCCAGATCCTGATCCAGGGGGCCGTGACCGAATTCGACGAAACCAAATCAAGCGGGGGCCAGGGACTCAAACTTTACGGGGTTTCGGTCCGGAATGACTCTGCCACCGCTCATGTCGCGGTCATCATCCGGTTGATCGATACAAGCACCTCTCAGGTCCTGGCTTCCCAGCGCGTTGAGGGGGATGCTTCGGAGGGGGGCGTCGCTTTTTCTGCGAGCGCGGGAGTTGTTGATTTCGGACAGAGCGCGTTCAAAAAAACACCCTTGGGCAAGGCCACCCAAATGGCGATCGATCGTGCTGTCCAGTACATCGCCACTCAAATGGGGGCCGTTGCATGGAAAGGCAAGGTCATCAAACTCTCCGAGGACGGCATGATCCTCGTCAACGCCGGGACCCAAAGTGGGATGATGAAAGGCCAGGTCCTTCGTGTTTTGAGACCCAGTGAAAGCATTATCGATCCGGACACCGGGATGGAGCTCGGCCAGGAATCAAAGGTCCTGGGAACCGCCACAGTGGAAGAAGCGTTCGATAAATACAGCAAAGCCCAATCAGTTTATCTCAGTCAACCAGCGCAGTCCGGAGATATTGTGGAGGCACTCCAATGATGCGAATGATCCTGGGATCGTTTCTATTGTTGCTGTTGACAGGATGCGCCGGGAAAACGGCCTACGACACCGTATCCCCCGTGGGCCGTCCGGTCGGTACGGTCTTAGCAGCCGCCCAAGCCCCCATCCAGGGCGCGGCCGACAGTTATGCCACTCAATCCGCCCCAACGCAGGAGAATCCTTATGGCCGCTAAGAGTATCCTTCTCCTGGGCGGTTTTCTTCTCCTGACCGTCCCGACTTGTTGGTGTGAAGTCACTCCGGAAGCGACAGATGACATTGTGAACACCGCGACCCCGGAAGAGAACGTGCGGGCGGCGATTCCCGAAGATCCATACGGCGACATCACATGGGATTCGGTGACAAAGAAGGCCAAACCTCAGGAACAGACAATCACGGTCTTCGATCCCGACACCAGAACACCTGATTTTGTAACCGTCAGCTCGACGGGAGACACCCCGGCCAATGTGGACGTTGTCGTGCCCGTGAAGCAAAGATCGAAGCGGTGGTTTTTCTGGTAGCTTAGTGTTGCAGGATTTCGAGGAACATTCCGGCGACGACAAGAACTCCTGGGCCCGCATCCCAGCGCAAGCATGTCGCCGACGTCGCTAAAAAACGCCCCGGTTTCAATGGATCCTGCATCCTTGAAACCAGGGCGTTACTATTTTTCTCTTTTACTTCAAGCGGGAACGACCTTGTAGGGACTCTTACTCACGTCGCGGTGGACACCTGTGATCTTCATGGGCCCGCGGAGCCGCTCCAGATCGCCAGGCAAGACCATCTCACCGTTCACGAGGGTGGCACCCACCACACCCTCCATCGCCTGCCGAAGCATCCAGCCAGCGGCTCCCGTATAGCCGTTCCAGATCATTCGGCCCGGTTCGAACGTCGTAAGAAAATCAGCCGGCTGTTTATTGGGCTGACCCCCGTAGACTTCGATCTCCTGGGGCGTTACATGGGCCAGGGGAGAGATCTCCCGCCAGAGCCGGTACGCCGTCGCCCGATATTCGTCCGCCTTGGCGCGATCGCCGTGTTTTTCGAACTCTTCGGCCAGAATGCGCGCGGCCCGCACGAGCCACTGCACGCCGTGGCAGTACATCCCGTTCTCACGAACGCCCTCGGGATACTTGCTGCTTCGCCCGAGATAAGGTTTCGTGTCTTCGCGCAGTGCCGGCCACCCGAGCAGAATCACGCTCCCCTTTTCAAGAACGCGCAGCGCGGTGTTGAAGATCGCGAGCCCGCGCTCAAGGTTGATCCCGGTCATGACGGACCACGCAGCCGTCAAAGCGTCGATCTCCCAGACCCCGCTATCCCGGACGCCGATCTCCGTGCCGTCGTCGTGAATGGCGCGTAGATACCGGTCACCGCGCCAGGTCTTTTCCAAGGCCGCGGCAAGGTCTTTCATTTTTTGCTCATAATGCGCCCGGCGAGCCATCCCGTCCTTTTTCTCGATGATCCCGAGCATATCCTTCAGGATGTAGTAAAGGAAGAACCCGAGCCACACGCTCTCCCCCTTCCCCTCGCTCCCGATCTCGTCGAGACCGTCGTTCCAATCGCCGACGCCCATGAGCGGCAGGCCGTTGCGGCCCATTCGCTTGTCGAGCACCGTGTCGATAGAACGCATGCAATGCCGGTAGAGCGTATCCGCACGGGTCGAGCGCTGGTACAAGGCGCCCCAGCCCTGCTTGTTCTTCGGCAACGGCGCGAACGGGAATTCCGAAGCCACGTAACTGGTCATCTCGTCGAGGATCGACGTGTCCCCCGTGATGCGGACATACTCGGCGGTCCCCCACGCGAGCCACAGCAGGTTGTCGGACGCGTGCGAGCGGCAGGAAAAGGCCGAACGTCCGTCCGTCAGGGTAAAGAACCAATGGTACACATCGCCCTCGATGAATTGCTGGGAGGCGTGAAGCAGGATCTGTTTTCGCGCCAGCGCCGGGTCGACCCAGGTCAGGTTGACGGTATCCTGCAACTGATCGCGGAAACCGTAGGCCCCGCTCGTCTGATAAAAACCGCGGCGGGCCCACACACGCTCGGCCAACGCCTGGTACTTGAGCCAGTTCTGATAGCGGTCGAATTCCGGCTCGCTGGTCGTGACCCGGACCGTGCTCATCAATCCAAGCCACCACTTCCGCGTGGCATCCAGGCCCTTGCGGACGGTCTCGAGGTTCTTGTATTTCTGGACCAACTCGACGGCACGTTTGCGATCCTCGGTCTGGCCCAGAATGATCGCCACCGTGCGCTCGCCACGCGCCGGGACCTCCACGTTACCGAGAAAACCGGCGATCTGTCCCTGGTCCGTGAATTGCGTCGCGTCCGGCACTCCCTTTTCCACCAGGTAGGGATGCTGCACGCCGCGTCCCGATCCGAAGAAGCGGCCGCGCCTCGTTTCCACCCGATCGACCGGGATCGACATCGAAGCGAAGGCGGGCCCGGTACGGAACATGTTGCGGGGATTCTCGAAGAACAGGGCGCTCAGGGTCTTGTCATAATGCGTTCCGAGCGGCCCGGAGCGTTCCGGCTGGAAGGCCAGGGCCATTTGAAAATAAGGTGCGACGCGGAATCGGCGGATACGGTCATCATTGTTCTTGAGGGTCAGCAGGTACACGCCCAGGGGGTCGTCCGGCGGCACGAACACCGTCAGTTCCGTCGCGATCGGCCCGCGGGTCATCCGGAAGACCGCTGTACCATCGACCCCGAACTCCGACTCATAGCTCGATTTCGGGTCGTTCAAAGGATGGTGGGTCGGCGAGAACCACTCGTCGCGGTCCGTATCATAAAGGTAGATCGCTTCCGAAGGTACCTCTTTGGTGACCGTGTCCGGTCAGTCCGGCGTTACGCGATTCTGCTGGGAGTTCCCATTACAGGACGTGTGAAGGCCGCGATTGGTAACCATTACTGAATGCACGGGATTGGAC
>JAHQRI010000134.1 GCA_019052695.1 Candidatus Omnitrophota bacterium
GGTCCTTGAAGGTCCCCCCCTGAACGATCCCAATAATGGCCTGACTTCCAAGCTTGTGGCGCTTCTTGGCGCGATTCGCCCACCGCAGGGTGATATTAACGGCTTTCTCGATCGTTTTTTTATCCTTTGTCGCGGCAGGGCACTCGTCAAAGATCATCGCGATGTCGCTGCCAAGCGTTTCCTGGATCTCGATCACTTTCTCGGGGGTCAGGAAGATCTCCCGACCGTCAAAATGGGAATTAAACCTGACCCCTTCCTCCGAGATGCTCCGCAGTTTGCTAAGAGAAAAAACCTGATACCCGCCGCTATCGGTAAGGATCGGCCCGTTCCACCCCATGAATCGATGGAGCCCTTTAAGTTTTTTGATGATCTCAAGGCCCGGCCGGATATAAAGGTGGTACGCATTGGAAAGCAGGATTTCCGTTCCGGCTTCTTTCAGATCACGCGGCAACATGGCCTTCACGCTGCCCTGAGTACCGACCGGCATAAAAACCGGTGTCTCGAATGTTCCGTGCGGTGTCGTGACCCGTCCGACCCGCGCGTTACATTTCGTGTCCGTCGCTAACAATTTGAAACCGAATTTTTTCATTTTCCTCTCAGTCATCCTATCAAGGGCTTAAAGATTGGATCCTCTCTCCCTTAATAAATAAACATGGCATCACCGTACGATGCAAAGCGGTAATCGCCTGCAAGGGCGGCATGGTAAGCCGCCATCAATTTGTCGTGTCCAAGGAACGCCGCGACCATCGCGAGCAACGTGCTCCTCGGCATGTGAAAGTTCGTGATCAACGCGTCCGCAACTTTGAAATCATACGGAGGGTAGATAAAAATGGATGTTTTCCCTTGGCCGGTCCTCATGCTCAAAACATCGCCTCCCCGTTCCCAGGCATCTCCCGTCTCGGCCGCCGTCCCGGTCCGGGCGTCTCCGGACGCGATCGGGGCGACCGCCGCCTCCAAGGCGCGGACGCAGGTCGTCCCGCAAACAACAACGCGGCGACCGTCACGTTTCGCCTCGCCAATCATACGGGCCGTTGCGACCGGTATCTCGTACTCCTCTTCGAACATCCGGTGGTCCTCCACGCGTTCCGAGGTGATCGGCTGGAATGTCCCATAGCCAACGTGGAGCGTCACGTAAGCGATCCCCACTCCCATGCCGGCGATGCGGTCGAGCAGGGCCTCGTCAAAATGAAGTCCCGCCGTCGGCGAGGCGACCGCGCCCTCTTTCTCCGCGAAAACCGTCTGGTACTGCTCCCGGTCATCGGGAAGGTCCGGCCGGTCGATGTAGGGCGGCAGCGGAACGCGACCGAGCTTCCGGATCTTTTCCGCAACACGCTCTCCCAGAAACCGGAGCCTCCTTTTTCCCGAACCGGGAATAAGAGAGTCCAATACTTCGGCCTCCAGCACCACTTCCTCATTCTCAAAGACCAGGTTCGAACCTTCCCGCACCCGTCCGCCCGGCTTGAGCAAAACTTCCCAAATATTTTTTCCCAACTCCCTGAGCAAAAGCGCCTCGGCCTTACCGCCCGTCACCCGTTTCCCCCAAAGCCGTGCCGGAAGCACCTTGGTGTCATTGAGGATGAGTAGGTCGGTTGGTGTCAAAAGGTCCGGAAGGTCCCGGAAGATCCGGTGCGAACACGCGCCCGTCTTTTTGTCCACACATAAAAGTTTCGCGTCCGTCCGCTTCCCTGCCGGGAACAAAGCGATCTTTTCCCGGGGTAATGTGTAATCGAGCGCGGATGATTTCATGACCGATCCAGGACCGCCGTCAACGGGCCCTGACGAGGGAACGAACGGCCTCGGGGACCGATGTGACCATACAGAGCTTCGGCGGGACCCGCAACCCGGGATCCTTTTTCAGGGTCCGGATAAGTCGGCGGAGCCGGCCGCCGAGGATCATGATGGGTTTTTGATGTAACTTTTTGTTCGCCATCTCCCAAATAAAAAAAAGCTCATTCAGTGTCCCCGTCGCCCCGTCAAGAAAAACATAGGCGTCCCCCTTTTCGACCAGCTTGAGGAGCCGCTTTTCCCATGACGGCATTTGGATCGCTTCATCGGTCCACGGGTTGACGTTCTTCAGGGACCGCCCGATGGTCACTCCCACGTTGCGCCCGCCCGCCATTTTTACGCCGCGAGCCACGGCTTCCATCACCCCGCCGTAACCGCCGTGACAGACACAAAACCCTCTTTCACCAAGCTCTTTCCCGAGAAGGACCGCCTGATCATAAGCCCGCGAACCTTCGCGAATCGTCCCACTCCCGAGCACGGCAACGCAGCGTACCGAAACACGAACTTTAGCGGGCCGCACGGTCGATCTGCTCTCCCTTCATGATCTCGGGAACGGGTTTCGCGTCGATGCGGATGCCCCCGTCATGTTCGATCACGAGGCTATAGATCGTGCCGGGAAGGAACAGGGAGCCCGGGGCCTCGATCTGCGCGTTCTTGACACCGGCCGCCTCCCGCTCCGCGGGGTCCAGGGCATAACGCCAAAACGCCTCCCAGAATGTCTTCTCATAGGGATCTACACTTTTTTCAATGCGATAGCCGTCGGGAACTTGACTGGCGGAAGTGATCTCGAACTCCTGGGTATCGGGGCCATCCAGCACGAAAGCTTTCATAAAAAGAGCAATACTCTTTCCGCGCAAACGGTCCCCCGCTTCAACGAATTTGTCTTGAAAACGCACCACAAGAGATTGGAACTGGATGATATTGCCGCGAAAAGTGAAATATTTGGGCTCAAGCGGTTTCCCCAGGGTATCGTATTCAAGAAATTTGATCGTCGTCTTGACCCGCCTGGAGACTTCGTCATATTCGCTTTTTGTGACCAACACGTCCGCAAGGCGCGTCTCCGACCCAAGCCTCTCAATGATCTCGCGCAGTACGCGCTCCCTGTGGATCCACCGGCTCAAGCCCACCGTGCCCAGCAGGACCGCGACGGTCAACGCCACGAACACGACGATGTTGAGGAGTTTGGAGGCTTTCATGATCTTCCTTAGGGCCCGGACCGCGCAGTTCAAAAAAATGAATCCGCGCCCGCCGCGAATCGAACGCGGAACCTTCAGCTCCGGAGGCTGACGCTCTATCCAATTGAGCTACGGGCGCATTGATTTTCAATGAATCCATACATCGCCGTGGCAGCTTTGGGTAGGATACCTACGGCGAATGCACATTAAATTTTCAAAGCCCGTGGCGAAATCGGATAGTTCCAATTGCCTGCCCGCCAATGTTTTGTGGCGGAAGCTACGGGCGCTAGTAACCTTAATTTTTCTTCTATTCCATCGAGACTAGCGCCTGTCCTGATTTCCTAAACTTTTCCAAAAAATCAGGGCGGGTGCTGGCTCTTCAAGATTCCTCTTACAAAGGCGCACAGTCTACCCTAATTCGGGCGATTCGCCAAGAAGCCATCACCCGCGAGCCCCGGGGCCTTCTTACCCTGGGTCCGCCAACTCGCTCACCGTCACGACCTGCGAACCGGGGTAATAATAGTCGAGGATCTCTTGGGCGCTATAACCAAGTTCGCCGAGGTATTTCATCCCGTACTGGCAAAGACCCACGCCATGCCCCCAACCTTTACCTTTAAAGATGAACGTGCCGTCTTCCGCACGGCGGATCCGGGTGATCAGGTTGCTTTTGAGCTTCATGGGATCGAGCCAGACCCGGAACGCGTCCGCATCCACTGTTTTCTCCCACCAGGTACTTTTGATCATAAAAACATGCGCACGGCCGGTGCGATCGACCTTCCCCAGCTTGATGTCGAGAACTTCCTTGACGGGCATCCCGTGTTGCGCCAGTTTTGCTTTGATCTCGGACGGCTGGACCTTGGATTCCCATTTGTAATGCGGCGACTTTTGACAAAAACGGCATTCAACGCCCCGAAGGGCGGGGTGCGGTTTGACGGGCCAGACAAGGTCGGCCGCGGTGGTCGCGCCGCCGCAGGTCGAATGAAAATAAGCCGGAAAAAGTTTTTTGTT
>JAHQRI010000001.1 GCA_019052695.1 Candidatus Omnitrophota bacterium
GGGATTATCAGGGTAAGCGCGGCGAGAAGGGACTGCAATATTTTCTCGGCGACCAGTTCGCGGGCGGCGGCTCCAAGGTCGAGATGGAGCTCCTTGCGTGGCGCCGGAAAGTGGTCCTCGAGGGGATCGATCACGTTGTGCGTCAATTCAAAGGGCGGAACGTCATCAATGATTACGCCTTCAAGGCCTACCTCGGCGAGATCGGGAGCTGGCCGACCGAATCCTACGAGCAGATGAAATTCGCCGGTGACATCGATTTCACGTTCATGTCCGGGAACCTGGAGCTTGCTTCAGCCATGCAGCAGGCGTTCGATGAATTCATCAAGAACAAAACAGGCCTGACCGCCGAACAGTTCGATACCGTATGCACGCCGCAGGGGATGGGGAAGGACGAGGTCTATGTCGCCAAGCACGGGTCGAAGTTCGGAGAGGACAACTTCAGGACCTACACGACGGCCGACGACGGGAAGGCCAAGATCAAACCGATCGACCTCGACAACGGGACCCTCGGGCAGCCGGTTTCGGGGAAGGATGCGATGGCGCAGGTCGTCCTTGACGCAAAATTTGCCAAGCTGGGTTTGGCCGACCTTGAAACATTGAAGTGGCCCATCGAACCCGGCATGAGCCTTGAAATGCTCCGTCATTTCGAGCATGACATCGCGCATAAAAATATCTACACCGACCTCGAGAGCTTTATGAAGGCCACCAAGTACGTCGAGCGGAGCAATACCTATCTCCGGAAGGCGGGGGCCGAGCCGGAGAATAAAAAGCTCGCAGATTTCGCGGACCTTTTGCAGAAGAACAAAAAATCCCCCGGAATGAACCAGGTGGATATCATCCGGAATTACTTCCGGGAGATCGGGAAACCTTTTCCGCTAGAGGTCAAACTGGGGCCGGAGAACGCGCGGGGGCAGGATAAGGTCGAGATCGAAGCAAAAGAGGCGGTCATCAAGGATTTTTACAAATCCTGTGCGGACCTTATGTGGAAGAACGTCGCCAAGGGCTTTACCATCCAAATGAAAAAGCTCGCGACGGACATCGGAAAGTTGCCGCCTCCTCCGGAAGATATTTCCAAGCCCTCCGAAAATCCCGAAGCGAAGCGCATCGCGAACGAGCTGAATCAGCTTTATGAAATGATCGAAGTGGAATCCCGCGTGCTCAATGATGAGATAGCGGGCATCAAGGAGATCGACCCGCAGTTCAAGACCCTGCTCGAGCAGTTCCGCGGGGACTACAAGTCCTTCATGAAAAAATGGGGATACCAGGTCCTGGACGTCCAGGGGCTCCAGGATTACAAGTTCATCGACTCGATGCTGAAAGCAAAAAAACCGACGGCGATCAATTTTGCCGCTGCCAAACTGCTTTCCATGCCCGAGAAGATCAACACGATGCTCGATATCCTGGACGACAAATTGATGGGCGAATTCCGCGGCGAGATGCCGACCCAATGGGACGAATACATCCAGGGGGCCCAGGATTTCCGGTGGGCCAAGAGAGTCGCGGTTTTTCTGGGACGTCCCGAGGGGCAATTGAGCGACCGCTGGACCCAGTGGCTCAATATCAAGGAAGAGCTGTGGCGCGGGCGCTCGGAGCGGGCCGACAAATGGCTGAAAGACACGCTGATCCGCCGCGGGGTCAAGGACGCCAACCAGTTCTTTGGCGATGCCATGAGCTCGAGTGCCGCGGGCCGGTCCACGTCAAAGGCCATGATCGCGATGAACCTGGTCGACGAGATCCCGGCGTATGTGGGGCTTTTCTGGCAGGGGGAATGGAGCGCGCTGGCGGGTGAATTCTTCAGGCGGCGGGTGCCTTTTTATTCCACGGGGGAAAATGTTTACATGGGCAAATACATGGCCGCGGGATGGGAAATGGTCGTGACCCTCGTGCCGCCCCTCGCGCTTCTGACCGTGGCCGAAAGCATCGGGGAGTCCACGGCGGAGAAAACATGGAAAATTTACTGGAGCACGGAGCTGGATAAATTTATCGATGACCTCTACGACGGCGCGAAGTTCAAGCTCCTCGGCGTGGAGACGGTCGGCGACAAGATCAAGCTGACGAACTGGAAACTGCTTACGGTCACTTATCAAGGGGAAGAGATCGATCTGGCCCAGTTCGTCGAAAAAAAACAGGGGCAGATCCGCGAAATGCAACAACAGCTGAAATTGCCGCAGGCCCAGCGGCGGCTCCAGATGGAATACACGCTGGACGGGATCACCGGCTGGTTTAAGGTCAACGACATGTTGCGCGAGACCGTGGCCGAGCAGGACCCCTGGCTTGTCATGATGGAAGAGATGATGAAGCACGAACTCGTCGGGCCCAAGCTCAAAGAGCATTACTCCGACATGTGGTACACGCGCTGGGAGGTCGTGAAGCTGGAATTCGTGAAGCATCTGATCGAAGTTTTGGAACAGCGGCGCGCCGCCCAGCAGGCCGAGGTCAGCGGTCAGGTCGTCGCGATGTTCGACGAGCTTCAGAAGATCGCCGAAGACCTCCGGATCAAAACACAGATGATGGAAAAGCTGAAAGAAGAGGCGGGTGGGGATTACGTGAATCTTGTCGTCTGGTTGTGGGACTGGAGCCGCGGCGTGAAGCGCGAACTGATGGGGGAGGCCGACGTCTGGGACGTCTTTGAAGAGAAGACGCGGATCATTGATCAATACCTCAAGACCTACAAAAAGATCCGCGACGCGCGTAACGAAGCCGAGAAAAAATACGGCAACTTCCCGAAGGAAGACGACAAACTCCGGCTTTTGAGCGGGCCGTATTTTCTGATGGGCAAGGCCCAAAGCGACGAGTCGTCTTATCCCCAATGGGCCGGACTTCCGGAGCAGATCCGGACCGCGATGACCGACAAGCTGACCGGGATCAAACGCAAATACGTTCCGGACGGCGCGCTGGATACGGCCCCTGACAGTTTTGACCAGACCACCTTGAGCGGTGTTTCCAATCACGACCTCTGGCGGCAGCTCTGGAAGACGGTGAACGGCAAGGCCCAGCCCGGCGACACTTGGCTTCAGGTCCTGAGCGACATCCCGACCCAGGCGGAGGTCTTGCAGGTCGCCGTCGGCATGAACCCCGATACTTCCGAGCGCGATCGGGCCGTGAAACCCAAAGGGCCGACGGACCAGGACCTCGCGGTCGCGCGGCACAAGGTCCACGACGAGGCGTTCGACAAATTGATCGCCGCGTTCGAGCAGCATTACCTGACGACCACGAACCGGCTCGGCGAACTGGAAAAACTTGTGGCCGAGGCCGAGGCGCTCGCGAACGCGGCCCGGGCCCTCTGCAATGAATGCACGGCGACTGCCAAAGACGTGCAGGCCGGGATCGCGCCGATCAGGCCGCAAGTCATGACTTACGAATCAAAGTCCAAGACGCTCGAGACGAAGGCGCAGCGCGTCCGGCAACTTTCCCAGGACATGAATAAATTCCAGATCGATACGGATGAAGGCACGAAATACATCGCCACTGCCGCCTCGCAGATGGAACAACTCAGCGTGCGGGTCTGTGAAAAAGCGCAATCGATCAAATATGCCGCCTCGCAGGAAGAGCGCCAGCAGATCCTGCAGTCCGTGAGGGCGGAGGAGGCGGACCTGCGGCCGATGCTTACGCAGGCACGCGAAAAATTCGGGGCCGTCCAGACGGACGTCAAGAGCGCTCGCGGCGGTTATGACGAGGTCTCGGGCGCGAAGAGCGAACTCCAGGGGTTTCAGGACCTGGATAACGTGATCGCGAAGGTCAACGGGCTGGAGCAGAAGATCGCGGACGCGGGCGCGAAGGTCAACGCCGCGCGTGAAAAGGCCGGGGCCATCGCGCCACTCCTTGCCAAGATCGACATTGTCGCCGCGGACATCCGTAAACAGCTTGAGCCCATCAAGAACACTCCCGAAGGCAAGGAGACGCTCGACAAAATAGAGGAGATGCAAAGCCGGATCGAAGGCGCCGCCCAAAATGTCGTCAAGTGTCCCGACGAAGCGGCAGCCTTGATCGATCCTCTGAAGACGCAGGTCGCGGAGATGAAAGCGGGCCTTGCCAGGATCAAAACGCAGTACACGACTTGGGTGCAGCTCTTCGGCCCGGAACCCACGAGCACCGTCTCCCAGATGCTGAAGACGGTCGAGAACATCGAGTATCTCGGGAAGATGGCGGCGGATTATATGAAGCGCGTCGAGGACGCGGCGATCGACGCGGCTTTTTGCGTGACGCTCGGTGAAGACCTCATGAACTCTCCGATCCAGGGCGGTCAGCCGGGCGCGGGACCGATGGCTCCCGTGCCGAACGTGACCGGGATGCCGTTTGAGCAGGCCATGAACGTTCTGGTCCAGGCGGGGTTCAATCCGGACGCCCGGACGCTCGGCGACGCGCCACGGCCCGAAGAAGCGTATATGATCCGTTCGCAGAACCCGGCCGCCAACGTCCAAGCGTCGACCGGGAGCAGCGTCGTTATCCAGTATTTCGGGGCGCCGCAGATCAACTGCCCCATGCCCGGATCGCAGCCGGGCTATGATCCCCAGGGCCGGCCGGCATGCGTCTGTCAGATCGGCCTGGTCTGGGACACGGGCGGCACGGCCTGCATCGACTGCGTGGCGTACCAGAACAATTTTTACGGACTGCTCGACAGCCAGCAATTCGACGCCGCGCACGCGTTGGTCGCCCAGGCGATGAACTGCGGCTGGGCGCCCCAGGGCCAGCAGGACATTCTCGCGGCCATGCGGGCGGCGACCCAGGCGATGCAGCAGCAACAACAGCAGAACGACTTTCAGTTCCAGCAGGACATGCAGCAGATGCAACAGCAGCAATGGGAGCAACAACAACAGTGGGAACAGCAACAACAGCAACAGCAGCAATTCACGAACCTGATGCTGCAGAACATCCAGACGCAGGCGCAGATCGTCCAGCAGGGAGGATGGAAGCCGCCGGTCAATACGGGCGGCGGAGGCGGTTTTAATTTCGGGTCTACCGGCGGGGGCAACACCCCGGGCGGATATACCCCAAGCGGTGGTGGTTTTACCACAACAGGTGGCACCTCAGGCGGCGGGACCACAGGGGGCGGCAGCAGCAATTGTCCGGGCGCTGTGGAGCTGTTGACCGTGTGTGCGGAGGAAAATAAAGGTGTTGCCAGTTACGGCGGCGGGCAAACGGTCCTGGAACAGTTCCGGTCGGGCAGTGCTTCCAATAACAATTCATCGAACAATAATCCCAACAATAATTTTCAAGGGATCTGGGGTGACAGCAATAACGGCGGTTTTACTTTTAACAATTAAAAACGGAAAGACCTTTTCCATGAAAAAGATGGTTTCCGGGGCCGCTATTTTTTTTGCTTTGACGGTCACACCGGCGTACGCTGCGGATGACACCGTGACCGGAAAGATCATCCGGGAAAATGAAGTGACTGCCGTGCTGGAGACGGACGGGGCGGCCCATTTTCAGGCGGGCGACGACATCGAATTGAGCTACATGGCGGGATTCATGGAGATCCTGCTCGGGCGTTTCCGCGTGAAAAGGATCGAAGGGAAACAATACTTTCTCGATACGTTGGCCTTAAACGCGCGGTCCAGCGGGGGCATGAACGTTAAAGCGGTCAAAGCGGGAGCGCCTCTCATTCCCGATTATCAGGCCCCTCAACTTTCTTCCCCGAAAAGCGGCGGTGAGAATGAAGTGGCCGGTGTTTTTGGCGACGATATTCTCATTGAGCAAAAAAGCGGCGCGTCGCCGGCCGTCGGCGATCTCGCGAAGGTCCGGTACGTCACGGGGACCGGGATGGCGATCGAGGTCGGGACCTGGACGGTGACAAAGATCGAAGGCGTCCGGGTCCAAGCGGCTTTGGTCCAAAAATCGACCGCGCCCCGAAAAGGAATGAAGGTCTCTTTCGAGCCGGATGTCGCCCCAAGGGGTCAAGCTTCCTTTCCTGATTCGGCCCCCGCCGTGTCCCCGGGGCCTGCGGCCGCCCGGCAAAACCAGGGGACCCTTTCGCTTTTGGGAGTTCCGGCTCCGTCCGGCCAGGAGATCGACCGGAACCTCTTTTCCCCGACGTATGGCCAGCCGGTGGATCAAGAGGCCCAAAGACAGCAGGGGCACGATCAATTCAAAAAATTTTTCGGGGGGTTTGTGGGTGAAAACAAAGAGCGATAGAAAAAGAAAAGAGTCTTTATGATCCGCCGGGGCGTTACGGTCTTTTTCCTTTGCACGGTCCTTTTGTTGACCGCGGGGATGTCGTCCGCCCAGCACATGCCGGGCCCCTGGCCCGTCACCGAGATCCTGAACCGGGCGGGCGTCCGGTTTTACGAGAAAGCCGATCACGCCCACGCCGCGGTCCTGTTCCGGAAGGCCCTCGAGGCGGACGAGCGGACGGGAAGGCCCGCCGGACTTCTCCGGGCGCAGGTCCTCCATAATCTTGCGACGGCCCTTTTTTACCGGGGCGAATCGGTTTCGGCGGAATTTTTCTTCCATGAAGCCCTGGCCGTCCGGGAAAGGATCCTGGGAAAGGACCATCCGGATGTCGCGCAAACGCTAAGCAACCGGGGGATCCTGTATCTTTTTGACCGCCGGTATGAAAAGGCCGAAGAAGATTTCCTTCGCGCCTATGCCATGAGGGCCCGGACGCTCGGTGCGGTGCATCCCGAGACTGCGAGGGTCCTGCATAATTTGGGGGAGCTTTACCGGAAGCAGGGGAAGTCTGAAAAGGCCTTGGAGTTCCATGAACGGGCGCTCACGATACGCCGGCAAGACCCGACGGCGGGTCCTGACCTGGGCGGGTCCTATCACAATATCGGTAGGGTCTATCAAGAACGGGGGCAGCTCCCGGAGGCCGCGGACCATTACCGGAAGGCGCTTGCCGTGTTCCGCAGGTGCGCGGCCAAGGACCACCTCTACGTCCGGGTCACGGCGAGCCGTTTGTACCGCGTGACGGACGGGAAAGAGGGTTTCCCCGGGTGCGACTGCATTCGGTAAGGATGATGAGGGAGCGATGATCCTGAAGATCCTTGGTTTTTTGTATTTTCTCCTGCATGTCGCAATACTCGTTTTTGCGGCGACGTATGGCTTCCTGTGCCTGACCGTCGCCCCCTGCGGCGCCGACGGCTTGTTGATCCTTGTCATCCCGCTCTTTGGATTGGCCGCGGGGCACTTTATCCGGCGCGGGAAGTTCGGTTTCTGGCGGGTTTCCTTGATCGCTGTAAGCGTTTTTTTATCCGCAGGGCTGGTCTTCATGAGTTTTTTTGTTCCCGCGGTCCTCAAAAAACCGGCGCAGGCAGCGCCCGCCGCTGCGGGCTTGGACATCCCTCTGATCGAGGCGGCGCGGAACGGCCGAACCGAGGAAGTCCGCCGCCTGTTGGACCAGGGGGTCAGCCTTAAAGCCAAGAACGAGTTCGGCGAGAGCGTGTTGCACGTGGTCCGGGACCCGGGGACGGCGAAGTTCCTGATCGACCGCGGTGCGGATGTCGGGGCCCGCGAGGACATGGACGGCATGACGCCGCTTTTCGCGCAGGACGGCGAGATCCTGAGGATCTTGGTGGACGCGGGAGCGGATGTGAACGCGCGGAGCGCTAAAGGCAACACGCCCCTCATCTGGCACGCCTACGGTAAGGACATGGAAGGGATCCGGTACCTCCTTTCCAAAGGCGCGGACATCAATGCCGTGAACGCGGACGACAGCACGGCGCTCGATATCGCGGAACGGTTCAGCGAACAAGAGCTCATCGCTTTTCTGAAGTCGCTCGGCGCCAAGACCGCGGCCGAAGTTCGGGCGGGAAAATAGGGGGACCGGATTTTATGACCGGCTTGAACGCGGATGAAAAAATATGGAAAGGGCGGCCGACGTTCATTGCCAAACTCCCTTTTTTCTTTTCGGGGCTTGTCCTGCTTGGGATCGCCCCGTTCTTTGTCGACGATTACCTCGGTTTGATGGGGGCGTTCCTTTTTACCGTTGTTTTCTTTCCGTGCTGGTTGGTCCTCTCGTTTGTTTTCGTGTGCAGCGGGCGTTATGAGATCGGCCCTCAAAAAGTGACGGTGACCTACGGGATCTTCCGCAAAAAGACCGTTGTCGTTGAAAGGTCCCAAATTCTTGCGGTCCGGTCAAAGCAAAGTTCCTGGGGCCGCGTCCTTGGCTACGGGGACGTGCTGCTCGATCTGCGCGGCGCTTCGGGTGTGACCGTGACGCTCAAAAGTGTCAGGCAGCCCACCGCGGTCCCGCTTTGAGAAAGGGGTCAAATATCAGGACTGTGACAAGGACCGCTTGACGGGAATCGATGACCGGCTGCAACGTCTCCCCCGGGACGGTGTCCGGTCAACGGTCAATAAAAAAGGAATTTTGACGTAAACTATCCGAGGCTTCGAACGGCTTTCGGATCCAACAACGGAGGTGTTCCATGACGTTCTTGTGGGTATTGCTCGGCCTTATCCTTTTGACCGTGATCACCGTGATCGGCATTTACAACGCGCTCGTTATCCTGCGGAACCGCTACAAGAACGCGTTCGCCCAGATCGACGTTCAACTCAAGCGCCGCTACGACCTCATCCCGAACCTCGTCGAGACGGCCCAGGGCTACCTGAAACATGAACGGGGCACCCTTGAAGCGGTGATCCAGGCCCGCAATCAGGCGTTGAGCGCGGCGGGGAAGGCCGCGGCGGCGCCCGGTGACCCGCGGGCCATGGGGGACCTGAAGACCGCGGAGGCGGGACTGGCCGGCGCCCTCGGCAAGCTGTTCGCCCTGGCGGAAGCGTACCCGGACCTGAAGGCCAACCAGACGATGCTCTCGCTCATGGAAGAACTGACCTCGACCGAGAACAAGATCTCGTTCTCCCGTCAGGCCTACAACGACGCGGTCATGGAATACAACATCGGCCGCGAGAAATTCCCCAACGTCCTGCTCGCGGGCACGTTCGGTTTTACAGCGGCCGCGTTGCTCGAGCTCGAAAGCGCCGAGGAACGCAAAAGGCCGGACGTGAAGTTTTAGCCGCGGTTTTTTCCGGCCATGAATTTTTTCGAGCACCAGGAGCAGGCCCGCAAGCGAACCCTGCTCCTGCTGTTCCTTTACGGTTTGGCCGTCGCCGGGACCATCCTCGCCGTCTACATCGCCGCCAGGGCCTGCTGGTACCTGTTGTGGGTGACGGACATCCGCACGGGGGCCCAGGTGACCTCGATCCGGTGGTGGGACCCCGGTTTTTTTCTGATTGTCACGGGCATCGTTTGCTCGGTGGTGGCGGCCGGCACGGTGCTGAAGGTCCTGCAGCTCTCCTCGGGAGGGGCCGCCGTCGCCCGGATGCTCGGCGGGGAGGCCATCGACCCCGGGACGGTCGATCCCGACGAGCGCAAGGTCCTGAACGTCGTCGAAGAGATGTCGATCGCTTCCGGCGTCCCCGTCCCTCCGGTCTATCTCCTGAACAAAGAATACGGGATCAACGCCTTCGCGGCCGGGTTCTCGTCCCGGGACGCGGTGATCGGCGTCACGCGGGGGGCGGTCCGGTTGCTTTCCCGCGATGAGCTCCAGGGCGTGATCGCGCACGAGTTCAGCCACATCTTTAACGGCGACATGCGCCTGAACATGCACCTGACGGGGTTTTTGAACGGTCTGCTTTTGATCGCGTTGACCGGCAAGACCATTTTGCGCGGGTTCCGGTACGGGGGGAGTGGCCGCTCCGGCCGCGGCGGGGCCGGAGCGGTCCTTGTGATCTTCCTGTTCGCCGTGCTCCTGGTCGCGGTGGGCTATGTCGGCGTTTTTTTCTGCAATTGGATCAAATCGGGTGTGTCGCGGCAGCGGGAATTCCTCGCGGACGCCTCTTCGGCCCAATTCACCCGCAACCCGTCCGGCCTCGCCGGGGCGCTCAAAAAGGTCGCGGGCCTTTCCGAGGGGTCCTTTGTCTGGGAGTCCAGGGCGGAAGAGGTCAGCCACTTTTTTTTCTCCGACGGGGTGAACCTGAGCGAGGACCCGATCCTCGGGACCCACCCGCCGCTGGTGCAGCGGATCGAACGGCTGGACCCTTCGTTCGACGGCCGGTATCCGGAGGTCACGTCCATCGCTCCCGGGCCGTCCAAAGTCCATCATCGGATCAAAGTCGCTTTGCCCAAGGCCCGGAAGCCTGAAGGATGGGATCGAAGGGCCGCGATCTTCGGCCTGCCGCTTGCGACCGTCGCGGGTCTTTCGGCCGCGGACACCCTTGTCGCGAGCGTCGGTACTGCCTCGCAAGAAAATCTGGCCGAAGCCGGAAGGATCCTCGAGGAGCTCCCCCGGTCCCTTCGCGATGCCGCACGATCGCTTGACGGCGCGACGGCCCTCGTCTACGGCCTTTTGATCGACCGGAGGAAAGACGAAGTGAGGGCCCGGCAGTTGGATTATTTGTCGCGGAAAGCCGGCCCGGACGTTCACCGGACGCTGCTCGGACTGCTCCCGGATTTTTCGAGCCTGAATCTGGAGTTCTGCCTGCCGCTCCTTGACCTCGCGACCCCGATGCTCAAAACCCAGAGCCCCGCATCGTATCCCGCGTTCCGGGAGCATCTGGAGTCCCTGATCGCGATGAACCCCGAGGGGACGGTCTTTGAGTTCACCGTCAAACAGGTCGTGCTTCATCACCTCGATTTCTATTTCGGCAAGGCCCCGAGGCCCCGCCCGCTCCACGCGACGATCGGCGCGCTCTTGCCGGCGTGCGGCGTGCTCCTGTCCTTCCTGGCGGGGGCGGGTCAGATATCCCGGGCGGCCGCGGAAAAGGCGTTCCAGAAAGCCGCCCGTCAACTGGTCCCGGACCATGTTTGGAAATTCATTCCCGGCGAGTCCCTCGCCTTCGAGAACGCGGAGAAGGCCTTACGAGACATGGCATCCGCTTTTCCCGGCGTCAAAGAGCAGTTCCTCAAGGCATGCGTCAGTTGCGTGGAATGCGACGGCAGGCTCGAGATCCGTGAGTTGGAACTCCTGCGGGCTTTTGCTTCGACCCTGGATTGTCCCATTCCCCGTTCTCCGGTCACCGGGCAAGCGCGCAGTTAAGACGCGCGTCCCGCATCGTCGGGATCCAAGGGAAATTCCACGCGCGGGCCGGATCTTGCGCGTGAAGTATTTTCCCGTCCGGACGAAGGCCGCTTGACACCGGATGACGGACTTCCGATACTGAAGCGATCGCGAAGGGACGGGACATGTGTTCCCGAAGGAACGCCTTTGATAGGGGAGGACAGCAAAGAGCTCATGAGATCGAGAAAACTGGTTTGGGGACCCGCGCTGAGCGCGGTCAGTTTGGCCGCTCAAATGACGGCCGTGTTCCTCCTGATGCCGCTCATGATCCGCGCGTACGGAGACATGCAATTCGGCCTCTGGGTCCTGGCGTTGCCGTTCATGGGCTACGCGGGAGGGCTCAACCTGGGACTTTATGCCGCGGCAAACCGCTTCCTTTCACGGGCGATCGGAAGCGGAGGGCCGGCGGGGGACCGGGACATCCGGGATGTTTCCGCAACGGCGTTCTATCTTTTTATTTTCCTCGCGTTCTTTTGGACGCTTGCGGTCCTCGGGGTGTCCTGTGCGGCGCCGATGTTCCTCAACGGGGACGCCCAGATCCGTCTTTTCAGGGAACTGCTCCTGATCCTGTGTGTTTACAATGGGCTCGTTTTTCCCACGGCTGTTTTTGAGAACACTCTCGCGGCCCATCTTCGCTATGACCTGATCTACGGGACCAGGACCCTGGGGACTCTCGCCCGGGTCCTTTTGACGATTTTTCTGATCCGTCATGGGCACGGTTTGATCGGGGTTGCCTGGGGCATGGCGGCCTGCGGGATCGCCGAGGCTTTCTTGGAGGTCCTGCTTTCCCGGGCCGTCGAAAAAAGGACGAGCGTCCTGCCGCGTCACTTTCACTGGGCCCGCGCGCGTCAAATGTTCGACTACGGTTTTTATGCGGTCATCGGGAAACTGGGGGACCTTTTGCGGTTCCGAGCGGACGCCTTCGTGGTCACTTTTTTTTCCGGCGTCCGGTTCGTGACCCCGTTCCGGATCGCGTCCGGGATCAATGAGTATTTTCACCAGTTCATGGGAGGCCTCACCGGGATCTTCAATCCGTATTTTAGCCAGGAGGAGGGAAGGAACAACCTGGAAGGGATCCGCGAAAAATTTCTCTTCGTGACGAAGATCACGGCGTTTGTCGCCGCCTTCGCCGGGGCCCTGGCGGTGGGGTTGGGACGGGATTTCCTGGAACGGTGGATCGGGCCGGGGCACGCGATCGCCTACCCGCTTTTGCTGATCCTGATCTTGCCGAACGCTTTCGTGATGGCCCAGGGTCCCGTGTTTCCTTTGGTCTACGGGATCTCAAAACACCGTTTCATGAACTATGTCAATCTTGGCGAGGGGATCCTCAATCTTCTCCTGAGCGTCCTCCTCGCGCCGACGATGGGAGTCTTCGGCGTCGCGTGGGGCACGGCGATCCCGATGTTGATCACGGCGGTCGTGATCCAACCGCTCTATGTGGTCCGGGCCCTCGAGATACCGCTCGGGCGGTACGGGAAGGCTTTCCTTACCCCTTTTTTCACGTCGGCGGCGGTCCTTTTGGTCTCGGGCCTTGTCATGGCGCCGTATCTGGCTCCGACCTATCCGAGTCTTCTTTTTTTCGGGGCGGTCCAGACGGCGGTCTTCATTCCGTTCGTTTTTTACCTAGGGTTTAACAAACATGAGCGGGACCATCTCGTCGCCGCTCTCGGGAACCGGAGCGCCGGCAAAAGCGGCGCCGTGGCTTGAAAGAGAGCTCGTGGAACGAACCTCTGTGAAAAGGCCCTTGTTCATTCTGGCGGGGAACGGTCCTTATCTGAACCGGGGATGTGAAGCGATCGTGCGGGGGACGGCCGAGATCCTTCGCCGGCATTTCCGGTCGCCTCGATTTCTGGTCTGCAGTGATTTTCCGTCCAAGGCGGCGTGGCGAGAGCAGTCGAAGATCGAGAGCGACCCGGACATTACGCACGTCCGCAGGGTCCCGCCCTTTTGGGGCGGAAAGGGGATCTTCGCCAAGATCAAGCGCTGGGTTCTTGATGATCTTTCATGGGCCAGGCAGGACCGGACCTACCGTGAAATACGTCCCGACCTGAACGAGGCCCGGGCCGTTCTGTCCGTCGGAGGCGACACGTACTCTTTGGATTACGGGTCGCTGCCGTTGTATCTCGATCTGGACGACCTTGTGTTGCGTCGGGGAGGGAAGATGATCCTCTGGGGCGTCTCGGTGGGGCCCTTCGGCAGCCGCCCCGGACAAGAGGACTTCATGGCCGCTCACTTGAAAAGGCAGACGGCGATCTTCTGCCGGGAATCCCTTACCCGGGCTTATCTCGAAAAACTCGGCGTTTTTCGGAACGTCCATGATGTTGCGGACCCGGCTTTCGTGTTGTCCCCCTCCGAACCGGGGGACGCGGCAAAGTTCGGACGGTTGGGCGAGACCCTCGGCCTCAATTTGAGCCCGCTCCTGGGACGCTATGTTTTTCCCGGGGAGGCATGCCGGTGGCTGCCGCTCGCGCGGGAGATCGTCCACCGGGTCCGGAGGGAGTACGACGGGCCTGTGCTGCTCATCCCCCACGTTCACGATGCGAACCCGGATCACAGCGACCATCGATTCATGGAACGGATCGTCGAAGACCCGCGCCTGAAGGACGTGGGGGTGCTGCCCCCGGGATATTCGTGCGGGGAACTGAAATGGATCATCGCGCGGTTGCGGGCCTTCGCCGGGGCGCGCACGCACGCCGTGATCGCGGGTCTTTCGTCGTGCGTGCCGACGCTCGCTTTCGCCTACAGTGTGAAAGCTTGGGGGATCCACCGGGATATTTTCGGGAACTCGGAGCATTGTTTGGGGCCCGAAGCGCTGCGGGACGCGGACCGTGTCGGGGTGGCCCTGGGGGCGATCTTACGTGACGAGGCAAAGATCCGGGCGCATCTTGCCGCGAGGATACCCGCCGTCCGGGACGCGGCGTATCGGGCCGGGGCGATCCTCCGAACGATCTGCGAAGGGGCATGAGCGCCGCGGGACGGGATCTTCCATGGTCTTCCGGTCGGTCCTCGGATCTTTTGAAGGCGCCGGTTTTTTACCCTTAACCTTTAAAAAAGAACGGGAATGATACTATAA
Source organism: Candidatus Omnitrophota bacterium (assembly GCA_019052695.1). Taxonomy (GTDB): domain Bacteria; phylum Omnitrophota; class Omnitrophia; order Omnitrophales; family Aquincolibacteriaceae; genus Pegaeibacterium. The sequence goes on from JAHQRI010000001.1 coordinate 14,071, forward strand.
TAAGCACTCCCACCCGAGGCGCTTAGGACGTACGGAAGATCGGGGCCAAGGAAAAAGTCCGGTACGCGGATTGTGTGAAGGAAGCCGCTGAACGGGCGACGACCGCTTTGGAGAAGGGCCGGGCGGGAGGAGAGACATCTTGTGCCGGGGTCCGGGACCGAACAGGTGGCCCGGAGGGGCCGATCAAAAAAATAAAAAGGGATCGTGGATGGTGAATATGAAAATGACCTTTATCGAACCTCCCAACGACCTGAGATTGAGATATGGAAAACTATCCTCCATCGGCGCCCTCATGCCCTCGTTAGGGATCGCCTGTATTGCGGCCGTTTTAAAAAAGAACCAACACGAAGCGGACCTTATCGATCCCACCGCCGAAGGATTGTCCCCCCAGGAACTCGAGGCGAGCATCCGTCATTTAAAAACGGACCTTGTCGGCATGCCGGTTTTTACGGCGACGTATGCGACCGCCCAGAAATGGGTCCGGACGATCAAAGCGATCCGTCCGGACCTGAAGATCGTCCTGGGCGGCCCCCACTGCTCCGCTTTCCCGGCAGAAACCTTGAACGATATCCCGGCCGATTTTTTGATCCAGGGGGAAGGGGAGTATCCCACCCTTGAATTGCTGAACCGTCTGAACGACGCGGGCGACCCGGCTTCCGTCGAAAGCCTGGTCTGGAGAAAGAACGGTTCCTTGGTCGTCAATCCCAAGGCGAAACTGATCGAGAACATCGACGACCTTCCGCTTGCCGACAGGAGTATCTTTCAGTTGCAAAATTACCATCACTCTTCGGAGCATCGCGGTCAGCGTGTGATGCATCTGATGTCCTCCCGGGGTTGTCCGTGGGCCTGTTCCTTTTGCACGACCCAACTGACTTTTGGGAAGCGCCTGCGCTACCATTCGCCGAAGCGGATTTTTGAAGAGATGAAGAGCCTTGTCACGGACCATCATGCCGACGAGCTGTTCTTTTATGATGATACGTTGACCGCAGACAAGAAAAGGATCGCGGAATTGTGCCGCCTTATCCTCGACCAGCGTTTGAAGATTCCGTGGGGGTGCTATACCAGGGTCGATTGCGTCAGCCCCGAGATCCTTAAGCTCATGGCGCAAGCGGGTTGCTACCAGATCAATTATGGGATCGAATCAGGCGTGCAGCGGTTACTGGACCTGATCCATAAAGGGTTCACCCTCGAACAGGCGAGACATGCCGTGAAATGGACGCACGAGGCGGGCATCGAAACGATCTGCAATTTCATGTTCGCCCTTCCGGGGGAGACCCGTGATGAGAGCCAGCGGACCTTGGATTTCGCCAAGGAACTCAACCCCACGTACGCGCAATTCTATCTGACCTTACCCTATCCCGGGACACCCCTTTATGAGCTCGCGAAACAACACGGCACGATCCTGACGAAATCCTTCGAAGATTTCAACAAAACCCCCTGGGAATTTGTCCACTATGTTCCGTACGGGCGGACCGAAGAAGAACTGGCGAAGTGGATCAAGGACGCCTACCGGAAATTCTACCTCCGGCCCGGCCATCTGCCACGCAGCCTCGGGGCGCTCTTGAAGCTTCCCCCTCGGAAGATCCTCGGGATGATCGTTTCCGGCCTCAAGATCATCAGAAATAAATAAGCCCCGGCTCAGGTCATCGCACGGGGCTCTCTGACCGGCCGTTTTTATTTGCCGTCCCCCGGACCCACGCCGGGGCCTGTCCCTAAAATATTTGGTCCTCGCCGGTCCAGCCTCTATACTGTGCGGCCGTAAATGTCGAAGGGTCACGGTCAGGCTCTCCTTTTTCTATTTAAAGGATCGGGATCGTCCGAACCGCCCTTGCTGTGATAACAAAGTTAGGAGAGTGTTTTGCCGTTAACCTTTAAGGATCTATGGGAACGGGACTATAATAAACGCATCGATTATGATCCTTATGGATCGCGGAAGACCGGGCGATCGTGATCGCCCCGGACCGCGGACCCGTAAGATCCTATGAAAGCCAGGGCCATGGAAAAAGTCCAGCATGCGCATTTTATGAAGGAAGCCATCAAGCAGGCGGTGATCGCTCTGGAAAAGGGCGAGGTGCCCGTTGGAGCGGTGGTGGTCTGGAAGAATAAGATCGTCGCGCGGGCATATAACCAGATGGAAATGCTGCATGATCCGACGGCCCACGCGGAAATGATCGCGCTCACGCAAGCATCAGAAGCCCTGAGCCAGATGCCGGAAGCCAAGCCCGCGCAGACCAAAGAACACCGCGGGTCTCTTGAGGGCGCGACGCTGTATGTCACCCTCGAGCCGTGCCCCATGTGCGCCGGGGCGCTTGTGATGACGAAATGCACGCAACTGGTCTACGGAGCCCGGGATGCGAAAGCTGGGGCGTGCCACAGCCTTTACCACATCACCGAAGACGACCGGCTGAATCACCGCGTGAAAGTGACCGGCGGGGTGATGGCGGATGACGCGAAATTTCTCTTGGGTGAATTCTTTAAGACATTGCGGAAAGATAAAAGATAGCACAACGCTCAACGATGAAGCCTTATATTCATTGTGCGTTGCGCGTGTCACGTTGTGCTGTTTTTTTTGTGGAGAGGTGGCAGCTCTGATTTTCTTTTAATTTTTGATAATAAAATCAGGACAGTCCTGCCTTCCAATAGTAAATTGATGATAGGCAGGGCAGCCACCGTCGAAATTTTGGCGGAAAAACTTAAAGTGAAAACATGTGGTACATCTATATTTTGCAAAGTGACAAGAGTGGCCGTTATTATGTGGGGTACACGGAGAACTTAGAGAAGCGCGTTCAAGAGCATAACAGCGGTAAAACAAAATCTCTAAAAGCGCATTTGCCGGTGCGTGTTATTTGTGTCGAAAAAAGACTGACGAAGCAAGATGCCTATCGTAGGGAAAGACAGATCAAAAGTTATAAAGGCGGGGAAGCTTTTAAGCGATTGTTGGGCAATTGAGACGTGGAGGGATGGCAGAGCGGTCGAATGCGGCGGTCTTGAAAACCGTTAGGCGCGCAAGTGCCTCGTAGGTTCGAATCCTACTCCCTCCGTTTGGTTTTATTATCGGACGGTCTTGCCACCGCCTGCGAAGCGGCGGGGTCCCGTCCGGAGGCGGAAAAAAAACCGGAGGAGTCGTAAGGCTCTCAGAGGTTCGCCACCGCCAGAGAATCGGCGGGGTCTCGCCGAAGTTCAGGCGGGAAATCCTACTCCCTCCGTTTGGTTTTATTATCGGACGGTCTTGCCACCGCCTGCGAAGCGGCGGGGTCCCGTCCGGAGGCGGAAAAAAAACCGGAGGAGTCGTAAGGCTCTCAGAGGTTCGCCACCGCCAGAGAATCGGCGGGGTCTCGCCGAAGTTCAGGCGGGAAATCCTCTCGCCGCCGCTCGATTTTAGTTGTCGGGCGGTCCTGCGAGAGACAAAAGGGATTTATGACGATGAAACCGTGGTATGAAGCCTTGTTCGAGAATTACGCCCGGAAATACGACCAGGAAAGTTTCGTCCGGGGGACCGACGGCGAATGTGATTTTATCGAACAGGAGATCGCTTTCGGCAGGTCCTGCCGGATCCTCGACATCGGTTGCGGTACCGGACGTCACGCGATCGAATTGGCAAAAAGGGGATATGAAGTGACCGGCGTTGACCTTTCCGGGAATCAGATCAAACGGGCGAGGGAAAAGGCGCAAGAAGCAGGGGTGACCGTTGACTTCCGGATACAAGATGCCCGTCACCTTCCGTTTGACGGTGAATTTGATCTGGCCGTGATGCTCTGCGAGGGCGGGTTTTCTCTTATGGAAACAGATGAGATGAACTTTGAGATCCTCAAGAACGCAACAAAAGCGCTGAAGGATAAAGGCAAGCTCATTTTCACGGCGCTGAACGGATTGTTCCCGCTGTTCCATTCCGTCAATGAATTCTATAAGGCGGTCCAGAAAGAAGGCCAGTCCCAGTGCGGGGAGTGTTCTTTTGATCTGATGACGTTCCGCGATCATAACACCGTTATTTTCGAGGACGACTCAGGCAACAAAAAAGAACTGAAGTGCAATGAGCGCTATTATGCGCCCAGCGAGATCACGTGGCTTTTAAAAACGCTGGGATATGGCAAGATCGATATTTTCGGCGCGAAGCTGGGGGCTTTTTCGAGGAACGACAGATTGACGACCGAAGATTTCGAAATGCTCGTCGTCGCTCAGAAATAAAGTAGGCGCTTGGGCACGCGAAACGGGCACGGCCGCGGGTTTTTCTTCACGGATCCGCGTGAAAGGTTTACAATAAACAAATTTTAAAAAGGAGATCGAATCCATGTCCGGAGACCGACCGTCGGGAGCTTCTCATTCATCTGCCGAGCGCAGGCAGCATGTCCGTGTCGACATTTTCGCGGTCACCCGCTATTTTGACACCCTTCTCAAACAGGAGGTCGGGGTCCAGACCCGGATCGCGGATATTTCAGAGGGCGGCGTGCTCATGCTGACCTTCAGTGAAGGGGTCCCCCTCCACACGAACGTGCGGCTGAGCTTCCGGCTGCCGGACGCGGAGAGCACCCTGATTTCGGTGGAAGGAACGATCCGCCACACGAACCGTTTGGAGAGGGACCTTTACCGGTCCGGGCTCCAATTCTCCGGGGTTGACGCGAAGAACCTCAAGGCCATCCGGAAGTATATCTCCCAGCACGCAAAATAACCGTTCCTCTCGCTTTCCTGCCCTCACGTTCCGACGGCGCCGGACATTATCGGCCGCAAGGACCGTGTTCCCGCCGATCGCAGGGGTTCTTGCCGTCAGCAGGGCGGACCGATGATGTCTTTGACGAATTGTTCGAGCAACGTCTCAAGGTTGATAGGTTTGGTGAGGTATTCGCAGGCGCCGTATTCGATCAGTTTCTTGACGATGTCGTTATCCTTGTAGCCGGTCAGGATCACGACGGCCAGGGAAGGGTTCTTCTCGTGGATCGCGCGCATGACCGCGACCCCGTCCATGCCCGGCAGGCCGACGTCGAGCAGCACGAGCGTGGGCGGGTCCTGGGCGATCGCCCGGAGCCCGTCGGGGCCGTTCAGCGCGTAGGAGGCGGCGTATCCGGCGTCCATGAGGAAATCCGTTACCATTTTGCAGATCTCGGGTTCGTCATCGATGATCAGGACTTTTTTCGGCACGGCGCCCTCCTCACGGCGGACATTATAAGGCAGGGCCACGGTCTCTCGAAACAATAAATTGGTAAAAGCAGCCGAAGCCGCGTCGCAGCGCGAGATTTGTATCGCTAATCCGTGAGCGAGTTGCTATTATCTAACCCGAAAGGGCTCGGAACGCTATGTTAACAAGTTTCTACTATAAAAAAGGCGCGGAACCCGCGACCAACCTCTCCCGCGAACGCATGTTCTCCGCGCTCGGGGAAAAGGGCGCTCTCCTTTGGGTCGACCTTGAATCGCCGACCGAATTCGAAAGCGATGCCCTCGTCGAGATCTTCAACTTCCACCCCCTCGCCGTGGAAGATTGCATCAACGACCAGTCCCATCCCAAGCTGGATGACTATGAAGAGTACCTTTTTCTGGTCGTCCATGCGCTTTCGGTGAAGAAGGACGGCCACGCGAAACAGCTGCGGACGCCCGAGCTGGACATTTTTTTCGGGGAGAATTACGTGGTTACGGTCCATCAGGAACCGTTGAACTGCACTTCCCACATCCGCGAGCTCGCCTCGAAAAAACCGGCCGCCGCGCTCGCGGACGGTACCGATGTTTTAGTGCACCTGATCCTCGATAATCTGGTGGATAATTACCTGCCCGTCCTCAACGATTACGATGTCCGCATCGACGCCCTCGAGCGGGACATGTTCAATCACATCCCGAAGGATTTCCTCCAGACCCTGCTCCAGGTGAAACAGGATGTCTTCGACCTCCGGAGGGTCATCGGGCCCCAGCGTGACACGATCTATTCCCTAGCCCGGACGCCGGGCCGTTTCATCAAACAGAAACATCTGATGTATTTCCGCGACGTTTACGACCATTTGTTCCGTATCCACGGCATGGCGGAGACCTATCATGAGAACCTCAACAACATCCTGCAGGTCTATTTTTCGCACTCCTCCTACCGCCTGAACGAGGTCCTGAAGCACCTGACAGTCCTGGCGACGGTCACTATGCCGCCGGTCATTGTCGCGAGCATCTACGGAATGAACTTCAAACATATGCCGGAACTCGAGTGGCCGTTCGGGTACCTTTTCGCGATCGGGCTTTGCTGTTTTTCCTCTCTCGGGATGTATCTGTGGATGAAGTTCAAAAAATGGATCTAGCGCTGTTTTTCTTTCATTCTTATGGGTTAATGGTACAGCACTGCGAACCTTTAAAATCAGCAGCAACGCAGTGCTAGCCTCCTTTTGCCGCAGCAAGTTTCCATGCGATACCTTTACGATCTAACCCCGCAGGAAATCGAAACGATCGTCGCGTCCTACAAGCTTCCGAAATATCGCGGGGTTCAGATCCTCGAAGGTATTTATAAAAAGCATGCTCTGAGTTGGGACGAGATCCCGTCGCTTTCGAAGGAGATACGGAAAAAATTATCCTCAACACATGAAGTGGCCTCGCTCCGCTTTGTTGAAGCGAGGGACGCCCGGGGGGATTCTCAAAAATTCCTGTTCCAAACCGCGGACGAGCATTTTCTTGAAAGTGTCCTGATCGCTCAAAAAGAGCGCGAGACGGTCTGCGTTTCGACCCAGTTGGGCTGCAAGATCAAATGTGTTTTTTGCGCGAGCGGGAAGGGGCCCTTTGTCCGGAATCTCACGGCCGGCGAGATCGTGGAACAGGTTGCTTGGATCGGCCGCCGTTCCGGAAAAAAGATCACGAACGTGGTCTTCATGGGGATGGGGGAGCCGCTCGATAATTTCGAAGCAGCCGTGAAAGCGGTCCGGATCCTGACCGCACCGTGGGGATTTGGGCTCGGTGCGCGCCGCGTGACGGTCTCGACGGCCGGGATCACGCCCAGGATCCTGGAATTCGTTCAGCGCGTGGACGGACGCGTCAGGCTCTCGGTGTCGCTCCATTCGAGCCGTGAGGACGTTCGCAGTGCCCTGGTTCCCATCAACCGGCGTTATCCCCTCCAGGGACTTGTCGCGGCGCTTCAGAGGATCAACCGCGACCTGAAACGCGAGATCACGTTTGAATACACGATCATCGCGGGTGTGAATGATTCGGAGGAAGAGGCCCGGGGGGTCGTTGCGATCGCGAAACCTCTTAAGGCCAAGATCAACGTTATTCCCTACAATCCCGTAAGCGAGTTCGGCCACCGGCCCCCTGACGAGGAGACCCTCCGGAGATTCTGCAAGACCCTCGAGAAGGGCGGACTGCGCGTGATGCTGCGCCGGACCGCGGGGCAGGAAATCGATGCCGCCTGCGGACAGCTCAGACTTGACCGCTTGTCTCAATAACAGCGCAACGCACAACGCGCAACGGTCAACGATAGATAGGCACAAAGCCACACGCCACATGCCACACGACGACAAGAGCTGACTAGTCGTCGATGCTTTTATAGAGTTTCCAGAGCAATCCTCCAACCTGGTCCCTTGTTTCGAAGATGGCCCGATGTTGTTCGCTCCCCACGTAGCCTAGCTTTAAAGCGAAGTCGAGTAAATATTCGATCTCCGATAGAGATCCTAGAGCTATGTTGACGTATTGTTTAAATTCTTTTCGGTTTTGGCGGCCATTTCCTTCCACAAGGTTCGTAGGAACGGATAAAGCAGCGCGACGCATCTGGGATCGGACGCCGTAAGTTTCATCCCGAGGGAAGGATTCGGTGGCCTTGTAGATTAAGAAGGCTAGTTCGTCGGCCCTTTGCCACGCGATCAGTTTCTTGTAACCTTTTTCCCGTCGCGAAACTTCCGCGGGAGTTCCTTCTGCCGGAGCAGATTGCTCCACAAGATTTTCTTGGGGCTTGGAGACTGAGCCATAGGGTTGTTTTTTAAAGAAAGTCTTGTGGCTTTGTGGCGTGTGGCCTTGTGGCATGCGATGATCCGTTTCGTTCATATTACTCTCCTTGTTTGATTGGTGTAGTTTTCGAGTCCCGAGGGGCGAGTCCCGAGTCCCCGTCTCCCGCTACCGGTCGAAAAATCCACAGCTGATTTAAGTCCGGCCTCTTCCGGCAGAGTCGCTCCAACCGCTTGCTAAAAAAACCGTTCGTCATGCCGTCGAGCAGCGCAGTCAGTTCGTCGATCCGCAGGAGCCCGTCCAGGTGTTCCTGTTCGGAGGCGGGCGGCGTGAAGAGAAGATCGATCTGGAGGCGCCGCCGTTCGTAATAAACGCGAGTGACCTCGGAGAGCAGATCGTTGCGGAGTTCGACCATCATTTTTTCCCGGGAATCGATGGAGGTTTGGTCGGAACTGTAGAGGATGTCTCCCAGGTCCCAGCTGACGCGGGCGTCCCAGCCTTTGTCGGTGTCGTTGGGGCCGTAAATGAAGCGGTCCGGATCGTTCGTCCCGCCTCGGTCGAGATCGATGTTGTTCCCGGTCGAATAATCCCTGCCGAAAGAAAAGGTCGGAAGAAGACCTGCGGCGCGTGACGCGACGTGCCAACGTTTGATCTTGCCGTTCGAAACGTCGGCGTAACGAATGACCGCCTTTTGGACCTCCCGGGCGCTCGGTTCAAGATGCACGAGCTCCCGGAAAAGGGACAAAACTTCCGGGGGCGGCGCCGGCACGGGCGACAAAGAAATCTCTTCCGGAGCGATCCGGAATTGCATGAGCCCCTCAGGCGTGATCGCCGCAAGAGATTCCTGCGCGCCGCGCAGCAGGGCCATGCTCTCGGTATCGGTTTGCGCGAGACCTTTGAACAGGGCTTCCCAAGCGTTACGGGCAGGGGAAAAGGTGTAGATCCCCCGTGGCGTCGCGGCGTAAAGGCGGTCGGCTTTTTCGGAATGCGCGAGTTGACGGATGTTCGTGCTCTGAAGCCCGCTGGAAGGGAGCGCGTGCCAGCTGAACCCGCGGTCTTTGCTCTCGAAGACGCCCTCGGCGGTGCCGAGCCAAAGTGTATTGGGGTCCGACTTGGCGACGATCAGGTCGAAGAGCTTTGTGGGGAGCGGCGATGCCGCTTCTTCCTCCCGGAACACCGTCTCCGCGAGATCGGAGAAGGAGGAAGATGCCGCCGTCTCAAAACTTCCCGGCAGCGCGAAGGTCTGACGGATCTCGTCCGAAGGCTTCAGGACATAAAGCGTGCGTGATCCCCCGATGAAAAGACGGTCCGCGGCGTAAGTCAGGATAAAAACGGGGCGTCTCGCCGCAAAATAACGGGACCGGGACCAGGTTTTTCCCGCATCCCTTGTTTCCCAAAGGCCTGTTTGAGTTCCGAGAAACCAGCGGTTCGGGTCCTGGGGGTCGACGGTGAATGAAAGAAGGTCCCCCATGCCGTCCGCGCGATCCGCGTGGACTTTTTGCCAGCGGTCCTTTTTGAGCTCGCCCATGAAAATATTTCGTTCCGTCAAAATGAACAGATGATCCGGCAAATAATCAAAAGAAAAGATGCGGCGGACCGGAGCCTGGGTGCTTCCCGCGGACCAAAGGGTTTGCCAACGGCCGGTCTTGGGGTCGTTCTCGAAAAGCTGATGGCTTGAACTTGCCAGGATCTTGGAGGGCTCGTGAGGATGAGGGAGGACACAAGTCAGGCCGCCGGGACCGGGCGGTTGGACCGGTTTTTCCCAGTTCGCGTGCCCCGCCGGGAGGTGAGCAAATGCCAAGAACGATCCGAACACGAATATTCGTTTCCACACCGGCGTTATTCTTTTTTTCATGAGCGGCTCCTTTAAATATGATAAATATAAATAAAATATATACATATTATGCAAATAAGTCAAGAGCAACATTCGCTTTTATTCATAAGGCCGGACAACCGGGTAATTTTTCCAATACAAAGCAAGGGGAACGGTGCGGGTTATTGAGGATCCGCTTGAAGCATTTAACAAACTTGAAATTGGCAGATGAACGGTTTTTAAAACGATTCATTTGTCCATTCAGCCCAGTTAACACAGATTTTTAAAGCGACGCTATTCGCGGGAACGCGGTCGCGGAAAGCCTTCCTCCTTTCTTTTGCGGGCCTTTTTTGTTATAGTCCTTCGTCCTTTCAATTTTTCAGCGGAGTTCTTATGGGATTCAAATGCGGGATCGTCGGCCTCCCGAACGTCGGGAAATCGACCATCTTCAACGCGATCGCCAAGGCGCACGCCGCGGCGTCGAACTATCCTTTCTGCACGATCGAACCGAACGTCGGCATGGTGCCCGTGCCCGACCCCCGGCTCTGGGCGATCAGCAAACTTTTCAATCCCCAGAAGACGACGCCGACCACGGTGGAGTTTTATGACATCGCGGGACTGGTCGCGGGGGCTTCGAAAGGTGAAGGGCTTGGGAACCAATTCCTCGGGCACATCAAAGAGGTCGAGGCGATCTTGCACGTCGTGAGGTGTTTTGAGGACCCGAACATCGTTCATGTTTCCGGCGGCATCGATCCCGAGCGCGACGTCGCGGTGATCGACACGGAGCTTTGCCTCAAGGACCTTGACACGATCAATGCGCGCTACGACAAGACCGAAAAACTCTCCCGGACCGGCGATAAAGAGGCGAAGGAGAAAATGCCGGTCTATGAAAAGGTCAAGAAAGCGCTCGAAGCGGGGACGCCGTTGAGGCGCCTCGGCCTGACCGAGGAAGAGAAAAAACTCGTGAAGGACATGGCCTTTATCACGCTCAAGACGGTGCTTTATTGCGCGAACGTCGCCGAAAAAGATCTTCCGGCTGGCGGTCCTTGGGTGGACGTCGTGCGCCGTATCGCGGCCCAGGAGAGCGCCGAGGTCGTCGTGATCTCCGGAAAGGTCGAGTCGGAATTGATCGACCTGAGCGACGAAGACCAGAAGATCTTCCTCAAGGAACTTGGCCTCGAAGAGCCCGGGCTGAATTCCCTGATCCGGCACGGTTACCAGGCGCTCCAACTGATTACTTATTTCACGGCCGGAGAGAAAGAAGTTCGTGCCTGGACGGTCCGCCAGGGGGCCAAGGCACCTCAGGCCGCCGGTGTCATCCATTCGGATTTCGAACGGGGGTTCATCCGCGCCGAGGTCATGCGCTGCGAGGACCTCTTGAAATACGGCTCCCAGGCTGCCGTGAAAGAGAAGGGGCTGCTGCGTATCGAGGGCAAAGAATACGAGACCCGGGACGGCGACGTCATGCTCTTCCGCTTTTCCGTCTAGCGTTCAGGTCTCCCGGCCGGGCCGAAGACGTTGCCCCTTATTCCCGAAGCGAGTATAATCCATCCCCATGGCGAACCCTTTCTACCGGATCTATCGTGATTTCAAGGCCTGCTTCGATCGTGACCCGGCCGCCCGCGCGCCGCTCGGGTTCCTCGAGGTCATTTTTTTGTATCCCGGGTTTCATGCGGTCCTTTTTTACCGATTCGCTCATATGCTGCATGCGTTACGCATTCCTTTTGTCCCCCGGTTCATCTCCCAGCTTGCCCGCTTTTTGACGGGCGTGGAGATCCATCCGGGAGCGAAGATCGGCCCCGGGATCTTCATTGATCACGGCATGGGAGTCGTGATCGGCGAAACGACCGAGATCGGTGAGAACGTCACGGTCTACCAAGGTGTGACCCTCGGAGGGACCGGGAAGGAACGCGGGAAGCGCCATCCGACGCTCGGCAACAACGTGGTGGTCGGCGTCGGGGCGAAGGTACTCGGCAACATCAAGATCGGAAATTACGTCAAGATCGGCGGCGGGTCCGTGGTGATCCACTCCGTGCCGGACGATTGCACGGTCGTCGGGGTCCCCGGGGAGATCGTCCGGATCGACGGCAAGCATGTCGAAGAGATCGATCTCGAACACGGGGACCTGCCGGACCCGGTCAGGGAGCTCAAGAACCGGATCCGCAATCTTCAGAAAGAAGTCGAATCCCTCGAGGCGTTCCACAGAGGACAATCCTTCAAGAATAATAAAACGGATGGAGGATGACGGATGGCGAAGCAACCCACCCCATCCGCTATCCGTCCTCCGGTGCCTGTGACCAAGGGAAAGATCTATTCCGACGGCGGGGCACGCGGGAATCCGGGACCGGCGGCTGTCGGGGTCCTGGTCTGCGATGAGAAGGGGAAGCGGCTCGGGGACCACGGGGAAGTGATCGGGGAAACGACGAACAACGTCGCGGAATACACGGCGGTGATCCGCGGCCTGACCCTTGCGGCGGAACTGGGCGTCCAAGAGGCGGACTATTTTTTAGACAGCGAATTGGTGGCGCGCCAGCTTTCCGGGATCTACAAGCTCAAGGCCGAACATCTCAAGCCGCTTTTTGCGCGGGTGAAAGAGAAGGAAAAGCTTTTCAAACGGATCACATATTTTCACGTACCGCGCGAACATGAGAAGATCCGTCACGTGGACGCCCTGGTGAACCGGGCATTGGACGGCGCGGGGTATTAGGAAAGGGCGCAGGATGGATCTAGCGATGGTCTTTATCGGATTGTTGGGAGGGTTCACAAGCGGGCTTTTGGGCGTGGGCGGCGGGGTGGTCTTTGTGCCTCTGCTCCTGATGCTAAAAGGATTCGATCCCCACCGGGCCATCGGGACGTCGCTCCTGGTGATCGTTTTTACGGGAGTGTTCGGGGCTTTTTTCCATAGCCGCGCCGGGATGGTGGACATGAAGGCCGCCGTTCTGATGGGCCTCTTCAGCATTCTGGGGGTGTGGCTCGGGACCCAGGGGTCGCTTCGGGTCGATGTGATTTTGCTCAGGCGAATTTTCGCGGTTTTTTTGTTCTTGATGGCGGTCAAGCTTTTCTTCTTCAAATAACATCCACGGGTTCAGGAGGAAAAAATGAAAGTTTCTTTGTCGCCTCTCTCGCGTTCCGCCGCCAAGGCGGACCTTTTCGTGATCGGTTGTTTCAAGGGTCTTAAGGACCTGAAGGGGTTCCGAAAAGCGGACCCCGTTTTTTTTCGGGCCGCCGAAACCGCGATCGCCAAGAAAAGGTTCGAAGGGAAGACCGGAGAGTCCTTGGGTTCTTACCAAACGGGATACCGCCAGGCGCCGGAAGTCCTTCTGCTCGGACTGGGGGACAAGAACGCTTTTACGATCGCCTCCCTGAGAAAAGCGGTCGGGTCCCTGATCGGCGCGGCCCACGCGCGCAAGGCCCTGAAGGTCCGGGTCCTTCTCGGGTCTTTCTTGAGCGAAACGATCGATGCGGGCGCGGCCGTCAAGGCATTCGCTGAGGGGGCCCCTTTGGCGGCCTACCGGTTCATGCAGTATAAGACCCGGAAAAAGGACGATCCTGTCCGAACCCCGGATTCGTTGGAACTTGTGACCGAGAAAAATGAGAGCGCGGTGGAGCTGCGTTCCGTCCTGACGCGGTCTGAAAAGATCGTGAAAGCGGTGATCCTGGCGCGGGACCTGAACAACGAGCCGGGGAACATCATGAACCCGCCCCGCCTTGTGCAGGAAGCCAAAAAAATTGCCGCCGCGAAAAAATTAAAATGCCAAATCCTCGGGACGGCGGAACTCAAGAAAATGGGGATGAACGGAATCCTGGCCGTGAACCAGGGGAGCCCGACGCCGCCCGCGCTGATCGTCCTCGAATATGGTGAAGAGCATAAGGCGAAAGGGACCGTTTGCCTGGTCGGCAAGGGCGTGACGTTCGACACGGGCGGGATCTCGATCAAGCCTTCCAAGAACATGGAAGAAATGAAGTATGACAAATCGGGGGCCGTCGCGGTGATCGCGACGATGGGGCTTCTTCCGGACCTGAAACTTCCGGTCCACGTCGTGGGGCTCGCGCCCGTTGTGGAAAATAACGTGGGGAGCGATCCGCAAAGGCCCGGGGATATTATCAAGATGTTCAACGGAAAGACCGTGGCCGTAATGAACACGGACGCCGAGGGGCGGTTGATCCTGGCTGATGCGCTGGCGTACTGCGAACGGTATAAGCCCGCGGCGATCCTTGACGCGGCGACTTTGACCGGGATGTGCCATCACACGTTCGGGGACAAGACCTGCGGGATCCTCGGGACCGATCAGGGGTTGATCGACGAGGTCCGCAAGGCCGGCGAAGCGACCGGGGAGCGCTGCTGGCAGCTTCCTCTGTGGGACGAATACGGGGAATGCATCAAAGGAAGCCAATCGGACCTCCAGAACGTGGGGGACGGATACGCGGGTACGATCACGGCGACGATGTTCCTGAAAGAGTTTGTGCCGGCGAAGACCCCCTGGGTCCATCTGGATATCGCGGGTGTCGCCTATTGCACCCAGAACCGTTTCGACTGCCCGAAAGGGGCCACCGGTTTCGGGGTCCGCCTCTTCGCGGAATTCCTTTCAAACTGGGACACCGGTTTCTTTTCCAAAAAGTGACCCAGGGGCCGTGCCGGTCGAGGCCTGATCTTTCAAACGATCCGGGGTTTTTCCCGGGATCCACCCGTTGCCGTCTCACTCTCTCCGGCGGGGCCCAAGACCCTGACGGGGTAAAGATTTTTCGGGAAAGACCGTTACTGTAGATGCCACGGAAACTTTTAATTGAAGGAGAGTGACCTATGAGAAAACCCCTAGCTTCCTTACTGGCCTTTTTGTTGATCTTCGCTTTCACGACGTCGCCCGCCATCGCGGCGGGGGCCAAAGAATTCGGAGCGTCCCTCTTGCTTCCTACGACGGGGCAGGCCATGAACGGCCAGATCGGCGCGACGAAGACCAAGATCATGGCGGGTATTGAGGTCGCCGCGGTGACGACGACGATCCTTCTGGCCACGTTGACCACCGGCGGTATTTTCTGGGCGGGTCTCGGGCCCCTTCTCGCGAACCACGCGTGGAGCGCCGCAGACGCTTTCAAGACGGCCCGCAGCAGCCAAGAGGACCCGTACATCCAGGAGCAGCTTTCTTCGGCCCAACGGACCCTGGATATGTCACGGCAAAACCGTTTTGCCCGGGAATCGGATATCCGCGAAAGACTAATGCAAGCCGGTCAAGAATAGTCCGGGTCGAAGGCGTATTTAAGGACGGTCTCAAAAGGCCTGATCGTTACGATCAGGCCTTTTTGTTACCGGGGGGACAGCATGGCCGACGCGTATCGTTCCAAACTTCTTTTTTCACAGCTCCGGATGGCGGCCGCCGTCTGGCAGAGCATTGAGAAGGACCCCGTTCCCGCGGACCGTTTCCTTTCCCGCTATTTTTTCCTGAACCGGAAAAAGATCGGTTCGCGCGACCGCCGGTTCCTTTCCGAAACGGTCTACAGCGCCTTCCGCCACAAGACCTTTCTTGAGGCTTGGGCGAGGAAAGTGAAAGACCGTCCGCTCGCAAGCGAGGCCGCCCGGGCCGAGCGTTTCTGCCTTTTGGCTGCCGCCAAAGAAGGCCTTGTTTCACGCGAAGAGTTCTGTGCCGTCCTGAAGGGGGGAGAGACGATCTACGCGGCGCTCCGTCAACACTTGGTCCCGGAAGGGGATGAGCCTAAGTCCAAGGAAGACATGATGGCGCTTCTTTACTCCTTTCCGCTGTGGCTGGTCCGCCGATGGACCGGGGTTTTCGGAGTCCATGAAACCGAACGCCTCCTCGGTTTCTTTCAGCAGCGTCCTCTCCTCGTCCTGCGCGCGAACACGCTCAAGATCAGCCGGAAAAAACTTGTCGACATGTTCCGTCGCATGGGCGTGGAGGCCAATCCGGCGGCACGCGCCCATACCGGACTTGTCTTGCAGGAGAGGCGGAACGTTTTCGATACCCCCGCCTTTCGCGACGGATGGTTCGAAATTCAGGACGAGGGGAGCCAGCTTGTTTGCCAGTGCGTGGATCCCAAACCCGGAGAGAACGTATGGGATGTTTGCGCCGGAGGCGGCGGGAAGAGCCTCGCGTTCGCGGCCAGGATGGAGAATAAGGGGCGCATCGTGGCGACCGATCTCCGGGCCTACAAGCTGGATGAGCTCAAGAAGAGGGCCAAACGGGCGGGGGTCTACAATGTCTTTCCGGCGGAATTGGAACGGATCGGGGAGCTTAAGATCGCGAAAACGGGATTTGACAGGATCCTGGTGGACGCGCCGTGTTCGGGGACGGGAACGCTGGGACGGAATCCTGACGCCAAGTGGAAACTGACGGAATCTTGGTTCGGACACCTTCAGAAAGAACAGCTCGGGATCCTTGAAAAAGCTTTGCCTTACCTCGCAAAAAACGGCAAACTATACTATGCCACGTGTTCGCTTGACGCGGTGGAGAACGAACAGGTCGTCACGAAATTCCTGGAGTGTCATCCGGAAGTGAGGTCCGTTCCCTGCGGCGATCCGGGCGCACCGTTCTTCAAACTATGGCCGCCGGACAGCGCGACGGACGGTTTTTTCCTGGCGGTGTTCGAAAAGGTGATTTAAGCGTGCTTTCTGCGTTCCGCGATCATCGGACCGCGGTTGATGCTATCGGAACGGCGGCCTGCGGGCATTTTTTTAAAAGTTCTCTTTGAATGAACGGGGTGAGTTATGAAAAAACATTTTTGGGTCCTGACGGTAGCAGCGGTTTGGGCGCTTGGAGCGGGTGCCTTGGGAGCAGCGGAGACGGCCGTGAAGCCGAACGCTGTCAAACAGATCCTGGATGTCCAGAAGCGCGGGTTCATTAATATCGTGACCTGCCTGGGGGAAACGGCGCGCGTTGTCCCGATCGCAAAAGAAGAACATCCCAAAGCATGGCTTGCCGCCTACCCCTTCTATGCGTTCGGGAACACATTTTTACGTCTCGGTTCCGGGATCAACGATCTCGCCATCCTTCCTTTTTACGTGAACGTTGTCCAGGATCCGACGCCGATCACGACACGGATGGATCTTCCCGAATATTTTTGGAGCCGGGAATAGCGGCGGGGTTCCGGGCCCTCCGTCATCCCTCCTTTCTGCATGAAAAAAACGAACGTCGCGATCATTCTTGTAGGACCCGAAAATCCGGATAATATCGGTGCGGTCGCCCGGGCTTTGAAGAACACGGGGTTTTCCGACCTCCGTCTGGTCCGTCCGCCGCGGCCATGGCGCCTCAAGGGCAGGAAAATGGCCATGGCCGCCCGCGACGTACTGGACCGCGCGAAAGTGTGCGGGACCCTTGAAGCGGCGGTCCGGGACCGGAACTTTGTGCTCGGGACGACGCGGCGGGCCGGGGCGGGCCGGGGGTCCTTTCTCCCATTCCGGGAAGCGGTCGCGCGAGCGCGCAGCGTCTCGGAGAAAGGGAAGGTCGGGTTCGTTTTCGGTTGTGAATCCAAAGGGCTTGCGAATAAGGACATCGCGCTGTGCGACCGGTTGGTCACGTTCCCGGCGAACTCGAAATACCCCTCGTTCAACTTGGCCCAGGCGGTGATGGTCGCGCTGTTCACGTTGTCGATCGGCGACGAGACCGGCCCGCAGGACAGCCGGGAGCCGTTCCTGGACAAACGAGGGACGGGTTTGGTCCTTAAACATTTTCAAACGGCTCTGAAAGCGCTCGGGTATCGCCGGGGAGGGAGCGATCTTTTGCCGCGTATCCTCCGGACGATGGACGGACTTTTTAAACGGGGCGGATTGTTGGAAGCGGAGGCGCAGATGTTCAAGGGACTTTCCCGCAGGATCCGCGAAAAGGTTTTGAGTTGAGCCGTCCGTAAGGTTAAACTGTCATCGCCCTGCGCGAGAGGCGGATCTTCGGTCAATTAAAGGAACCATAGAACATGGACGAACAAAAACTTAAGGAAGAACTGCTGGCGTTGATCAAGGAAAAGGCTTTGACCCGGGGCGAACGTACGTTGGCCTCCGGCAAGATTTCGAACTATTACATCGACGGCAAGCAGGTGACCCTGAGCCCTCAGGGGCTATTTCTCACGGCCAAAGTGATGCTCCTCATGATCCAGGGGACGGGGGCGTGCGCGGTCGGGGGGCCGACCCTTGGAGCGGACCCGATCGCTGCGGCCGTTTCGGTGCTCAGCTCGCAAAGCGGGAATCCTCTCAAAGCGTTCATCGTCCGCAAAGAGGCGAAGGACCACGGGATGCAACGCATGATCGAAGGCCCCGCACTGGAACCGGGCGATAAGGTGATCATGGTCGAAGATGTGATCACGACCGGAGGGTCAGTCCTGAAAGCCATTCGCGAGGTGGAAAAAGCGGGCGCGAAGGTCGTCAAAACCCTCTGTCTTGTGGACCGCGGAGAAGGGGCCGACGAGACGCTGGCGGGCTACCATTATTCTCCGATCTTCAACCTAGCCGACATCGGCGTTTAGACCCTTCCGAAGAATAAAAAAACGCGAGACCGTTGAACGGCCTCGCGTTTTTTTATTCTCCCGCTGCTGTGAGCGCGGGACTATTTCTTCACGTAATCGTACGCGCTGTGTTCGCGGACCAGGCGCTTCGGCGTCGCCACGGGTTCGGGCTCGGGCTCCGTGACGGTCGCGACCGGAGCGGCCGGCTCAACGATGGTCACGATCGGAGCGGGCGCGACAGATTGCGTGACCACAGGGACCGGGGTCTGAACCATCGGCGCCGTGTAGACCGGAGCGACATAGACCGGAGCCGCAGCGGTATACGCCTCCCGCTCTTCCCAGCACAAACAATTGTCGTAGGAGCGTGCAACGGGGAAGCCGTTAAAGCCGGGGACCCAGAACAAAGCCACATCCAGGATCCCGGAACCTGCGCGCAGGGCCGTGCAGCCCAGCCCGCCGCCCAATCCCGTCAAAGTCCCGATGAGCGGGGGACCGGACTTTGTTTTGTTGACGGTCTGGACGATGATATCGACCGGACTCGTTGCCGCGTTGATCAATCCGCGGCCCAACATCCCGCCGGTTTTTTGTTTATAGGAATCCGATTCCGCCATTTCCCAAACGTCTGCGGCCAGGCCCTGCGGGACCAGCAACCCGATGCAAAGAACAAGAACGAAAAAAGCTTTCAACATTTTCACGGACCCCCCTTTTTGTAGAGATTTTTTAAGTTTCCGACCGGTTAGAAAATGCTACAAAAACTGACTAGGATAAAATACTACAATGAATAAAAATAACAATCAATACTATTTTTTTTAACGGACCGCGTTTCTTGTAAACATAAACCCAGCAAGAGTTTACAAAATTGGCGCCGAATCATAAAAACTAGCAACTATTGACAATTTATAAATAATAGAGTACTTTGTGGAGTAGTATATAGCTATATTTGAGGTTAAAATAGCAATAGCAAACAAGGAGAGAAAGTATGGAACAAGAAAAGGATGAGAAACAAGTTGTCCAATACCCGAAGCGAGAGCGAACCCAAATTATGACGCCCAAGGAAGCGGCGAAATACCTCGGGTTCCATCTTGTGACGATCTACCGCCTCTTGAAAAAGGGCGATGTTCCCGCGACGAAGATCGGCGGGCAGTGGCGCTTCAAAAAAGACGTCCTGGATGCTTGGTTGAATGATCGCATGAACCAGTAAGGGACCGGCGAGCCGGAAGATCAATGCGCCGTGTCGCGCTTCCGAGTTGGCTCGGCCCGCCCGAGGATGATCTGCCCATGCCTTTCTCAACAGGTCTGTCGTGCCGGGAAAGTCAGGCGGCGTGTTTAGCGGTCAGGGCATTCACGATCTGTTGGTGGGGCGCGGGGAAAGCGAGCAGCTTTATCCTTTGAAGCGGCACCCACCGCCCCTTCCTCCCCATTAAGAACTTTCCGGATTTTTTCCCCTTTGGGATCCGTGCTTTATGGACCGTCAGCGTGATCCGGTATTTTGTGTAACCGTGGCGCACGATCATCAGCGGTTGAAGCCGGGTTCGAAATTCCCCGATCTCTTTTATCATCGAACTGCGGCCGTTCCAAAAGGGGAACATCCACAACCCTCCCCATCGGCTGGACGCATGTTGCCGCTCGATCCAGACGTCCCCCCGGTCGTTTTGAGGGACCAACGCGGTCATTTCGATTTTTTCGTAATTCTCTTTTTGGGAGTGAACGGGATAAAAATCAGGTTTGTTCCTTTGGCGAGCTTTGCAAAAAGTCCTGACCGGGCATTGCGGGCACCGCGGGTCCCGGGGAAAACAGACGGTTGCGCCGAGTTCCATCATGGCTTGGTTCATGTCCCCCGGATCTTTTTCCGGCAGGAGGGACGCCGCAGTGTTCCATAATTTTTCAAGGGTCCGGAGGCGGGCGATGTCCTGGGCGATCCCAAAGATCCTTGTGAGGACCCGGATGACGTTGCCGTCCAGGACCGGCGCTCTTTGACCGAAAGCGATGCTTGCGATCGCTCCGGCGGTGTAGCGGCCGATCCCCGGCAAATGGCACAATCCTTCGGCGGTCTCCGGGATCTTGCCCTTCATTTTTTTTTGTACGTACCGTGCTGCCTGATGGAACATGCGCGCGCGCCGGTAATAACCCAGCCCCGCCCAGTAACGCAGGACTTCGTTCAAAGGGGCCCGTGCGAGAGAGACCAGCGTGGGGAATCTCCGGAGCCACTTCCGGTAATAAGGGATGACGGTCGCGACCTGGGTCTGCTGGAGCATGACTTCCGAGACCCAGATCTTGTACGGGTCATTGGTGCGCCGCCACGGAAGATCCCTCTGATGAAGCGAATACCACCTTTTCAGGCGGCGGGCGATCTTCTGGCGCAGGGGAGCGGGATCTAACATGGACATATCCTATAAGAGGCCGGCCCCAAACGCCCTAAAAAAATGAAAAACAGTCGAAAAGAAAGACGAAAGTTGATAGACTGTCCCCGACCGCGGGGCAATGCGGGTCCGAGGAGACAGAGCCCTTATGTCGATCCAAAAGCAGCTTTCCGTTTTTTTACCCAATAGACCGGGGATCATGGCGCACGCCTGCGCCGTGCTGTCGGAAGGGGGGATCAACATCCTGGCCATGGCCGTTCACGACACCATGGACAATGCGGTCGTCCGTTTCCTCGTCGATCAACCTACCAAGGCCATCCTTCTTTTAGAGCAGGAAGAATTGTACGTGCAGGAACAGGATGTCGTGGTGGCCGAGATCGATAATCAGACCGGGACCCTCGCCCGGATCTGTCAGAGCCTTGCCGAGGCCGATATCAACATCGCCTACGCTTACTGCACGGCGACCCCCCGGCAAGAATGCGGTTGCCTGGTCATACGGACGGACCAGATCGAGCGGGCGCAGGAACTTCTCAGCAAATAGCAACCGGCGCATTCCGGGTCTTCCCATCGACCCTTTCCCAGCGTCCGACGAACGGAAAAAAACGCATGAAGATCTTATCTTGGAACGTCAACGGGATCCGGGCCGTCCAGAAAAAAGGTTTTCTGGAGTGGCTCAAACGGGAGAAGCCCGACATCCTCGGCGTTCAGGAAACCAAGGCGAGGCCCGAACAGCTGGATATGTTCCTGATGCATCCGGACGGCTATCATACTTACTGGAATTCTTCGGCGCGTCCGGGGTATAGCGGCGTCGCGATCTTTACGAGGGAAAAACCGGTTTCCGTGACTTGCGGGTTCGGGATCAAGAAATTTGACGAGGAAGGCCGCGTGATCCTGGCGGAATATCCGAAGTTCGTTTTCATGAACATCTATTTCCCGAACGGGAAAAGCGGCGACGAACGGCTTCGTTACAAAATGGATTTTTACGCCGCGACACTGAAATTCACAAAGAAGCTCAAGGCCAAAGGGAAAAAGGTCATTATTTCGGGCGATTACAATACCGCCCATAAAGAGGTCGATCTTGCCCGGCCGAAAGAAAACGAGGACATCTCCGGTTTTTTACCGATCGAGCGGGCCTGGCTTGATCAGTGGGTCGCGGACGGGCAGGCGGACGTGTTCCGCCGATTCCATGAAGGTCCCGGGCATTACAGCTGGTGGGACCTGAAATCCGGAGCGCGGGAGCGGAACGTCGGTTGGCGCATCGATTATCACTTTGTGACCGAAGACCTTCTCCCGAAGGTCAAAGAAGCGTCGATCCTGCGGGACGTCATTGGCTCCGACCACGCACCCGTCTCATTGACTTTGGCGGACTGACGAAGACCCATGGGCTCGCTCACCAAACAGATCTTGATCAATGCTCCGGCCCAGACGATTTGGGATATCCTGGCCGCCGTGGAGCGGACCCCAGAATGGATCGACGGCGTTCAGGAAAGCGAACGCACCGGCGAGGTCTGTGAGGGCGTGGGTTTGCGCTGGCGTGAGCTTTCGGTCCTCGAGCGGCAGCACATTGAAATGGCGCACGAAATGGTCGCTTGGGAGCCCTTGAAACACCTGAAAGTCCGAAGCGTTCTGCCGATGAACGGCTGGCTAGAGCGGACGCTTGAGATCAAGTCTTCGGGGTCCTCTCAGGAAGTCGAGATCAAGGTCGATTGGGACCTCGGGATCGCCGGCATGCTGCTCGGGGAGAAAAAAGTGGCGGATTTAATGGAAACCCTTTTTGAAACGACCCTTGCGAACCTCAAGGACCTTGCAGAAAAAGATCTCCAAGCGTAGCGGTTTCATACGGCCAGAGTGGCGCGCCCCTTCTCCCCGGAGGCCCTTAAGCCGCTTTTTGATAAGATTCCTGCCCGATGATCTCCTCGACAAGGATCCGCAAGAGCCCCAGGAACTCCGGATCTTTGGCTGCTCCGTAAAGGTCGGGGCTCAGTGCGACAACGCGGTAGAGTACCAGGGAAACGGGTGCCTCGGGGAGGACCACGTAAGCGTCGCTTTGGTAACCGTCTTTCATGATCGCGAAGGGGTATTTTTGAGCGAGCCGCCGGAACCGCGGCGTCTGGGTGACGAGAGTTCCGATATCTTCCACCTCAAACCGGTCGATCCCCCTCGGGGCGAGGAGCGCTTCGGGGAGCTCGGCCACGGGGAGGTCCTGGGCCAGGACGAGCGTGTCATGGTTCTCGATGATCGACTCGATCAGCCGGGGGACCGAGCGGTCGGGGATCAGGTCCTTCAGGACGCTGGCTTGGGAAACGAGCAGGGTCTTCCTGCGGCCTGTCCGGGACCGCTCCATCCAGTCACGGACGGCGGCGAGCTGGTCTTCTCTTCCCCGGGACATGAATTCCGACTTCTTCAAAGAGATGACCGGGATCGCGTGGTCCTCGGATCCGCTTTCGAAAATTTTGCGGGTGGCGCGCAAATGCGAGGGTTTTTCCGCATCCGAAACGGACAGGGGCCCTCCGAGGAATGCTGCGACGGCTTTGCGGACGTCCTTGGTTTGCAACAACACCGTGTAAGCCCTCGTGAACTGCTCGTCCGCGGCGGCGGTCGCGTTCCTGAGCTCGGAGAGGGTCTGGTCTCCGGCCGGATTTTCCTGCATTCGCGCCAGGTAGAGGGCTTCGTTGACGGTCGTGTCCTCGCCAAGCTCCGGTGTGAGGGTGACGAAAGAGATCCCGGCCTCGCGGAGCTTTTGGGACAGACCGTCGGTGTGGAAGCCGCCGGTGACGACGGCGACGGGTCCCCGGAGCGCCGGATCACGCATGATCCTTTCAAAAAAGACCTCGTCACGCGCTTGCACGAGAGCATAGAATTCGAGAGCGGAGATCCAGGCGGCGGTCAGCTCGGGGGTCTCGAGTTCCGCTTCGAGGGCAAGCTTCTCCCTTTCGGCCCTTTTCAGGTCGGACGGCGTTGCCTTGAGAAGCAGGACCTTTTCGGCGAGATAGAAACGCTCGGTCCTGTCCCAAAGGGCCCGTGCTTCGGGGCTCAAAAACATTGCGTCGGCAATGCGGTCTTTCAGGACCTGGATCTGGGCGTTCAGATCCGCGGGCGTGACCTTATCCCGGAGAGCGATGAGCTGCCGGAACTTCTTGATTTCTGGGTACCCGCCGTATTTTTCAGAGGCGATGTTCCCGCTTCTGAGAAGTTCTTCGAAATTCCAGGAGGTGTTCTTGTATTTCTGTGTGAGATCCCTCACCTCGGACTCAAAACGCTCCCGCGGGATCGAATTTTCGAGGTCCATGATCTCCCGGACCAATGCGATCTGGTCGAGCCCAGTGTCCTTGACCCCTTGGGCTGCGGCGTTCTCTGTGAGGACCTTGAAGAATTTTCCGAGATCCGACGTCCGATGGAAATCCCCATAGGCCTTGGCGAACGAGCGGAGAACGTCCGTCCAGGTCGCGGCTTGTTCCTCGCGGAGCGCGGAGGCGGCGGCCTCCAGTTTTTCAAGGATCTCGGAGGTCATCGACCGGTGGGCGAGCAAACTCTCCCGGTTCTTTTCGTAGAGGGGGGCGTCTTCGATCCCTACGAGCTCTAGCGGTGAGGAAGCGAGGATCCCGGCGTAGAGGGGTCCCGACAGACGATCTTCTTCGAGAAGTGAGCGGGCGAGCAACTGCTTTTCACGGGACGTCGGGATCGCTCGACTTTGGGTCAAGGCGGTCGCGGTCCAGGCACCCTCCAGGGCTACGGTCTGAATTCCGAACGCTTCGCGTAAATGGTCGAGGATCGCTGCGATATTTTCCTGCGCGATGAAGTGCGCGTGAACGTCCTGGACTTGAATGACCGTGCGGGGGCTTTGACCCACGTACCGTTCTTGGACCTTTCCCAAGGCCTCCGGCAAGGCAAGGTCGGTGAGGGAAAGTGTCGGGACCGCGTTATTCTCCGCGGAGCTTTCGGGCAGGGACAAAGCAAGCGATGCGAACAGGATCCACGTGAGAGAGAGAACAAAATTTTTTTTCTTCATCAACGGCTCCTTCGGGTGGAGGACCGATGCTTTGCCCGGCGCCCGATCTTTTCAGTGCTTTTTGTTCCAATGACCCCTCCATTATATAGTCCGAAAAACCAAAGAAATCAATAGGCCAAAAGGATCCGTGGCCGGATGCAGCCGGCTAAAAGCTGTTGTAACAATTTATAACAAGACTTATTGATAGCTTTCAATATTTAAAAAAGGAATGAATTATTTTGTAAATCCTTTTTCAAATACTTGAATTCTTTTTTTTATATGGTAACTTTTGCGTGAGTTTCATATCAATTGTCCCGAAAGGCGAGACGCTGACCCAAATCATGGATTTTCCCTTAAGTGTGAAACGGTCCCTAGCGGTGACGGTGGCGGTCTGTTTTTTCGTGACCAGTCTGCCCGTCTCTCGTTCGTTCGCTGCGGCGGCTGTAGAGCCCTTCAGGGCACCATCCCAGCTGGACATTCCCATGGCATGGGGCAAGGTGACGGACATTGTCCGCCAGCCAACCGAAAATTCACCGCTTTTGATCCACATCCAGGAAGCCCACGCCAATTACGACGCTCAAAGGAACATCCGGGATCTATTAAAGCATCTTGCCGAACACTACGGGGTCCGGTTGGTACTTCTGGAAGGCGCGGGCAATCAGCTTAATCCGGATCTGTTCCGATTTTTTCCCGATGAACCCGTGCTGCAGCAAACCGCGAACGACAAGCTCATGCGGGCGGGATTGCTTACCGGTGCCGAGACATTTTTGATCGACGAAGGAAATGCCTCGAAAGCGGAAGGGTGGGGCGTTGAAAGGGCCGATCTGTACGCCAAGAACCGGGAGGATTTTAAGCAGGTCTACGAAGGCCGCAAGCTGTCCGCGGGATTTCTGGAAGATTTTTACCTTCGCTGGCAAAAATACGCATCACTTTTTTTGAGTAAGCCTCTCAGGGAATTTTTGTCCAAAGAGACTGCCTTTGAAGAGGATACATTGCCTCTCGCGGACTGGATGAACTTTCTTAGAACAGCGGCAGCACGGGAATTGAATATTGACCTCGAGAATGTTCGGGAACAGGCCGATTGGCCGGTTCTTGTCCGCTATTTCCGTCTCAAAGCGATCGACCCCAAGATCGACGTGCAAAAAGTCGAAGCGGAAAAGAAGGCATTTTTTGAACAAGTTCAAAAAATCGTAACTCGTTCCTCGGGACTCGGGACTCGAGAAACAAAGGATTCAAACAAGTCCCGAGGAACTAGTCTCGAGTCTCTTTTAGCAGAAGTTGAAGCGATCCTTGAACAGGCGAAAACGCACGACCTGCCCCTCTACAAAACCCGTTTCGTTTTTGAAAGATTGCTTGACCGGCTTCCGGAGGATTTTTCTTTCGATACTTATCCGGCTCTCCGGCTTTATCTCCAGCAGATCGTCCTTATGAGTGAACTTCAAGGGGATGCTTTGCAGGAGGAGATCAAGACCCTGAGCGGTAAGCTGACGGAAGTTCTCAGTGAGACAGAAAAAGACAGACGGTTTGCAGCGATCCTGCGCGATTTCCGGCTCCTTAAAAAACTTTTCCGGCTTGAGTTAAACCGTGGTGAATACCGTGACATTCTCATGCGCAAGATCACGCCCGGAAAAATTCTTCAGGAGCTCAGGGCCCAGGACCCAAAAGCGGAGGATCTCCCCCAAGACCCTTCAGCCAGGTTCCGAAAGCTCGAAGCTCTTTATGGGACGGCAACCCGCTTTTACGAGGGAGCGATCGAGCGTGAAGGTGCGATGATGGAACGGGTGTTTGCAAGGATGCAGGAGCAGAAACAGACCAAGGCGGTGCTGATAACCGGCGGTTTTCACACCGAGGGCCTCAAGGAAAAAGCGGTCCGCGAGGGAAGCTCCTACATTGAGATCACGCCCCACATCGGCGAGATCACTTCTCATGATCGGGAAAATTATTTACGGGCCCTGCTTGGCAGAAATCTCGGCGTAACACCTGACTACCGGTCAAGCGGGCGCAACGCCCAACGCGCAACGCAGGACAAAACCGTCGCGCTTCGAACATTGAGCGTTGAACGAAGCGAAATCGCGGCCCTGCTTCGTGGCGATATCCCTTTTTTAAAAGAAACGTCACGGGCTTGGCGCAGAGAGCTGGCAGAATTCGGAGCGGTTCTTTCCGAGCATTTGAGACAGATCACCAGCTCCGAAAAAGCCCGGGGGGCGGTCAACCACTACATAGCCGGGGCCGTTCGTGTTCCGTCTTTTGACGCCATGAAACGCCGTTCCGAAACGCGGGAGAGCGTTAAAGAGCTATCCGGGAAGGTCCTCAGAATTCCGGAACTGATGCTCCAACTTCCGCTTGAACCCGGGACTGAAGCCCTGGAAGGAACGCGCCGCATGGTAGGGCCGCTTGAAAAGGCGGCGCGACTGTTGGAGCCCCTCCTGGAGAGTTACGGGATCGGCAGCATTTGGCCTCACAACAGTCTTTTTGAAATGGGGGAACTGTCCACCCGGATCCATCAGGTCCCCGACTCTGGCGAACACTTTCTGGTTTCCACGAACGGTAAAACGACCGTCAGGGTCGCGGGGTATGAAACAAAACAAAAGGCTCTGGGGAACCGGGTTCTCCGCGACGACAAAGGGAACGCTTATTCTATTCGGGGAATGCGGAAGCTCAATCCCCGTTTGTCGGATTCGGCAACGGAACAAGGGAACGCCGCAAAAACGGCAGAGCAGCTCATCGCTTTGAACAGAAAAGCCCGCAGTCTCGGGATCCGGACCGTGGCGGATTTTATCCCTGAGCTCGCGCCGGAAGCGATCAATGATTACAACCTCGATTGGACTTTTCATGAAAAACTTTCGCCGGGGGAAACGCAGTATTTCAACAGTCTTCCGGAAGAAATAAAACAGTCCTACATCAACAGCAGCGTTCGTAAATGGGGGGGCGCTTTCTTCGCCAGGAGGTTGGGAAAATGGGGCAATGAAGAGATCGCCATGGTCCGTCATTTTCCCGGTCTCGGGAGCGGGCAGAACGTGGACCAGGCGCTCCTTAATGTTTTTGTTCCGGCGGTACAGAATTATTACAAGGACTCGCTTCGCTTTCTCATAGATCTGGGCTTTGACGCGGTCAGGATCGATATGGCGTCCTATCTTCTCGGGAAGAACCTGATCCGGTTCGTGAACGACAAGGGCCTGAGGTCGGATGTGCCGATGGAAGGGGAGCCTTTGAGGGAGATCATCCGGTATGCCAAGGACTACGCGTTCCAAAAGGGACGTTCTTTTGAGGTCGTGGCCGAAATTTATGACGAGGAAGACCGGAATGCCTTGATGAACACGGGTGTTGACGTCGGGACCGATGTTCGCACCTACGATAACAGTTTTTTTGAAGAGCTTTTCAGATTCTCCCAAGATCCAGAGGCCCCGGCGGCGGACCTCGCGAGAATGATCGTGGAAAAGATCCTTCATAAGCTCGGGGATCCCGAGAACCGCGAAAATTTTCTCGCTTATTTTTCAAACCATGATCAAACCCCTCTTGCGGTGATGGCGGATCATAACAAAGAGATCGGAAAGAACTTCTCGTTGGCCGGCGTGACCGCGCTTTTGCTTGTGGGGGCTTATCTGGCGGAACCTTTCCTCAGCTTTTTTTTGACGCTCCGGGATTCTCTGGGGCAACGGGGCGATATCCTGCCGACCGTCGGCGGGGACATCAAGGACCATCGGGCCGACCTTGGGGGGAGGCACGCGCATCCGTTCCTCGAAACATCTCGCGAACTGACCGTCAGGACACATATCGAAAAGTTGGAAACCGCGATCCGAAAATCGTTTGCGTCGAAATTCTTGAAAGAACTTCACGCGGCCGCGAAAGGGACGGGGCAGACTTACATAAGGTTTCTGGAGAACGAGGATCCGGGCCGCGTCGCGAGTTTGGGTTGGCGGACCGTAAGCGGGGAATGGGTGGTCTTCGCGGTCGATCTCAGGCCTCATCAGGGTCCGCTCCATCTCAAACATATCGAATCTCCGGTGTTTCCCAAGGAAGCAGGTTCTCTGCAGGAATGGGAAGCCAAGGACGCGCTGACCGGTTCCAGTTTCGGAATTATATTCAAACGAGAAGGAGAGGCGACCCATCCTAGGATCCGGAATATTTCGTTCGGACAGGAAAGCGCCAACTACCGGCTGATCGTAATTACCCCGAAAGAGCATAAGAAACCCACCGAAAAGGTCCGCAACGAAAGAAAGAGGATGAAAAACGCGAACCAATTGAAACCTAAGGTAATCAACGAGCTCGATAGCATTGCCCGAGGCAGCGCGAAGGGCTATGAGTTTTTGATGCACCCCGCTTTTGAAAATTACTCGAACGCGCACAAAAAACAAGCAAGGGCCTACTTGCAGTTGCTAGCCGGATCCTCGAATGATCTCATGGACATTTTAAAAGGCGCCCAGGAATTTCTCCGGAGTTACTACGCTAACATTGAGCGCATTCGCGAGAAATACGAAGAGACCGAGGAAGAAGCGTCCTTCGCGGTCAAGAAAGGGCCGCCCCTGTGTTATTTTGGGGGAAAGGACTTTGAGGGTTTTGAAAAGTTGTCGCCCGCGGATTTTTTAGAATCCCAGGGGGTTTCCGTCGGGGAGCTAAAAAACAGCGAGGCCAAGTTCAATTTGAGACAAGCCATACCCGCGACTTCGAGAACATTGGTCTTGGGGAAAAGCCTCGAACTTCCCAGGGCGAAGTCTTTGAACGCGGAAACGCTGAACCAACTGCTCCGAAGCCAGGGAGTGGAATATATTTCTGACATCACAGATATCGCGTTTTATAAAATTCCCCGCTCCGAATTGCGTCAGGGTGATTTGCTTCCTCGCGCAGTCTCCGGCCTGATCTCGGGGGTCGCCGGCGGCAGCGTTCAAACGGTCATGGAGCTGAAACGTTCCGAGCTAAGGGATGAGAAGTTCCGGGGTTCCTACGAAGTGACCGAAGATGACAAAGGGCGAATCGTGATGCCCGCGCCGCTCAGGAAAAAGATCGCCGAAGACCTCGTGGGTGAAGTTGAGAAATATACCGATGAGTTCGGGCAAGAGCAGATCCTGTTCCGGATCTGGGAGGCGTCCGCCTGGGAAGAGAATTTCAAACAGGGTCTTCCGAAAGATAAGACAAAAGCCAGGGCCTATAAGGATCGGGAGTATGCCCGGATCTTTGATGTGGAGCTTTATGGTGAGGCCGGAAGGCTGAATTTGGCCGAAGTTCGCGCCAGGGGTCTTTTAAGCGGACCCGGGACCAAGTTTTTAGTCCAAGGGGCCGGAGATTCGATCATTCTCAAGCCCAAGACCGCGCGCGCCGAACTGCGGACAGTTTCCCCCAAAAGGGGGCTTGAAGCTTACACCGTGGTCAGCCGCCAATTAGAGGCCGGCCTGGACCGGAGTATTTTGGAAGAAGTCCGTAAAAGTTTAGCGGACCGTTTCTCCGGGATGGGGAAAAGCTGGATCCGGCGGTATGTAGGGCTTGTGGCCGAGTTGACATTGACCGGCGGATTGGGCGCTCTCATGCATGACCTTTTCCCGGCGTGGGCACAAGCTTTGGGGATCAAGAACAAAGACCGCAAGGGGCTGATCGCGATCAATGCGATCTATGACAATATCAAAGGACAGCAATATGCCAAATATCTTCCCGATGAAGTCAGGCAGGGGAAGACGACTTTGGGAGAATATTTGCGCGGCGTTTTGAAACGCGATGAAAGCCTGAACCTTGCGTTCGGTATGGACTTCGGGGAAGATTTCCGCCGCAAGACCGCCGAAGAAAGGGCCTGGGCCGAGCAGTACGGAAATCCGGGATACAAGGAAGCGGCCCGGAAAACGGAGAATATCATCGGAAAGACCATCCGAGTGGATGTTTACCCGACCCAAACCCATTTTAACCAGACGCCCAATTATTATATCGACGCTTACTTTCTTGACAGCGAGGGCAAGAAGGTCCACATTTTTGATGAAGTCTATCCCGACGCCCCGCACGGCCGCCCTAATCTTTGGCGTGATATTCACATGGCAGTTTACGGATGGGCCACCCAGCACTTGGTGCGCGAACTCCAGCAAAAAGGCGTTGTGAAGGACAATATCCTCTTCGTGGACAATGAGGTTTTTGTGAGCACGCCGACGCCGCTGTTCCCGGACGCGGTCCACCATCACATCAACCACACGGTTTTTCGTCCCGGTCTCTACATGCCGAACGAAGCCTCTTATGAAATGCTGGGGTATCCCGAGATCCAGCGTAAATATATTACGAAGAACGGGAAGATCGACATCGTCAACGCCGTGGGGATATCGTCCCGCTTGATCACGGGGGTGGCGATCTATGAACATACGAAGGCTTTAGAAGAAGATGTGATGGCGGCCTTCCCCCATAAGCTGCAAGCTTTCAACAAGGACGGTGTCCGCAACACCAACGGTGTTTTGATGGAGCAATGGCAGCTGCCGGCTTTGAGGGACTTGATCAGCGCGCATAAAGAAAAACTCGGTTTAAAACCGCAGGCCGCGGACAAGAAAATTTTTGAGAAGATAACCGCTTCAGGACAAGAAATGGTCCTTGAAGAGTTCAAACAAAAAGCGGAATTTGCGAAGGCGACCGGAGTTCTCGAGCTTCTTTTGTGGCTCAAAGAGGACCAGAATTTTCCCGCATGGTTTGACGAGATCGGTCTGGCTTATGCGTCGCAATCCGGCCTGAAGAATATAGATGACCAGAAATTGGTCGAGGATTTCAGGGATGCGGTGGCCGCGGCGATGGTCGATCCCGCGGCATGGCAGGCACTCATGCAGCGGCAGGATCTTGTCTGGTTGAAAAACGCGTTGTTCGAAAATCCGATCCTTGCCAATGTCCGCCGGCAGGTACCCTATAAAGGGCCGGACAAATGGCTGGAGATCCTCGAGAAATTGAGGGTTGATCCGCAGGCGCTGGAAGAATTCAAACGGGACGCCCCGCGTGTGATCATCGGCGGCCGTGAATTTGGCGACGACGCGCACTGGATGTTCCTGAGGATCCAGTCGCTGGTGGAGGAACTGGGACTGAAGGACAAGATCGCGACGATCGAAGACTACAATATCTATATCGCCCCGGTCATTTTCGGGGGTGTTTCAGGGTCGATGATGCTTTCGGACGAAAAGCTGGAAGCTTCCGCGACCAGCATGATGAAGGCGATGGCGAACATGGCGGCCCTGATGGGGGTCTGGGGCGGGGCCAATCCCGAACTTTTTACGATCATTGATAAGAAGACAGGCCGTGAACTGAACGCCATCCGGGACAAGATCACTCACGATCAGCTGGTGGAAAAAATGGCGAGCGGGGAGTGGGAAGTCCCTAACGGATTTCTGGTCGCTTACAGCCAGGAGGAATACAGCAACCAAACGGGAGGGGAAAGGCGTCCTTCGACGGCCTCTCTCATTCAAAGCCTATACGATCTTAAAAAGACCTGCCGGGATCCTGGCAGCCGCCGCAACCTTCAATTTGCCGTGCTCCGGTCGACCCCCAATGTGGATATGGCTAAAGGACAGGCCATCGCCCACAAAGCGTTATGGGAAAAAACCATCCAGACCTTGCAAAAGGAAGACGAATTTTTTGAAAGCTTGGATATTTCAGCGGACGACGCGGAACAATTTCTCAAAAAATCACTTGCTCAAGAAGGAGGCCTGGAATTCCTTTGGCACGGCACGACCCAGGACGCTTGGAATATTCACGGGATCTTGGGGTTCATTCAGGGATTCCGTCATCTGCGCATGAAAGGGAGGGAGAGTTACAACAGCGTTGCTTTTCATGCGTACAATGGAAAAAAAGGGGACATTTTCACATACCTTGAAAAATTCTTCGAAGGGTTCGATGAAACCTTCATTCCCGTGACGCGAAAGCTCAAAGCGCTTTCAGCCCGGGCGCAAAAGGCGGGATCCCCGCAGGACAAAGTCCGTGCTAATTTGGAAGCTTTGGAGCTCGTCGAACGGCTTGCGGTCGCGATATCGTTCCATCTTTTCAAGCACTATGTGAAGACCGGCGATAAAAAAGCAGAGGCCTATTGGGCCAATCCTGCGGTCCGCGAAAACCTTTCGATCTATTTGGAGAAAAACGGCGTTCCTTTCAAATCGATCGCCAAGAATATCCGCGGGTATGCGGTGGACATAGAAGGACAGCGATATATCGTCGCGCTCAATTTCGGCGAGTTCGGTTTCCCGGGCGAAAAAGGGGAGAAGGCCTGGGGTTCCTTTTATGGCCGTGAGGCGCTCGATCATCTTTTAGAAAAACCGGAAGAAACGCACATTTACCAGGTGCTTGATGCGATCTCTGGGGAAGTTTATGGGAAATATTCTTTGCGCCAAATGGTCGAAACAATCCGGATCGGCGTCCCCTCTTTGGGCGCCCAGGTCCTGCAGGTCGTGGATTCCGGGGAACGGACCGAAGCATCAGAGGCTGCGCTGAGCGGGGATGTCCTGGGATATCTTGAAGCGTTAACGGCAGGCCGTCTTGTGAGCGATGAGGTGCCGATCACACAGCTCCTTTTCAGGCAGGTCGTCGACGAAGGGACCGTTGTTGCCGGAAAGGGAGAGGAGGCCGGTCGAAAAAGGATCGTTGATCCCACGAAGATGGAACCGTTGTTGAGCCGTGTGACGGGTCTTTCCAGGAAAGAGGCGGTCGAAAAATTCGGAGAAAAAGGGATCCCTCCCGTTATGGCCTTTATTGCGGTCCTGTCCCCGGCCGGTCTCGAGCAGATCAGGGATTGGAATGACGAGGTTTATACCGCGCTGAACGGGGTGATCCATCAGCCGCAAATTGAAAAGCTTCTTCAGGACGGCGCTCTTTGGTTCCACAAAACCGACCGCGCAAGCGCGCTGGTCATTTCAAAAAGCCTGGACGGGAAAAATGTGGTCGTCCCCATCCATTTTTCCGCGACTCCTTTCCGTTCCGTTGACGGCAAGGCATGGTTCCGGGTTTCGGATTTTGACCGGTTGGGCGTTTTGCTTTCCGAAAACGGCAGGTACCAGGCCCGCAATGTTCTTGCCAATAAAGTCTATCCGCTTCAGCACGATCAAGAAAAGATCTCCGGCGAGAAGTGGTCCCTCGGCGTTCCCGTCGCGGTGCCGGAAGACCTGGGCGTTTTTCACGAACCTCTTTATCACTTTCAGGTCCTCGAGATCATTCCCGCCGTTTCTGAGCCGGTCCAGCGCTCGGAAATGCGGGAAGGTATCACGACCATTCCGAGGACGACGGAGGCCCTTATTGAAACGAATCGATCCATGGGCGGGGGAGCGGTACGGGGATTCCGCGGGGTCACGGACAAGATCACCGGCGGGATCTGGTCGCTTACGGTCTACGCCTTCCATGCCGTAGAACTCACAGCATCGTTCTTTGGCCTGACAGCTGCCCCGGCCCCTGAGGCTTTTGATATCGCTGCGGTCCCTGCGACCCCTGAGGAAAAGAAACGTTTTGACGACGCCCGAAAGGTCCTGTTCGGCGGAAAGGCCTACGGGGATTCGGACGTTCTGATCCTTGCGCCGGAGTTCGGGGTCGATCTTGGCGCGGCGCTCCTCATGCGGAAGGTTGCCGGGGACGTTCCGGTCGCGGTGCTCGTGCGGGATGATGCCGACCGCCGGTTCCTTGACCAGATCAACTCCGAGCTTGAAGCGGGGAACCGCCCGTTGATCTTTGCGGCAGGGACGCTCCGTGAGGCCGCCCAGTACCTGAGGAGGGCGGTGCGCGGGAAGATGAATATCAAGCCGATGGTTTACGCGGGAGAGAATAACCCTCAAGCCGATCTTTTGTTGCAGCAGTACGGGGACGCGGTGATCACCGTCACGCAGGGTATGTTCCGGAACTTCCTCAGCCTTGCCGGGATCAGCGAGACCGTGACCCGATTGCGCGACGAGTACCTCGCGCTTGCGCGCTCGGCGTAACACAGGAAGAAGGAGGGAGTAAAGAGAAGGGCGCCAGGACTGGTTTTCACCATCCGCCATCCTATCTTGAAGTATTGACCGCTTTCCGGAGTTTACGTATAGTCTCTGCATGTCCAAAACATCTTCCCAACTCATGCGCGTAGGGCACAGTCCCGATGCTGACGATGCGTTCATGTTCTACGCGCTGGCCAAACAAAAGATCCCGATGCGCGGGTTCGAAGTTGAACACGTCATTGAAGACATCGAAAGTTTGAACCAGCGCGCGTTCCGAGGGGAACTGGAGGTGACGGCGGTTTCCTGCCACGCGTACGCTTATTTGGCCGACCGGTACGCGGTCATGCGTTCCGGGGCAAGCGTCGGGGACAAGTATGGGCCCATTCTCGTACAACGCCCAACGCGCAAAGCGCAACGAGGAAACAAAAAAGCAGGCAAAGAACGTTGCGCGTTGAGCATTGCGCAAAAGAGAATCGCGATTCCGGGCAAATTAACGACGGCCTATTTAACCCTTCAGCTTTATGCGTTGACCGTTGACCGTTGTGCGTTGCGCGGATTTGAACCGGTTTTCATGCCCTTCGACAAGGTCCTAGAGGCCGTCAAAAACGGAGAAGTGGACCTCGGGCTCGTGATCCACGAAGGACAGATCACGTTCGCGGAACACGGTCTTGAAAAATTTTTGGACCTTGGCACTTGGTGGCATGAGGAAACGGGACTGCCGCTGCCGCTTGGTGTTGATATCATCCGCCGTGATCTAGGCGAGGGTGTAATGAGGTCTTTTGCGGGCCTCTTCAAAGAAAGCATCGAATATGCCTTGTCTCACCGTCAGGAAGCTTTAGAATACGCGCTGCAGTTCGGCCGTGGGATCTCGCGAGAACTCAACGACCGTTTCGTTGGGATGTATGTCAATGACCGGACGGTGGATATCGGGAGGGACGGAGAGGCGGGGTTCCGCGCATTACTTGACCTGGCATACCAGCATAAGATCGTGCCCAACAAAATTAACTTTGATTTTATCGGTTAAATAGGCGCAATGCACAACGCGCAAAGCGCAACGTCTTGATTTTAAGTTGCGCGTCGAACGTTGACCGTTGCGCGAGGGGATATATGTCCAACGACGAATTACGAAGTAAGACCGTAGAGATCGCAAAAAAACACAAAGCCTCCTGGATCGAGCTCGGGCAGCATCTTTTTTCGATCTACAAGAACAAGATGTATAAAGAATGGGGTTATCAGGGCTTTGAGACTTATTGCCGCAAAGAACTCGGCATCAAGGAAACGACGGCCTCGAAACTCATTAAGTCCTACTCATTCCTTGAGAAAGAGGAGCCGCGCATCGTAAAACCCGAATTTTCTTCGGAGGAAACACCGCGGAAAATACCGGATTATGAAGCGGTGAACCTTCTGCGGCTTGCCAAAGAGAACAAGAATATCCCGACGGGCGATTTCGCGGAATTGAGGCAAGAGGTCCTGAACGAAGGAAAAGAGCCCAAAGAGATCCGCGCGCAGGTAAAAAAGATCCTCGAAGCTCAGAAGCCCAAGGATACGGCGGAGGCGAAGGACCAGAAGCGGAACTCGGTGCTGCGGCGTTTGATCGGTTTTTTGAACGGCGCTAAGAAACAGCTGGAAGAGGAGGACCTTGTCCCGGATTACCTGATCAAGCAGATCGAGGCTTTAACGAGCAAGCTGGAAGACCAGTTGGAGTAGAAGCAATTTCATAGGCATAGGTGATCCCATAAGCGCCATGTCATTCCCGCATGTAGTAAGCGGGAATCCAGAAGTCGTTTTGTGTTTTGGATCCCCGATAAAAACACTCGGGGATAACAATCTAAAGTCTAATACCGCAAAAGGATTGTAAAACCAGTTGTAGATACAAAAGGATGTACGATGGAACTCTTCATGAAGATCTCGGCGATCGCGGGGGCGATCCTTCCGCTTTTTAATATCCCGCTCGTCCTCAGGATCATTCAGCGCAAGTCGGCGGACGACATCAGCCTCGTCTGGGTCTTCGGAGTGTGGGCCTGCATCCTCTTGATGTCTCCGGCGGCTTTGCTTTCCCCGGACGTTGCATTCCGCTTGTTCGGGGTCACGAACCTTGTTTTTTTTACGGCCGTCGTGCTTGCGACTGTTAAATACCATCATCGGTTCAAAAAGAAATGACGTGCAACGTTCAACGGTCAACGCACAACGTGAAATCGGGGCGTTGCGCGTTGCGCCTTGCGCGGGTTTAATATGCATCCTACCTATAAAAAAATGCTCAAAGCGCTTCAGAACAAAGAAGCTAATCGGCCGTCTGGGGTGAAAGAGGCGGACGATTGGGAGCTGTATATCCTGAGGTGCGGCGATAATTCTTTTTACACGGGGGTCACCAACAACCTCGAGCGGCGTCTCAAAATGCACCAAACGGGCAAGGCCTCACGCTACACCCGTGTCCGGCGGCCGGTGGAGATGATCTACCATGAAAAATGCGGCACCCGGACGCAGGCTCTTGTGAGGGAATGTGCGGTGAAAGAGCTGCCGCGGAAGAAAAAAGAAGAACTTATTTCGGGTGCAACGCGCAATGCACAACGATCAACGAAAAAGCGAAAAAGAAAGCGTTGCGCTTTGCGCGTTGTGCGTTGAACTAAATCTCCAATGTCTTTGGAAATTTAGTCAAATTGACGCAGCCGTTCTTTGTGACGACCACGAGGTCTTCCAAACGGACGCCGCCCGCCCCTTTGTAATAAAGGCCTGGTTCCACCGTGACGACCTGTCCCGCCTTCAATACATCACGCCCCCGGCCGAGGCGCGGGGACTCGTGGACTTCCAGCCCGAGCCCATGGCCCGTGCTATGAAAAAAACCCTGCATGCGTCCGCGGATCTTTCCCGTTCTGTAGCCCAGGGATTCGAAATATTTTGTAACCGCTTGATGGACCTTTTGGCCGTCGACGCCGTCCCGGATCGTCCGGCAGGCAATATCCTGTGCCTCCCTTACCGCTGCGTATATTTTCCGGAGTTTCGGGGAGGCCGTGCCCCGAACGACGGTTCGCGTGAAGTCGGCGTAATACCGCGTCGTGTCGTGCCGCGGGAAAATATCCATGACGATCGGCCGGTGGGGGCGGAGGAACCCGTGACCGCAGTGATGGGGATCCACCGTTTGAGGGCCGCACGAGACGATCGTGTGTTCTCCCGTGCAGCCGTCCTCGAGCAGGGAATGACGGATGATTTTTTTGAGAGATTCACTTGTGAGCGCCTTTCCCCGGAAATAAAGCTTGTTCCCGCGGATCGAGGACCGCCGCAGGACCCGGAGGGCTTTCGCGGCGGCGCGTTCGGTCGCGTGCAGCGCCTGCCGGATGGCCCGGATCTCCTTTCCGTCCTTGATCGCCCGCTCCGTGAAGCACGGCGAGAGGGCGTAACGGATCTGGAAACCCGCACGTTTCAACGGCGCGTAGAATCGAACGGGAAAATCTCCCGGGACCTGCAGGGCCTTTACCCGCCGCTTCCTGAGGAAACGGATCAAAACGTCGGTCAAGGTGGGTGACATTCCCGTCCTTCGACGAAGCTCACGGGCCAATTTTGAGATTGCCAATACGATGTCGACGCGGGCCTGTTCCCGGGCGCGATCGATCTCGAGGTCATGGACGAGCAGATGGTCTTTACCGCGAACGCGGATGAAGATGACCGGATCAGGCGCAAGGAACCGGGTCGCGTAATAAAGGTCCGCGTGGGTCTCGCTTGTTCCGATGATCAGCAGATTGTCCGGGTCCATAGAAGTTTTAGCGACTAAGGATACCACGCGACGGGATCGGGACGCAACGGGCCATTGCGGGGGGCACGGAGAACGGAAGATGACCGTTTAGTCGTTGACGGAGCTGCTTAAAGCCGTTAAACTCCAATGTTCCATCCCCCGGCAACGTGACATATTAAGGCATTTTTATTTCATGGAAATTTTGTCAATAGACCTTTTAAGGACCAAGGCGAAACTCGTCCGCCGTCATATCGTCGCTATGACCGGTGCCGCGGCGTCGGGCCATCCCGGAGGTTCTCTCTCCGCTACCGAAATGTTGGTGGCCCTCTATTTCCATGTGATGCGGCACAATCCCCAAGACCCTCAGTGGCCCGATCGCGACCGGCTCATCTTGAGCAAAGGGCACGCGGCTCCGGCGCTTTACGCAGTCTTGGCGGAATCGGGCTATTTTGACCCCAAGACGCTCACGGATTTTCGCAAGTTAGGCAGTCCGCTCCAGGGGCACCCGGACCGCCGGAAACTCCCCGGGGTCGAGGCTTCCACCGGTTCTCTAGGACAGGGATTGTCGATCGGGATCGGCATGGCGCTCGCACGGCGTTTGGACCGGAAGGATTATTACACCTATGTACTCACAAGCGACGGGGAAATGAACGAAGGCCAGACCTGGGAAGCGGCAGCTATGGCAGCTCACCACAAGGTCGACCATCTGATCGCGCTCCTCGACTACAACAAGTTCCAGCTCGATGACGCGACGAAGAATATTTGCGATATGGAGCCTGTCATCGAGAAATGGAGGTCCTTCCGCTGGGACGTCCAGGAGATCGACGGGCACGATCTTAAGGCGATCCTGCGTGCGGTAGAGAAGGCGAAGAAGGTCAAGGACGCGCCCGCGATGATCGTTGCGCACACGGTCAAGGGCAAAGGGGTCTCGTTCATGGAGAACAACAATCATTTTCATGGTGTCGCGCCGACCCCCGAAGAGGTCACCAAGGCCTTAGAGGAGCTCGCATAAATGGAAAGAAAATACGGTAAACCGACCCGTGACGCATATGGGGAGGCCCTGATCGAGATCGGGAGAGCCGACCCGAACGTGGTGGCGATGGACGCGGACCTTTCCAAGTCCACAAAGTCCTACGCGTTCAGTCAGGCCTTTCCCGACCGGTTTTTTAACGTCGGGATCCAGGAAGCCAACCTCGTCGGGGTAGCCGCCGGGCTCGCCTCCTGCGGCAAGGTCCCTTTCATTTCCAGTTTCGCGTCTTTTTTGGTCAGCAAGGGTTTTGACCAGTTCCGCATGGCGGTCGCTTTTTCGGAACTGAACGTGAAGGTGATCGGCTCTCACGGCGGCATCACGGTCGGAGAGGACGGCGCTTCCCAAATGAGCATTGAGGACATCGCCCTGATGACGAGCTTGCCGGGTTTTTCGGTGCTCGTGCCCTGTGACGAGGTTTCCGCTCACGCCCTGGTCTGGGAGGCGGCCAAGCACCCCGGCCCCGTCTACATCCGGACAGGACGGCCCAAGGCCCCGCTCGTACATTCCAAAGGGACCGCGTTCAAGATCGGCCAGGGCGTGCGGCTGCGTGAGGGAAAAGATATTACCCTTCTGGCCAACGGTTTTTTGGTCTTTGAGGCCCTGGAAGCGGCCGAACGTTTGGCGGAGGAGGGGATCCGGGCAAGCGTGATCGACCTGCATACCGTGAAACCGTTGGACACCGCGCTGATCCTTGAGGAAGCCAGAAAAACGGGGCACGTCCTGGTCGCCGAAGAACATCAGATCTGGGGCGGGCTCGGCAGTGCCGTCGCCACGTTCCTTGCCGGGAAACACCCGTGCAGAATGGGATTTGTGGCCATTCAGGACACGTTCGCCGAATCCGGGAAAGGCGAAGAACTTCTCGAAAAATACGGACTGACGTACCCGAACATCGTCAAAACCGCAAAAAAAATTCTAGGTCATTAAAACTTTCCTCACAAGGACAGTTCGCAAAGAGGCTGCCATGACGCCCCCGAAAAAGTCCGCGTGCCTTCTGTTTGGGTTGATGTGCTGTTTTCTTTTTCCGGGTCCCGTGCTCAAGGCCGCTACCGGGGATAAGTCCATGGTGGTGACCCCAGACGCACGGGCGACGCAGGCGGGCTTGGAGGTCCTGCGGCAGGGGGGGAACGCGATTGACGCCGCGATCGCGGCCCAGTGGGTCCTGAACGTTGTGCAGCCGCAGGCGTCCGGGATCGGCGGCAGCGGGCAGATCTTGCTCTATGACGCACCGATGCGGCGCATCCTCTATTACGACGGGAACACTCGTGCTCCCGGAGAAGCCTCGCGGGGTCTCTTTCTGGATGGTCAAGGGAGACTGCCGCCTTATCGGCCCGATCGGAACACGGGGGGCCTCCCCGTGGGAGTGCCTGGGTTACTCAAGTTGCTCCAGGAGATCCATTTCCAATACGGTACTAAAAAGTTTACCTTTGAGGAACTTTTTGACCCCGCTATCCGTATGGCCGAGGAAGGCGTTGAGGTTTGCGGACCTCTTGCTCAGGCCCTGCGGGAAGAGACGTCGCGACTTTCTTTGTCCCCGATCTCAAAGAAGGACCTCTCTGGGGACAATGGACAACCTCTCGAGGAAGGACAGAAGTTTTTCCAGCCGGAACTTGCGAAAACGTTGCGTCTGATCCAGGGGAACGGCACGGGGGTCTTCTATAAGGGAGAGATCGCCGAAGCGATGGTCCGGACGGTCCGGAACGATCCTTACGCCCCGGGGGTTTTAAGTCTTCGCGACCTTGAAAAATATGCCGCCGTCCGGCGGGATCCCGTTCACGGGAACTACCACGGGTATGACCTTTTTAGTCTCGGGGCGCCCGCTTCCGGAGGCATCCTGCTGCTCCGTGGGCTCAATGTGCTTTCCTCCTTTGACGTGTCAGGCCTTGGGAGGACCACGGACATTTTCCATTTACTGGAGGAGGTCCAAAAGATCGCCTTGACGAACCGCGCGGCGATCGCGGACCCGGATTTTTTCAACATTCCCGAGAAAGAACTTTTATCGCAAGCCTGGGCGAAGGCCAAAGCGGGATCGATCCAGCTCGACAAAGCGTCGAAAGAGAATGTAACTCCCAACCCGGCGCTTGAAAGCATGAAAAGACCCGCGCGTGCGTCGATCCTCGCAGCGGACGCTCAAGGGAACCGGGTGATCTTGTCGTCATCGCTCGGGGACGCGTTCGGGTCGGCGATCAAGGTCCCGGGGTACGGGTTCTTTCTGAACAATTCACTGACGGATTTTGACGCGGACCTGGCGAGCGTGAACGATCCGGGAGCCGCGAATGTCGTGGCTCCCGATCAAAGGCCGCGGAACGCCGCCGCTCCGCTTTTCGCGTTCAAGGAAGGGCGTTTTGCGCTCATGCTGGATGCCTACGGGCCCGACGAGCCGGCCGCCGTACTTCTGAACCTGATCATCCTCAAACTCGATCTCGGAGTGACCTGTGAAAAGGCTTTAGCGGCACCGCGTCTCGTTGACGCGGGAGGGATCACCCAGATCGAATCCGAACTTTACGATGACGGGTTGGTCCGTACCTTCCTCGAACTTTCGGGGCAGACGGTCGAGAAAAAGGAAGATCTGGGGCGGGTCCAGATGATCTTCTTTGAAAAGGATACGGGGAAAATGATCGGCGGAAGCGACCCGCGGGGGGCCGGGGAAGCGGCGGGATTTTGACGAAGAAGCAGCGCGCGTCGGGCGGTTGTCGTTCTTCTTACGGATTTTGTGGCAAAAAGAAACAGAACGAGGGTTATCT
The DNA here is from genome assembly GCA_019052695.1 of Candidatus Omnitrophota bacterium. Classification (GTDB taxonomy): domain Bacteria; phylum Omnitrophota; class Omnitrophia; order Omnitrophales; family Aquincolibacteriaceae; genus Pegaeibacterium. The sequence continues at coordinate 55,964 of JAHQRI010000001.1, forward strand.
GGGCACGAATGAAAATGATCCTTTACCAGGGAAAGTATCTTGACTTGATCCGGGAAGACAACTGGGAATATGTCAAAAGGACCAATTGCAGCGGGATCGTGGTCGTAGTGGCGGTCACGCGGGACGGTAAGGCGATTTTTGTGGAACAATTCCGCCGGCCGGTCTGCGCCCAGGTGATCGAATGGCCCGCGGGGCTCGTGAACGATAAGACCCCGCACGATCCCGAGAGCATGGAGACAGCAGGTCGCCGGGAACTTTTGGAGGAAACGGGCTATGAGGCCGTAAAGATGACCTGGCTCGCGGAAGGCCCCGTCTCAAGCGGCCTGAGCGCCGAGGTCATCACTTTTTACCGGGCTGATGGCGTTGTCAGAAAGGGGCCGGGGGGTGGCGATGAGACGGAATCGATCAAGGTCCATGAAGTTCCGTTGTCGGAAGCGGACCTTTGGCTCCGGGACATGGCGAAGAAAGGGTCCCTTGTCGACCCGAAGGTCTACGTCGGACTTTATTTTCTGAAATCTCAAAATCAAAACAACGTTTAACGTCCGCCTGTCAGTGAGAAAGGCGGAGCGCGCTGGGAATCTTGAGCGCCGGACGTTAGGCGCTGAGCGAGGATTGATTATGGCCGAGATCACGATCTATCAAAAACCGACCTGCAGTACCTGCAAGGAAGTCTTTCAGGCCCTCAAAGAGGCCAACGCCGACTTTGAGGCCGTGGATTACTTCACGGACCCGATCCCGAAAGCCAAACTCAAGGAACTGATCCAGAAGCTCGGGCTCCCCGTCGAAGAGCTGATCCGCAAAAAAGACCAGCTCTTCAAGGACCTGCGGCTCGGTGAAAAGCAGCTTTCCGAGGGGCAGTGGCTCGATCTCTTGGCCATTTATCCTGACCTGCTCCAGCGGCCGATCGTGGAAAAAGGGGACAAGGCGATCGTCGCCCGGCCTGCCCGCAGGATCAAAGAATTCCTTGATTCCTTCGCCCCTCAGCCGTCGTCCCCCGGATCCCAGCCGGTTTGAACGGACGGCGCGTCCGAACCCGCTTGAGATGCGGGTCCCTTTTCGCTACAATAGCGCCTCGCCGAGCCGTGACGGCATCCCCAAAAGGAGGATCACTATGAACGACCAGGATTATCGCCCGTTCGCGTCATCTCATGAAATGGTCTTTTCGACCTTTATGCAGCGTGTCTATCAGTGGATGGCGATCGGGCTGACACTGACGGCTTTTGTCGCCTTTATGACGGTACGTAACGCCGGTCTTATGAGGTTCCTTTTCGGCGGAGGGATGTTCTTTTTGGTGCTTGTGGAGCTCGGGTTGGTCTTCTGGTTGAGCGCGAGCCTTGGCCGTATCTCCCCGCAAGCGGCGGTTCTGGGGTTCCTGAGCTATGCCACCCTCAACGGTATCACGATGGCGGCGATCCTTTTTATGTATACGGCGGCGTCGGTGGCTTCCACGTTCTTTATTACGGCCGCGACCTTTGCCGGGGTCAGCGTCTATGGTTGGGTGACGAAGCAGGACCTGACCTCGGTCGGACATTTTTGCGGTATGGCGCTATGGGGGCTGATCCTCGCGAGCGTTGTGAACCTTTTCTTCAACGCGCCCGTATTTTACTGGCTGCTCTCCTACGCCGGCGTAGCGATCTTTGTGGGACTGACAGCCTACGACACCCAGTATCTTAAGAGGATTCACCAGGGCATGGCGGACGCGCCGGAACAGCTTGCGGTCTACGGGGCGTTAAAGCTCTATCTGGATTTCATCAATATGTTCATTTTTCTGCTCCGCATTTTCGGCAGGCGGCGTTAAACGTGCGCAACGGACAGATGACGCATGTTCTGATTTTTCTTTGCGTTGGGCGGAGGCAAACATGATTGACGTTCAATTTCTCACGATGCATTACGGTCCGGTGGTCGCGCTGGACCGGTTATCTTTTCAAGCGAATCCCGGTGAGGTCCTGGGACTTCTGGGACCCAACGGGGCCGGAAAAACCACCGCGATGAGGATTCTCACGACCTATTTGTATCCGACCTCCGGGACCGCGCTCGTGGACGGTATCGATATTCGTGAGAATCCGGTGGAGGCCCGCAAGCGCACCGGCTACCTTCCCGAGACCGTGCCGCTTTACGGAGATATGCAGGTGGATGAATATCTGTCTTTTGTAGGGAAAGCGCGCGGGTTGCGGGGAAAGCGCCTTGCGGAGCGCATGGAATGGGTGAAAGAGGCCTGCCAGCTGAAGAAGGTCTGGAAACATTTTCTCTCCGAACTTTCCAAGGGCTTCGGGCAGCGGACGGGTCTCGCGCAAGCGCTGATCCACGACCCGAAGGTTCTGATCCTCGACGAACCGACTTCGGGGCTCGATCCGATCCAGATCATTGAGATCCGGGCGCTGATCAAAAGTCTCGCGAAAGAAAAGACCGTCATTTTCTCCACGCACATCTTACAGGAGGTCGAAGTGCTCGCGGACCGGATCGTCATCCTCAACGAGGGGAAACGGGTGGCGCAGGGGACGAAACGGGAACTAGCCTTAGGGTTCGCATCTCAGGGGAAAGACCCGCAAACGATGAGTCTGGAAGAGATCTTCATCCAGTTTCTGGCACCGCAGAAAGCAGGGGTTTTATGAGAGGGCCGGGGAACCTTGCCACGATCCTGAACCGTGAGCTTGCCGCGTATTTCAATTCGGCGATTGCCTATATTTTTATGATCATTTTCGCGCTTCTCAACGGGGGGCTGTTCATGACCCAGTTCTTCCTGATGGGGCGCCTTGACATGAAGGCCCTTTTCTATACGCTGCCTTTCCTCCTGGCGGTCTTCCTGCCCGCCGTGTCCATGCGCCTGTGGGCCGAGGAGAAGCGGGGAAACACCCAGGAGCTCTTGCTGACCTTCCCTATGCAGCCGCACGAGCTTGTGCTCGGGAAATTTTTAGCGAGCTTCCTTTTCTATCTGGCGGCCCTAGCCTGCACGTTCCCCGTGCCCGTGATGCTCGCGGTCCTCGGCCGTCCCGACCTGGGGGCCATTGTCGGAGGGTATGTGGGGGCGGCGTTCCTTGGGGGATTTTTCCTCGCGCTGGGGACGTTGATCTCGGGGTTCTGCCGAGACCAGATCGTTTCGTTCGTGCTTTCGATGATGGTCTGCTTCGGGCTTTTCCTTGCGGGGACGGAATATGTGGCCGCCTCGCTGGACGGCTGGGTCCCCGGGGTGGGGACGTTCCTTCGGCATTTTCTCGGTGCCGGAGATCATTACGTCGCTTTCGCGAAAGGCGTGATCGACAACCGTGACGTGGTCTATTTTGTTCTCGGGGGCGCCGTGGCGTTGGTGCTCAACGGGTTCTGGATCGAGGGCCGCATGCGTCCGAAGGCGAAGTCGATCTTTGCGACCGCGGCGCTGATCTGCGCCGGGATCTTTCTGGCAGGCAACTGGCTCGTCTCTGGGTTGCCGCTCGGCCGTTTCGACCTGAGCACAAGCCAGATGTACACGGTTTCACCCGCTACGAAAAAGATCCTGCGAGGACTGCCGACCCCCGCGACCGCGAAATTCTACGTATCGTCCGCAGACAAAATGCCGACCTCGATGAAGATGCTTGAGCAAGATGTGCGCGACAAGCTGGAGGAACTGCGCGTCGCTTCGGGGGGGACGTTCCAATATAAGGTCTATCATATGGATGCCGCGGACGTAATGGAGAAAGCGGAAAAGGGACCGGACTCTTTCGGGGAGCAGCTTTCCAAGAAGGGGATCATGCCGTTCCAGGTGGAATCCATCCAGTCCGATGAATTGGGGGTCCGCTTGGTATATTCCGGCATGACGCTTTCCTATAAGGAAAAGGCTGAGGAGGCGATCGCGCGGGTCGTTCCCGGAAACCTTCACGAGCTCGAGTACTCGATCATCTCCAAACTTTATCGCATGACCTTACCGGAGGTGCCCAAGATCGCGCTGGCGGCCCCCTTTGAAGAACGGTCGCTCGATCCCAACATTATGGCGCTGCTCCAGCAGTTGGGGGGCGGGCAGGTTCCGCCGAGCTATCGCGAGGACCCTTATGAGTTCCTCCAGATGGGCTTGGAGTACGAGGGCTATCCGGTCAATCGGTTCTCCCTGGAAAAAGAAAAGATCATTCCCGAGGGGACGAAGACGTTAGCGCTTCTCGAACCGAGCGCGTTGGACGAACGCCAGAAATACGAGATCAATCGTTTCCTCTGCCAGGGAGGATCGGTCTTCATGGCGGTCCAGAACTATGAGTTCCAATATAAGCCGGAGGACGACGGGTCGTTGCTGCTGGTGCCGGAACCCAAGGATCCGGGGATCAACGATCTGCTCGGGGCTTGGGGATTCCAGGTCGACCCGGAGGTTCTCGGCGACGCGCAAAGCGAATCGATCAACCTTTCGGGCGGCGGACGGGCGGCGCTTTTCGGGATGACCATCCCCGTCAAATTGCCGGTCCAGATCCTTTTGTCGGACGCGGAAATGAACCCCGCGGTCTCGATCACATCGCGGCTTTCTGCCTTCTTTTATCTCTGGGGCAGCGCGTTGAAGGTCGATCCGGTCAAGGTCCAGTCGCAGCGGTTGAGCGTGGAGACCCTACTCACTTCCAGCCGGCAGTCCTGGACGGTCCCGCTCGAAGCGACGGGAATGTCGCCGGAACTTTTATCGCAGAAACCTTCCAGTCCGAAAGGTCCGTTCCCGCTCGCGATCCTCGTGCAGGGGCAATTTGCCGATGCCTTCGAGGGCAAGAAGGTCCCGGCGCTGGCACTGGCCGGGGAAGAGCAGCAAAGTTCGGCCGCGGCTCCCGCTCCCCAGGAAGAGGTCGCGCCCCCGCTCGATCTCCGTCCGGGAAAACTGCTTTTGATCGGGGCCGCAACGCCTTTTCAGAAACAATTGATCAGGGCAGGCGGGCATTTGAATTTTTTCTTGAATGCGATCGATATCCTGACCCTCGGAGATGCCCTGATCGGGGTCCGGTCCAAAGGGCCCGTCAACCAGGTGCTGCCTAAGGTGTCGGTGGCCGCGAAGCTGGGGTGGCGGGTCTTTGTGATGTTCTTCGTGCCCGTTTTGATCGCCGCTTTTGGTTTTCTCCGGGCGTCCTGGCGGCGCCGCAGTAAACAAAGCTACTTAAAACATTTGAACGCTTAACGCAATCTTTTCTTATGAAACCGAAACAGATCATTGTTCTGTCGATCATCCTGGGCATCCTTGTGGCTGGGGTCTTGTTCAAGAGCGCTCTCCGGGGACAAGATCCCCGGACCGTCCGGGGGCCATGGTCCGATGAGAAGTCTCTTTTAGACTTTGAACCGGCGAAGGTTGAGGGGATCTACCTGGAGCGTCGGGGGAAGTCAGTCCCGCCGGTGTCGTTGGTCCGAAAGGACGTCGGGTGGACCGTGGCAAGCCGCTGGGATGTTCTTGCTGACGAAAGCAGAGTGGTCCGTTTTCTCGAGAAGTTACGGGACCTTCGCGGTGAACTGCGCGCGACGGGGGATCGTTTCTACGGGGATTTTGGGATCGGGGATGCCGAAGCGTTCACGGCGCAACTGACGGGGAAGGACGGCGCGGCACTGTTGGACCTGCGGATCGGTACGAAACGGGCGGGCCGGGAAGGTTATTTTCTGCGGCGGGCGGGCACAGACACGATCTACTTGACGGAGACGGACCTGGGTGAGTTGCTTGGCATTTTCACGGATCTTTCCGAAGCGGCACCTTCCGCGGACCCCTGGGTCGACCTCTCTCTCTTCGAACTTCCGGTCGATGAGGTGGTTTCGGTCGTCATCGAACGGGACAGGATGCCCGTCTTGGGGATCCGGCGGGGCACGGGCGGGGAGGGAGCCACAGAGAACGCGTGGAGTTTTGTCCGGACGGGGACTCCCGCGAAAACAGTGGATCCTGACAAAGCACTTCATCTTTTAGTGGCGTTCAACAGTATTAGGGCACAGAAGGTGGTGGACCCCAAGTCCGGGGACCATGGGTTGAACGCTCCCGTCCTCGAGATCACGGTCACCCGGAAAGAGCGGGGAGAGGTCCGCGTGACGGTGGGGGCCAAGGATGCAAAGGAGGACGCTTATTTTGTGAAGATCTCCGGTCGCCCGGGCATTTTTAAACTGAGCGCGGACGATTTCCAGGAACTCGACATCACGGACGAACGTCTTGTCCGGGAAACACCTTCCGCAAAAGAAGCGCCCAAGGTTCCGTGAGACCCTATCTCGATCTTTTGAGCCATATTCTGAAGCACGGTACGGAAAAAAAGGACCGCACGGGTGTCGGGACCCTTAGCACCTTCGGTTACCAGATGCGGGTCGACCTCACCGCGGGGTTCCCACTTTTGACCACCAAAAAGGTCCATCTCAAATCCGTCATTTACGAGCTTCTTTGGATGTTGCGGGGGGATACGAATGTCCGGTTCCTGCGGGAGAACGGTGTCACCATCTGGGATGAGTGGGCGGACGCACAGGGAGAGCTCGGCCCGGTTTATGGCGCCCAGTGGCGGCATTGGAAAAGGCCCGACGGGACCTTCGTGGACCAGATTGAACAGGCCGTATCCCTGATCCGAAAAAACCCCGACAGCCGGCGGATCATTGTGAGCGCCTGGAACCCGGGCGAGATCGAGCAAATGGCGTTGCCGCCTTGCCACGCGTTCTTCCAATTCTACGTGCTGAACGGTAAGCTTTCCTGCCAGCTCTACCAGCGCAGTGCGGACGTCTTTTTAGGAGTGCCGTTCAATATCGCTTCGTACTCTCTTCTGACGATGATGATGGCGCGGGTCACGGGGCTCGTCCCCGGGGATTTTATTCACACGTTCGGTGATGTGCACATTTACTGGAACCACCGGGAGCAGGTCGCGTTGCAACTGTCGCGTGAACCGCGCCCCTTACCGCGCCTGATCCTGAACCCTGACGTTAAAGACATTTTTGATTTCGAATTCGAAGATATGACACTGGAGGGGTACGACCCCCATCCTGCGATCAAAGCGCCCGTTGCCGTTTAAACGGTACCACGCGCAACGGGCAACGGAAAACAAAGAGACAAGACGTTGCGTATGGCGCGTTGTGCGCCGAAAGTTCTTAGGAGGCCCTGTGCTTTACCATATCGTGGCGGTTGGGAACCGGCGGGTGATCGGGAACGGGAACCGGCTTCCCTGGCACTTTTCCAATGACCTACAGCATTTCAAAAGAACGACCACGGGTCAGACCGTGATCATGGGGTTGAAAACGTTCGAAAGCCTCGGCTGCAAGCCCCTTCCCGGCCGCCAGAACATCATTTTGGACCGCAGCGGCCGGAACCCGTATCCGGGCCAGACTTATTTCACTTCCCTGGAGGACGCTTTGCGGAGCGTCAAAACAGAGCATGCTTTTATCATCGGTGGGGCGGAGCTTTACCGGACCTCGATCGAGCGCGCGGACGGGATCTACCTGACCCGGATCCACGCTGACTATGAGGGCGACGTTTTCTATCCCGAGATCCCGCCGGCCTTCGCGGAAAAATCGCGTTCCAAACTGCAGGATAATCCGCTCCTCGAAGTCGTCTACTACGAGAAGACCGGGGCCAGAGGCTAGGGACCCGGAGAAAGAACGACCCGAAAAATCGAAAAATGTGGCCTGGGGATCGAGTCCCCGGACAAGGAATAATGCTTTATCAGGTTGTTGCGGTAGCAAAAAATCACGTGATCGGAAAAAGCGGCGAACTCCCCTGGGATTTCGGCGTGATCCCGGCCTATTTCAAAGAGATCGTTTCGGGGGGGACCCTGATCTTGGGACGCAAGACCTGGGAGGGGGTGGGGAGGTCCTTCCCGCAAGGAGCCTGTTTTGTTCTGAGCAAGACGTGTTTCGGTGACGACCGGGATCCGCGTTACTTCGAATCACTGGGGGAGGCCCTGAACGCCGTTAGAACGAAGGATATTTTCATCGGCGGGGGTGGGGATCTTTACCGCCAGACGGTTGCTTTCGTGGACGGCATCCATTGTGTCCGGATCGACAAGGATTATGACGGCGATGTTTTTTATCCGCCTGTCCCGGGTTCGTTCGTTGAGCGCTCCCGTGTCTTGCTGCAACGAAGGCCCCGGATTGAGGGCTTTTTTTACGAAAGCAAGCCTGCTGCAAAATGCTGCTGTCGTGCGAAAGAGCAAAAACCATGAGCGGCGCTGAAGCCCCTTCCCTGTACTTTAAACAGATTCCCGTCGGTTACATGCAGAACTTCGCCTATTTGATCGGGGACAAAAAGACCGGGGAGTGCGCCGTAGTGGACCCTGCCTGGGACGTCGACGCGGTCCTTCGGGAGGCGGAAGCGGACGGTATGAAGGTCGTCGCGTGCGTTCTCACCCACACACATTTCGACCACTGCAACGGTGTCGAAACGCTGGTCGAACGGACGGGCGCGAAGGTCTATGTCCATGAGAAAGAAGCTCCATACCTCAAGGAGCTCAAGCCGTATTTGGTCCTGACACGCGAGGGGTCGACCCTGAAGATCGGGTTATTCGCCATGACCTTTCTGCACACGCCGGGCCACACCGAGGGGTCCCAGTGTCTTCTTGTGGGGGACCGGCTGGTGACAGGGGACACGCTGTTCGTTGGCGCATGCGGCCGCTGTGATCTCCCGGGGGGCGACGGGAGGAAAATGCAGGAAAGTCTCAAACGCCTCGCGGGTCTCGACGCGTCGCTCAAGGTCTATCCGGGTCATGCTTACGGCGAGCCGTCCTCGACGATCGGCGAGCAAAAACGGACAAATCCATTTATGAAATAGCGCAACGCGCAAGGCTCGACGTACAACGTAAAAATAAATCCGTTGTGCGTTGACCGTTGTACGGAAAGTGATTTATGGAAGATTTTAATATTCCGAATAAGGGCGAAGAAGCTCACCGCTGTCTTCTGGAAGGCTACGAAAAGCAAATGGCCGGAAATGTGGACGAGGCCATTTCACTTTACCGGAAGTCCCTCGACTTTTATCCGACGGCGGAAGCGCATACCTTCTTGGGATGGGCCTACAGCCTCAAGGGCCAATTTGGCGACGCGATCCGGGAATGCGAAAAAGCGATCTGCGTTGATCCCGATTACGGGAACCCCTACAACGATATCGGCGCGTACCTGATTGAGACCGGCCGGTGGGCGGAGGCCGCACCGTGGCTGGAGAAGGCGACAGCGGCGGCGCGTTACGACGGCCACTTTTACGCCTGGTACAACCTCGGGCGGGTTTGGGAGCATGAAGGGGATTGGGCGCGGGCGCTCGAGGCCTACCGCCACGCCGCGGAACAAAATCCGGAATACACGCTCGCTGCGAAAGCCGTTCTGCGGATACAGGCAATGCTGAACTAGCGCAACGCACAACGGATAGCGTCCAACGCCCAGAACACACGTGCAAAGCTGTGAGCTTTGTGTGTTGGGGAAGATCCGAGTTATGCGAGTTGTTGGCCCACGAATTCCCAGTTGACCAGGTTCCAGAACGCTTCCATGTATTTCGCCCGTGCGTTCCGGTAGTCGACGTAGTAGGCGTGCTCCCACACGTCACAGGTCAAAAGAGGGGTCTGGCCGTTCGTGAGCGGGTTCCCCGCGTTGGATAACGCCTCCACGCCGAGCGTTCCGTCACTGTCCTTGACGAGCCAAACCCAGCCCGACCCGAACAGCCCCAAGGCCATGTTCGTGAAGAGGGTCTTGAACTCCTCGAAACTGCCAAACGAAGGATTGATTGCTTCCAACAGGGCGCCCGTAGGTGTCCCGCCGCCAGCGGGTTTTAGGCCGTTCCAGTAGAACGTGTGGTTCCAGGTCTGGGCGGCGTTATTGAAGATGGCACCCTTTGAGGTCTTGATGATCTCCTCGAGGGTTTTCATGGCCTCCGGTTTCCCATCGACCAGTTTGTTGAGGTTGTTGACATAGGTTTGATGGTGTTTACCGTAATGGTATTCCAGGGTCTCCTGCGAAAGATGAGGGGCCAGGGCGTCCATCGCGTAGGGCAGTTCGGGAAGCGTAAAGGGCATGACGTGATTCCTTTCTTTTGATCGATGATGCTAATGACCGTTCCCGGGGCCTTTGGGCCCCGTTTCTTTGAAAAAAGAAGGCGTATTATAGCATGATATTTTCGCCCGTAAACCTTCGCTCAAAGAAAAGGGGAGGCTTCCTCCGTGGACAAAGCCGCTGCCCTCGGGTATCATCAACGGTGAGGGGTGCCTGCATGACCCAAAGAACGGGAGAAAAACGCAAGTTCAGGCGGTTCCGCTTGCCGGTCGCTCATTATGAGGGCAGGGACGACAAGAAGATCCATGGCGTCAGCGACGTTCTGGACGTGAGTCGCGAGGGCTTCCGTATCCTTTCCGATGAGCCCATCAAAAAGGGCACGGTCCTGGAATGTAAGATCAACGTTCCGGATATCCTGGACATCCAGTGCCAGGGAAAGGTCCGGTGGAGCGCCACGGTGGAAGGGTATCATTTTGAAGGATTGCAGTTCTCTTGGGTTGACCCCGGGGACAAAGCCGAGCTTTTGGAGTATGCCTACAGAATGTGGGTTGCTGAAGAAAAGGCGAAACGGATCCGTTGAAACTTCTGCGCCGCCCGGTGGGTGAGGCCTGATCTCATGGTGAAGGGGGCGTTAACGGTTCTATGGCTCTGAACTCCGAGTGGCGGTATTTCTTGAAATATTTCCTTCCCGGTGCGGCATTCATCCTTTGCGCCTTTTGGGCGGGGACACTGCCAAGCATGACCTTTTCCTGCCTCGGGTTCCTATCTTTTTTTTGCGCCGGGGTCATGCTGATCGTGGAAGGGAAAAAAAGATCGCGCGGCGGGCAACGCCCGACGGACAGCGAAAAATTTTAACGCGGACCGTTGCGTACAAGGAAATGCGATGGATTATTTCAAAGTTGCCGGCCTTATTCTCGGCATGCTGATGTTTCTTGGTGGCCTTGCGGTGTCTGTTTTCCCCGGTGCCGTCAGATCCCGGATTCTCCGGGCCTATCCGGAACGCCGTCCTCCCTGGCTGCTTGCGGTTGCAGCCGTGATCCTTGCCCTGACCCTTTGGACCTGGTTCCGGTTCGTAACCGGGACCGCCATGGCGGCCTTTGTCGTGACCCTTGTGATAAGTCTGAGCGCACTGAAGGTCACGTTCGCGTGCCTCTTTTACAAAAAATTCCGGGAGACCGCCCAAACCCTTATGCAAGAGACCCTCGCTTTTCGTGTCGTGATGTTAAGTTCCGCGGCCGTCGGCGCCGCGCTCCTCTTCCTGGCTTTTCTCATTTAACGGAACACCCTCTGGCGGGAGAAGTCCGTACCTTCCTCTCGACAGGGAGGGATAAATAGGTATGATGGGACCCTGGATCGGCCCCCAACCCCGAAAAGGAGGAGCTTATGAAAATTTATGGTGTGATCGGTTTATTGACGGTCGTGTTGTTGGCGGGATGCGCATCGACGAAGGCTTCCCGAAAGGTACCGGTCATGGAAACGAAGGACGTGACGAGAACTTATGATGTGATCGGTCCCGTGTCCGTGAGCGAACAGGTCGCCGAAAGTCTCGGGGATACGGTGCAGGGGCTCGCGGGCTACGCTTCCAAAGACACGCGGATCTCCAGCCAGATCCCCTCGGATACGAAAGAAGCCCTGGACGCCAAGACCGTCGAATACAAGGGGATGATCTTCGACAAGCTGGGGGAGGAGGCCAAGTCCTCGGATGCCGACGCGGTGATCGGGGCGGAATACAAATATGTTCCCGCCTACGTGAACCTTTCCTCGAAGGCCACCGTTTCCGCCAAGGGAACGATGATCAAGTACAAGAAGTAGGGTACGGTTTTTCGAAAAGCGTCCCAAAAGAGGGACGGGCCTTCAGACCCGGCAGGTCGGGGTGAGGAATAGGGCCTGATCGTGACTGACTTCAAAGAATCCGGGGCCGACTTGAAAGACCTTCTCGACCCCCGAAACCTCCCGCGCCTTCAACACCCCGCCTTTTGAGTCCGTCAGGTAAGGGGCGTGATGCGCCAGGACGCCCGCGAAGCCGTTCCCGGTAGGGAGCAATGTGTGCTCGACCGTTCCTTCGTACGCGACGCCTTGCGGGGTAATGATCTTCAGCGAATACGTAGGGGTCATCTTAGACGCTCACCTTAGTTTTGTCGTAATTCTCCAGAACGTCCTCGATCCCGCCGCACATGAAGAAACACTGTTCGGGGATGTGGTCCAGTTCCCCTGACAGGATCTTCGTGAAGCTCGCGATCGTGTCTTTAAGATGAACATAGCGTCCTTTGCGTCCCGTGAAAGCTTCGGCGACGAAAAACGGCTGTGAGAAGAACCTCTCGATCTTGCGCGCGCGCGCGACGACTTCCTTGTCTTCTTGCGAGAGCTCATTGATGCCGAGGATCGCGATGATATCCTTGAGATCTTTGTAACGCTGCAGTGTCCGCTGAACCTCGCGGGCGATGTCGTAATGTTCCTGCCCGACGACGCGCGGGTCCAGCATGCGGGATGTGGACGCGAGTGGGTCGACGGCCGGGTAGATCCCGAGCTCTACGATCTGACGGGACAGTACGGTGACGCCGTCAAGATGCGCGAAGGCGGTCGCCGGGGCCGGGTCGGTGAGGTCGTCGGCGGGAACATAGATCGCTTGGACGGAGGTGATCGACCCGCCCTTGGTGGAGGCGATGCGTTCCTGCAGGTTCGCCATTTCGGTCGCTAGGTTCGGCTGGTAACCCACCGCGGAGGGCATGCGGCCGAGCAATGCCGAAACTTCGGAGCCCGCCTGCGTAAACCGGAAGATGTTATCGATGAAAAGGAGCACGTCCTGGTGCTCCTCGTCCCGGAAGTGTTCCGCCATCGTGAGCCCCGAGAGTGCGACGCGGAGCCGCGCGCCGGGCGGTTCGTTCATCTGACCGAACACCATCGCGGTTTTTTTGATGACGCCGGATTCCTTTAGCTCCAACCAAAGGTCGTTTCCCTCGCGGGTGCGTTCCCCGACGCCGCAAAAGACCGAGACGCCGCCGTGTTCGGTTGCGATGCTGTGGATGAGTTCCATGACGACCACGGTCTTCCCGACGCCTGCGCCGCCGAAGAGCCCGACTTTGCCACCTTTCGGGTAAGGGGCCAGCAGGTCGATGACTTTGATGCCGGTTTCCAGGATGGAAGAGACCGGGAGCAGTTCGCCGAAGGGGGGCGGTTCCCGGTGGATGCTGTTCCTTTTCACGGAAGCGTCTACCTGGTCCCGCTCGTCGATGGGGTTCCCGAGCAAGTTGAAGACGCGGCCGAGCGTTTGCTCGCCAACGGGTACGGAGATCGGGGCTCCGGCGTCTTCGGCCTTCATGCCGCGGACGAGGCCGTCGGTCGAAGCCATCGCGATGCAACGCACGACGTTGTCCCCGATGTGCTGGGCGACCTCGAGTACGAGCGTTCTTCCCGGTAATTTGATCTCGACCGCGTTGAGGATCTTCGGAAGTTGCTCCGCTTCGAATTCAATGTCGACGCTGGGACCCATAACCTGAACCACTTTTCCTGATGCCATTTTTTCTCCTCGCGCAAGGCGCAATGCGCAACGCAAAAACGCACTCGCATCACGTTGGGCGTTGCGCGGTCTTTTTTTAGTTTTTAAGGGCTTTTGAGCCCGAAACGATCTCGATCAATTCTTTCGTGATGGCTGCTTGTCTTACCTTGTTGCGTAAAAGGACCAGGGTTTCGATCAGTTCCGACGCGTTCTCCGTGGCCTGATGCATTGCGTTCATGCGCGCCATTTGTTCCGCGACCAGGGACTCCAGGGAGATGACGCGGATCCTTGACTCGAGGACGAGCGGGACCAGACGGACGAAAAGGTTCTCCGGCCCGGGTTCAAAGATATAATCATCCGTCCCCGCGCCAACCCGTGCGTTCGGAAGAAAGGTGAACGGCAGAATTTTTTCGACGTGGGGTCGTGCCACCGTTTTCGTTTCGAAGCGGCTGTGGACGGCGTATAACGCGTCGATGGTTTTGCCGCTGAAAAGGTCCTGGGTCCGTGCGGTGACTTCCTGGATGACGGCTTCTCCCTGAGAAGGTTTCGTGTCCTTGAAGGCGGCATGCCAGTCATGACCGGCCCGGGTGAGCGCGTGGATCCCGTGCTTCCCGATCCCGATCAGGAGAGGTTTCTTCGAACGCTCTTGGATGAAGGATTTGGCTGTTGCCACAAGGTCCTGGTTGTAAGCGCCGCAAAGCCCGGTATCGGAGGTGAACACTAAAAGCGCGGTCCGTTCCTCGGGGCGCGATTCAAAAAGGGGATGATGTAACGGACGCCCGGTGCGCGACAGCTTTTCGAGGATCCCTGTCAAGGTCCGTTCGTACGGCAGGGACCGGGAAAGGGAGTCCTGATAGCGTTTCAGTTTCGCCGTTGCGACCATTTCCATGGCGCGAGTGATCTTTTGCGTGCTTTCGACGCTGCGGATCCGGTTCTTCAGCGCGCGTAATTGACCGCTCATTTTTTTCGCTCGACGCTCAACGGGCTCGCGCGCAACGTTTTCGTTGTGCGTTGCGCGTTGTGCGGGTTATTTAAATGTTTGTTTGAATTTCAAAACAGCTTGTTTCAGCTTTTCTTTTAAGACATCCGAAAAAGCCTTCTTTTCGGCGATCTCGTGGGAGATCTCGTCGTAATGTTTTTCGAGAAAGACGTAGAACCCGGCCTCGAACGCCCCAACTCGGGAGGCCGGCAAGTCGTCCAGGAAACCTTCGTTCCCGATATAAATACTGACGATTTGTTTTTCCAGGGGCAGGGGCTGGAGATCGTTTTGCTTCAGGACTTCGACCATGCGCTCGCCCCGCGTGAGCTGGTCCTGCGTCGCTTTATCGAGGTCGGTGGACAGCTGCGCGAACGCCTGCATCTCCCGGTACTGTGCGAGCGCGAGGCGCAGCATGCCGGTCACTTGTTTCATAGCCTTGGTCTGAGCGTTGCCCCCGACGCGTGAGACCGAAAGCCCCACGTTGATGGCTGGGCGTACCCCGGCGTAGAAAAGGTCGCTTTCCAGGTAAATCTGACCGTCCGTAATGGAAATGACGTTCGTGGGGATGTAAGCGGAAATATCCCCGAGCTGGGTTTCGATGACCGGCAGCGCCGTCAGTGACCCGCCGCCCAGGTCGTCGCGCAATTTCGCGGCGCGTTCCAGGAGGCGGGAATGGAGATAAAAGACATCGCCCGGATAGGCCTCACGGCCCGGCGGGCGTTGCAACAGAAGAGAGATCTCACGATATGCCACGGCGTGTTTGGAAAGGTCGTCGTACATCACGAGCGCGTGCCTGCCGTTGGCCATGTCTTCCTCGCCGATCGCCGCTCCGGCGTAGGGCGCGAGGTATTGGAGCGGGGCCGGGTCCTCGGAAGAGGCGCAGACGATCGTGGTGTATTCCATCGCGCCGTGCTTCTCGAGGGTCTTTTGCAGGGCGACGACACTCGAGAGCTTCTGGCCGATCGCGACATAGATGCAATGCACGCCTGTGGTTTTTTGATTGAGGATCGTGTCGATCAGGATCGCGGTCTTACCGGTCTGACGATCGCCGATGATGAGCTCGCGCTGGCCGCGGCCGATCGGGATCATGGAATCGATCGCCTTGATGCCGGTCTGTAACGGCTCCTTGACGGGCTGGCGCTGGACGACGGAAGGAGGGATGTTCTCGATCGGGCGTGTTTTCTGGGCAGGTACGGGACCTTTCCCGTCCAGAGGTTTGCCAAGAGGGTTGACCACGCGGCCGAGAAGCCCTTCGCCGACCGGGACCTGGGCGATCTTGCCGGTGCGTCTGACCTGGTCGCCTTCCTTGATGTTCTGGTCTTCGCCGAGGACGACGACTCCGACATGGTTGGGCTCGAGGTTCAGGACCAGCCCGGCGGTCCCGTCGTGGAACGTGACCAATTCGCCGGCCATGGCCTCGTCGAGACCGTAGACGCGCGCGATGCCATCGCCGACCTGCAGGACGTAACCGACCGACTGCATTTCGATCCGGGACTGATATTTTTGGATTTCTTTTTCGAGGGCTTGGGTGACTTCTTCAGGTCTCAGCATGAGGCGGTTCCTTCTTCGGGCGAGCCGAAAAGTTTTTGAAGGATCTCTTCGATCCGGGTCTTGAAACTGCAATCGATCTCTTTTTCATTAAAACGCAGGACGAAGCCGCCGAGTAAGGCGGCATCCGTCCGGGGAAGAAGCCGGACTTCGGTGCAGACGCCGGAACCCGCGGGAATCGCGCAGAATTTTTTCGTGAGAACGGTCCTCAGTTTCTCCCGGAACCCCGCCGAAAGAGGCGAGGCCGAGATCATTTCGACCTCCTGGATCCCCTGGCTTTTTTTATAACGGACGTGAAAAAGTTTTTGGATGTCGGGTAAGAGGGCGCATCTCTTTTTTGCGATCAACATCCCCAGGAAATGATCCAGAAGAGCCGGGGCGTTCTGCGGCAGGAGTTTCTTGACGAGAGCGTGTTTTTCGCCGTCAGAGAGGATCGGACCCGTCATGAGACGGCGGAACTTCGGCTGGGATGCGGCCAAGGTCGTGAACGATGTTAGGAATCCGTCGATCGCCGCGAGATCGCCGGACCTCGAGGCCAGATTGAAAAGGGCGCGCATGTAACGTTTGGCCGCAATCAGTTCGCTCATAGTTTTTTCTCAAGCTCTTCGAGAATCTCCAGGGCCTTCTTTTCCTGCTGCGCCGCATCCAGCCTTTCGCGAAGGACTTTTTCGGCGACATGGACCGAAAGCGAAGCGATCTCCTGGCGCAGGGAGATCCTTGCCTTTTCGGCCTCGAGCTCGAGATTTGTCTTGGCCTTTTCAAAAACTCCCTGGGCTTCGGTGCGTGCCTTCTCCTGGATCTCCCGGGCGATGCGGCGTCCTTCTTGCAGGGACTCCTGCATCTTCGCACGGGCCTCCTCGTCGATCTTCTGGAGGTGTTCCTGGTAGTCCCGCTTCAATGCCGCGACGTCCTGCCGCATTTTTTCGATGTCCCCCCATTCGTGCTCAAAACGTTCGCGACGTGCCTTGATGATCTTAAGGAGCGGTTTCCAGGCGAACTTCTTGAGCGTGAAGAAAACGATTAGGAAGGCGGCCAGCTGAACGAAAACCTCCTTAAGATGGATGT
>JAHQRI010000135.1 GCA_019052695.1 Candidatus Omnitrophota bacterium
TTGAAGATCGACGAAAAGATCTACGGGGGCGTGAAGAAAAAGGACATCGGCGACATCATTGCTCACTATTCCGAAGAAGCAGAAACCGCGACCGCGGTTTGAAGCGGGGGAAGGTGTATGAAGAAATTATCGAGAGACGATCTGAAGCGACTGGGAAAAAAGTGTGCAGACGCGGAGAAAGACTGGATCAAAGTTGGGTTCAGCAGTTGCGGCATCGCGGCTGGCGCGCAAGAAGTCTATGATGTTCTTTGCCAAGAGGTGCGGAAGCATAACGTTGATGTGGAAGTCAAGAAGTGCGGGTGCGCAGGGATCTGTTCGGCGGAACCGCTTGTGGAAGTGAAGGTCAGGAATCTTCCGCGCGTTTTTTACGGAAAGGTCGACAAGGATACGGCCATCAAGATCGTGGAAAAGCACGTGTGTGCGAAAATGCTCGTCAATGACCGGATCTATGATTTGAAAGTTAATTAAAGGACAGGGAGACGATGGCTAAAACGGTTTTCATTAAGGATACGACAGCAGGGGGGAAGGACAAGACCCGTGATATCTACGGGGCCTTCTTGAACGTGTTGCGCGAACGGGGTATGGAGAACGAGGTCCAGGTGGTACGTGTCGCGGACATCGGGGTCTACGGCCGCGGGGTGGCTGTGCGTGTGTTGCCGGAGAATTTTCTTTATGCTCAGGTGGAAGAGACGGACATCGCAAAGATCATCGAAGAGAGCGTGATCGCTTCTCGCCCGGTCGACGGGAAGCTGGTGACCGAAGGTTCCAAACAGTTGCGGATCGTCCTGCGTAATTGCGGTGTCGTGGACCCGGAGAGCATCGACGATTACATCGCTCAGGAGGGTTATCAGGCGCTCGCGAAAGCCCTGAGCGAGCCTCCGGAAAACGTGATCCGGGAAATGAAGACGAGCGGGCTTCGCGGTCGCGGCGGAGCGGGATTTCCTACGGGTCTGAAATGGGAGCTGACCCGAAAAAGCCCGGGAGATCAGAAGTACATCATTTGCAACGGGGATGAAGGGGATCCCGGGGCTTACATGGATCGCAGCGTGCTTGAGGGAGATCCGCACTCCGTGATCGAGGGGATGATCATCGGGGGGTACGCGATCGGGGCTTCCAAGGGGTATTTCTATATCCGCGCCGAATACCCTCTTGCGATCGACCGCATCGAAAAAGCCATTCAACAGTGTCGCGAATACGGGATCCTGGGGAAGGGTATTCTGGGCTCTTCGTTCGACTTTGACGTGGAGATCCGCTTGGGAGCGGGTGCGTTCGTTTGCGGCGAGGAGACCGCTCTCATCGCTTCGATCGAAGGCAAACGGGGCTATCCGAGTCCCCGTCCGCCGTTCCCCTCGGTCAAGGGGCTTTGGGGGAAACCGACCTGCATCAACAATGTGGAAACCTTGGCGAACATCTCCCCGATCCTTTTCAAGGGGGGAGCTTGGTTTGCGGGGATCGGAACGGCGACCTCCAAGGGCACAAAGGTTTTTGCCGTGACCGGTAAGGTCAGGAATTCTGGCCTCGTGGAAGTGCCGATGGGTACGACGATCGAAGACATCGTCTACGGGATCGGGGGAGGGGCCTTATCCGGCAAATCGGTCAAGGCGATCCAGACCGGCGGGCCTTCGGGCGGGGTGATCCCCAAGGAATATTTCCGGACCCAGGTGGATTATGAAAGCCTCCTGCAGATGGGTTCGATCATGGGTTCCGGCGGGATGATCGTCATGGATGAGGACGATTGCATGGTGGACATCGCCAAATTCTACCTCGGTTTTTGTGTGGACGAGTCTTGCGGGAAATGCGCCCCCTGTCGCATCGGCGGCACGCAGATGTTGAGGCTTTTGACGAAGATCTCGGATGGGGAGGGCACGCAAAAAGACCTCATCCAACTTGACAACATCTCCCATGCGATGCAAAAAGCGTCACTGTGCGGGCTCGGACAGACGGCGCCCAATCCCGTGCTCTCGACCTTACATTATTACCGCTCCGAATACGATGCGCACGTAGACAAAAAGAAATGCCCGGCCTGTAAGTGCGCCAAGCTGGTCCGGTTCTTGATCATGAGCGAGAAATGCGTGAAATGCGGCATGTGCTTCAAGGCTTGCCCGGTCAACGCGATCTCGGGGAACCGTGAGAGCGGTTATCTGATCGATCAAACAAAATGTATCCGTTGCGGCCAGTGTTATGAAGCGTGCAAGCCGCGCGCCATCAGCCGCGGCTGATCGGGGCGGATCTTACTATTTGAATAACGGGGAGAGGTTTCATGGTTAAAGCAGTGATCAACGGTTTAAAAGTCGAGGTTGAAGCGGGAACGACGATCCTGGAAGCGGCCAAAAAGGTCCAGACGAAGATCCCGACGCTTTGCAAGCATCCCGACGCTTATTTGCACGCCTCCGCGGCCTGTGGCCTTTGTATCGTTCGGGTCAAGGGCACGAAAAAGATGCTGCGCGCCTGCTGCACGCCGCTTGAAGAAGGCATGGACATTGTGACCCATGATCCCGAGATCGTAGCCATCCGCCGCACGGTGGTGGAGCTGATCCTTTCGAACCATCCCAACGAATGCTTGACCTGTGGCCGCAACGGGAATTGCGAACTTCAGTCCGCCGTTGCGGATTTCGGCATTCGCGAGGAATATTTTGACAAGATCGTCAAGGATATCCCCAAGGACGATTCCACGGGGAACATCGTCCTGGAACCGCGCAAATGCATCAATTGCGGACGTTGCGTGGATGTCTGTCAGAACGTTCAGGATGTTTGGGCCCTGACCTTCCTGCACCGGGGGATCAACACCCGGATGGCACCTGCCGGGGACATTAGTTTGGCGGACTCTCCCTGCGTGCGATGCGGTCAGTGTTCCGCGCATTGTCCGACCGGCGCCATTGTTGAAAAAGATGATACCCGGTTCGCCTGGAGGGCCCTCAGTGATCCCGAGCAATATTGCGTGGTCCAGATCGCTCCGGCTGTCCGCGTCGCGCTCGGCGAGGCCTTTAATTTTCCGATCGGGGCGAACGTGACCAAGAAGATGTACGCCGCACTCCGGCGTATGGGTTTTAAGGCGGTCTTTGATACGAACTTTTCGGCGGACGTGACGATCATGGAAGAAGCCAGCGAGTTCGTCCAGCGGTTTGTCCATAAAAAGGGAGTGCTGCCCCTGATCACGACCTGCTGCCCCTCGTGGGTGGATTTTATGGAAAAGTTCCACGCTGACATGATCCCGCATTTTTCCTCGGCGAAATCCCCTCATGAAATGATGGGGGCGCTGATCAAGACCTACTATGCGGAAAAGAACAAACTGGATCCGGCGAAGCTCAAGGTCGTTTCGATCATGCCGTGTACGGCAAAAAAATTCGAGATTTCAAGAAGCCGTGAGATGTCAGCGTCCGGTTACCAGGATGTCGACGTGGTGTTAACGACCCGGGAGTTGGCACGAATGATCAAACAGTCCTGCATTGATTTTAACAGCCTTCCCGACGAGGACTGTGACCACATCCTCGGCGAGTACAGCGGCGCGGGGACGATTTTCGGGACGACCGGGGGCGTGATGGAGGCGGCGCTTCGCACGGCCTACTCGTTCGTCACGGGCAAGAGGCTTCCCAAGGTCGAATTCGAGAGCGTGCGAGGCCTTGAAGGCGTGAAAAAAACGACGGTGAACATTGATGGGACGGAAGTGAAGATCGCGATCGCCCACGGTCTGGCGAACGTGGAAAGTGTCCTCAGCGAGATACGGGACGCACAAAAACAAGGGTGTCCGTTGCCTTACCACTTTGTGGAGGTCATGGCGTGTCCGGGGGGGTGTGTGGGCGGCGGGGGACAACCCTATGGCGTTACCAACGAGCTACGGATCGCACGGGCCAAAGGGCTTTATTCCGATGATGAAGCCCAGGCCGTGCGTTGTTCTCACGAGAACCCGTATGT
>JAHQRI010000136.1 GCA_019052695.1 Candidatus Omnitrophota bacterium
AGACACCCCCGTAGATTTTTTCTGTGAGATCGCTCACGCCCGGCGGGATGCTTTGTTGAAGAAGGACGCGGGAAAATAATATCTCGCCGTGTTTGCTTTCGTTTTCCGAAACGGGAGAGGACGACAGCCGCATTCCAGCGCCAGGGTCCTGAAAAGGGGAGGACATCCGTGCCGTCCGCAAAAGCGATCCCGGCGTTTTTTTAGAAGGATCTCGGGATGCCTTGACGGGGTCTTGACTTGAAACCAATGTCGCATCAGTCGGGGGCCTAGAAGGGCCACTATTCCATGTTGCTTGAAGAGAGTTCCGAACGCAAGGGGAGAGCATGAACGAACGAGCGGGGGTGGCCAAGCGTCTTTATTTTCAAGCGAAGACGCTTTCCTTGGGGATGATGGCGGCGGTCTTTTTATACGGAGCGTTCGCTTACTTTTTGGTTCATGAGGTAAAGACGGGAGTCCCTCTGCCGAGCCGGACGTTGTCCCTTTGGGTGCCATCCGGGATGTTCATCTCGGCTGTTGTCGGGCTCTGGCTCATGCACGGCGTGCGTGGACGTATTTTGAATTCCGTGGGGTCGCCCGGAGACGTCTTAACTTCTTCGGTGTCCCGCCCTCCGCAGCGGCTTTTTGTTGCGACCGCGGTCATGATGGCGGCCGCCGAACTGCCCGTCCTTCTCGGACTGGTCCTTGTTTTTTTAAGCGGACGCCCTCATATTTTCTTGCCTTTCGCGGCCCTTTCGCTCGTGGGCTTTTGCGTTGCTTTTCCGAGAAAAAAACAGTGGGAGGATTGGCTCGGCGCGACCTTTTAGGAATATTCTTTGAGATCGCAACGAGTCTTTTTTACGCAGGGCATCCAAAAAATTCGATAATCCTTGACCACCGGTAATGAAAAAAAGACAATAGCCCCCTACGGTCTATTTTAAAGCTCAAGGGGTCTCCGAAGGATAAGAGCTTGTGTGAAGATCAATAACAAAGGGAAAAGAATGGGGTTTTCATGATGGGTCCGGACATCGACTGGAAGAGTATTTTGAACTCGGTGTGGGTGGCGAAGGCCGTCAGGACCATTGTGATCTTGATCCTATGCTGGGTTTTGTTCCTTGTGTTGGGTTGGGCAAGGAGACGATTCGAGGCGTTCATTACCCGGGAGGATGTTATCCGGGAAAGCGAAACGACCTTAAGGATCAAGACCCTCTCCCATGTGCTTAACTGGATCGGGTCTATTCTCATCGTTCTCTGCGCCCTATACATGCTGCTTGAGAATTTCGGGATCGATGTGGCCCCGTTTCTTGCCGGAGCGGGGGTTCTGGGACTTGCGTTCGGTTTCGGGGGACAATACTTGATCCGGGACGTGATCAATGGGATCTTCATTCTGCTTGAGGGACAATACAGGGTCAATGATGTCATCAACGTGGGGGAGTACGGGGGGTTGGTCGAGGCCGTGAACCTTCGGGTGACGCAATTAAGGGACCTGGAAGGACGGGTTATTTACATCCCCAACGGAGAGATCAAGACGGTCGTGAATTTCACCAAAGGATTTTCTCAGGCCGTGTTAAACGTCGGGATTGCCTACAAAGAAAACGTCGATCAAGTCATGTCGGTCATCAAAGAACTCGGCAAAGGAATGAGGAAGGATCCCTATTTCGGTAGGCTGATTCTGGCGGACCTTGAGATGTTGGGCGTGGAAGATTTTGGGGACTCCCAGGTGACCCTGAAATTTCGGATCAAGACCATGCCGATCAAACAATGGGAAGTGGCCCGCGAGTTCCGGCGGCGGCTTAAAAACCGGTTTGATGAACTCGGGATCGAGATCCCGTTCCCGCATCGCACGCTTTTTTGGGGACAGGGACAGGAATCCGTTAAGGCTGCGAAGCAGTCGTAAAGTAAAATGGATTGAGGAAGCTGTTATGAAAATCACGCTGCGTTTGATCATATCGCTTTTACTCGCAACCATTGTCGTTGTTGCGAGCTTCTCTTACGTTCAAGCGAAAAACGAGGAGAAACGCCTCAGTGAAGAGCTGCGCCTCCGGACCACCGTACTCGCGAAGATCTTCAAGGAAACGATCGAATCATTCCTTGAGCGTACCGACCAGCCTGACCGGGTCCAGACATTTCTCGAAAAGTTTCGGGGCCACAAGCGGCTGATCGGTGTTGTCATTGACATGAGAGAGGGGCCCCGAGTTGCCCTCCCGAGACACCTGGCTGAACAGGACCTTTTCAAAAAAGATTCGCTCCGGGTGATCGAAAAAAATGTACCGGTCGATCTGAACGGTAAATGGGATGAGAGGAAGGTCAACTTTTATGCCATTCCGATCACTAAAGAGGGCCAGGTCGTCGGGTCCCTAGGCCTCATCCACGACCGCAGTTTCATCTTGGCCCAGATCCGGCAGTTCTGGAAGAATTCCGCGCTGACCTTTTCGATTTTGGCGGCCATACTCTCGATCGTTTCCCTCCTGGTGATGCGTTGGAGCGTCACGGGACCGATCGCCCGGATGGCGATGATGATTCAGAAAACGCTGGGGGGCGAACCGGTCGCGGACCCGAGGTCCAAAAAGGAAGAAGGCGATCTGGAAAAGCTTCTTTATGGGATCGGCCACATGGCGGCGAGCCTCAAAGCTGCCCGCCTTGACCTCGTGGCCCAGTCGCGTCTCGTCAATGCCGAAGGGACGGTATGGACCAAAGAACGTCTTAAAGATTATCTGCAATCCAAGCTTCACGGCAAGCAGCTTTACGTGGTTTCCAACCGGGAGCCCTACATCCATCAGAAGAAGGGCAACGAGATCGAGTGTATCACGCCGGCAAGCGGGGTGGTAACGGCCTTGGACCCGGTTTTACAGGCCACCGGAGGGCTTTGGATTGCCCACGGTGCGGGTAATGCCGATCGCGAGGTCGTGGACAAGCAAAACAAGGTCTTGGTTCCTCCCTGGAAGCCGTCTTTTACCTTGAAACGGATGTGGCTGACCCCTGAGGAAGAGAAAGGTTATTACTATGGATTTTCCAACGAGGGTTTGTGGCCTCTTTGTCATATCAGCCACGTCAGGCCCGTTTTCCGGATCGAGGACTGGCAATATTACAACGAGGTGAACCGGGAGTTCGCCGAGTCTTTGCTGGAAGAGTTCGGGAATGAACCGCCGATGGTCCTCGTTCAGGATTATCATTTCGCTTTATTCCCCAAAATGGTCAAGGAGCAAAGACCTGACGCGAAGATCGCTCTTTTCTGGCACATCCCGTGGCCCAATGCCGAGGCGTTCGGGATCTGCCCCTGGCAGGAAGAGATCCTGGAAGGAATGCTGGGGAGCGATGTCATCGGTTTTCACACCCAATTTCATTGCAATAACTTTTTGGATACGGTAGACCGGGCGCTTGAATGTAAGATCGATTGGGCGAACTTTGAAGTGACTCGGGGCGGGAAAAAGAGCGCGGTACGGCCGTTCCCGATCAGTATCTCGGGAAGTCCGAACGCTGCGGTCCGTGAAACCGGGAAAGACCCTCTCGAACAATTGCGCGAGAACTATGGTTTGAAAGGCAAGAGGGTCGGGGTCGGGGTCGACCGGATCGATTACACCAAAGGGCTTCTTGAACGTTTCCGGGCGATCGAGCGGACGCTTGAAAAATATCCCCACCTTCAGGGGGAACTGGTCTTTATCGAGCTGGGTGCGCCCTCCCGGACCCTTATCGGAAGCTACCAAGACCATCTCAAGGAAGTCGAGGCGCTTGTCGAGAGGGTCAACCAGCGCTTTCAAAAAGGCAATTATAAGCCCATCCTTTTCCTGGAAGAGCATCATGACCAGAAAAAGATCTTTGACTTTTACCGGATCGCGGATTTTTGTCTTGTAAGCTCGCTTCACGATGGAATGAACCTTGTAGCCAAGGAGTTCGTTTCGGCGCGTGAGGATGATGACGGGGTCCTGATC
>JAHQRI010000137.1 GCA_019052695.1 Candidatus Omnitrophota bacterium
TTCCGGAGGCGAAGGTCGTTGTGGGCGGGCACATCGCCAACCTCCCCGGACTTTCGGAAATGATCGAGGCCGATTTTATCGTCCCAGGGGACGGGGTCCGATGGTTCCGGGAATACCTGGGACAGGACGCCGACGCGCCGGTAAGGCACCCCGCCGTTTTTTCCGGTTTCGGCAGCCGTATTCTTGGAATTCCCACGTCTTCGAGACCGCGCGATCTGGCGGCAGCGCTGATCCCTTCCGTCGGATGCCCCTTAGGGTGTAATTTTTGTTCCACATCCCACCTTTTCGGGGGGAAGGGAAAATCCGTGGAATTTTTTAAAACGGGCGACGAACTTTTCCATGTGATGGACGCCCTCGCCCAAAAGTTAAGGACGGAGTCCTTTTTTGTTTTGGACGAGAACTTTTTGGCTTACCGGAAAAAGATCCTGCGACTGTTGCAGCTCATGGAAGAATACGAAAAAAGCTGGTCGTTGTATATTTTCAGTTCCGCGAACCTCATTCGTTCCTACACGACGGACACCCTGGTCCGCCTGGGGGTCCGGTGGCTCTGGATGGGGATCGAAGGTGAGGGAAGCGCTTACGATAAGGTTCGAGGAACAGACACGCGCGAATTGGTCCGGGAACTTCAGGCGAACGGGATCTCGGTCCTGGGATCGTCGATCATCGGCCTGGAGGAACACACCGAGGAGAACATGCAGCGGGTGATCGAGTGGGCCGTTAGCCATGGTTCGGATTTTCATCAATTCATGCTCTACACCGCGCTGCCGGGGACCCCGCTTTACTGGGAAAAAGAACGGGATGGCACCCTCTTGTCCTCCGAAGAGCGCGCTTACGCGGATTCTCACGGCCAGTACCGTTTCAATTTTCGTCATGTCGGTCTTCGCCCCGGAACGGAAACGGATTTTCTGCTTCGGGCGTTCGAGCGCGATCTTGAAGCAAACGGGCCCAGTCTGGGGCGTATGATCGCGACGCTTTTGGAGGGCTACAAAAAACTCCGCCGCCATCCCGCCGCTCGCGTGCGCCGGAGGGTCCTGCGGGAGGCCGCGCCGCTCGCGAGGGATTACGCCGGGGTCCTTTGGGCCCTTAAGGCGTATTATAAGGACCGGCCCGAACTCCGCTTGCGGCTTGACGGGGTGCTGGAAGGGATCTTCGACGAATTCGGTTGGGCCTCCCGGGCCGTCGCACCGGTCCTCGGAAGGTTTTTGCTCGCGACCCTCCGGAAAGAAGAAGAGCGTTTGAAGAAGGGCTGGACCTATGAGCCGCCCTGTTTTTTTGAGCTCAATGAGGCGGCCAAGAAGGTTTTGCGCTGACGCGAAACAGGGGGAAGAAGATTTTGTGCCGCAAGACGCGGCTTCGGGTCCTCTTGTTCATCTTCAAGCCCGGCGCGAGATCGCAGGGGAACGAATCGAACTATCCGCCGCCCGGAACATGGGCGGCAAAACCGCGGGAGGGAGCATATGAAAACGAAGGTCCTACTTTATCTCAACGCTTTGTTCGTTTTTTTGATCGTCGACGCGATCTGGCTCGGTGTGATCGCCAAGGATTTTTTTCTCGGCCAACTGGGTCCTGTCCTTCCCCTGACCCTTTCACCGGCGCCGGCGCTGCTTTTTTATTTCTTTTTTGCGGCAGGGATCGTTTTTTTCGCGGTCACGCCCGCGTTGAAAGCCGGGACCCTCAGAGCCGCGATCGGCCGCGGTGCTTTCCTGGGATTTTTGGCCTATGGGGCCTATGACCTGACGAATCACGCCACGGTGGTGAATTGGCCGGTGGTCGTTACCGTAGTGGACATGACGTGGGGGAGTTTTCTGACCGCTCTTGTGTCCGGGTCCACGTTCCTTTTGGGAAAGCGCCTGGTAGCCCGGTAGTTCCGGAGGGGGGGGACTTGATGCTTCACTTTGAAGGCCTTGGTATCGCGGTACTGCTGTTCCTGATCATCGGGATCTTTCATCCTCTCGTGATCAAGGGGGAATATTACTTCGGGTTAAAGATCTGGAAGGTTTTTTGCGCGGCGGGGATCGTTTGCCTGGTCCTTTCTGTCATGACGGCCCACCTTTTCCTTTCGTCGTTGTTGGGCGTCCTTGCGGCGACCTGCCTCTGGAGCGTCAAAGAAGTCTTCGAGCAGAGGGACCGCGTGAAAAAAGGATGGCATCCCAAGAATCCCAAAAGGGACTATTCCGATTATTGAGACCCGCGGGTCCCGGGCTCAGCGCGAACCAAGCAACAGTTTGGCGGTCATGTCGATGATCGCGACGATGCCCACCAGGACCGTGACCGTCGCGGCGGAACGGACGATCTTTGACCGGGACGGGGGGACCTGCGGGCTCAATAGCGCCAGGTTCGCGGTGATGAAATGGCAAGCGATCACGAGACCGATGTCGAAAAGCATGCGTTGCCCTCCTCCTTAATGTTGTGACGCCTTGTTCCGTGTCTGAGGATTATAAATACCCTTGCGCATAACCCGAAGCGGAAATAAAAGGGGGACGAGATCTCAGGGGGATGCCCGTTTTAAAAGGGATCGCCTAAACGGTTGAATTTTTAGTTTATGCGAAGGCGGCAGAGCTCCTAGAAATAGGTCCCCTTGGTGCGGTAGTTTTCATGCCGTTCACGGGACAATTGGATCAAATACGTCTCCGTTTGTTCGTCGGTCAGGCGGCGAAGCTGCCTGCACTCTTCCGGGAAAAGGATCACGTTTTCATTTTTCGCCACGCCCTCCAGGATGATCCTTGCGGCCTCGTCCGCGGGAACCGCGTCCTCGGGGACCTTGTCGCAACCCTTGAATATAGCGGTCGCGACATTGCCGGGACAGACGGTGGTGAAGCGCACATTTTCGTCCCACATCTCGTAGCGAAGGCACTGGGTCATGCCCGCCACGGCGAACTTGGTTGCGCTATAGACCGCCTGAAAGGGGAACGCGATGATGCCGGCGGCGGAGGAGGTGTTCACGATATGTCCGTGGCCCTGTCGGCGCATGATCGGCAGCGCCGCGTGGATCCCGTAAATGACGCTCCACAGGTTGACGTCGATCACCCATCTCCATTTGTCCAGTGTCATCTGCTCATAGGGCAGGGTCGCGCCGACGCCCGCATTGTTGAACAAGAAGTCCAGATGCCCCGCGTGCACCGCGGCCTGCTCCACGAGCGCCTGGACTTGTTCCGCTTTCGTGATATCCGTCACAACGGCTTTGGCCCTGCCGGGGTGGATCTCGTTCAGCCGGTCCGCCTGATCCTTGAGCCCTTTCGCGTTAATGTCGGCCATGAACAACGTGGTCCCATTCTCCAGCAATAGCTCCGTGAGGGCCAGCCCGATGCCGGATGCCGCACCGGTGATGGCCGCCACCTTGTTTTCAAAATGGGCTCGCATGTTGTTTCCTCCTGACCGGCTCAAGGGCCTGAAGCAATCCGTGAACGGCTTTGCGGCATATCGCCATACTGCCACTGACAAAAAAGCGCCGTCAATCAAGTATTTTGCGTCGGGAGATCAGGGAGAAAACTCGACATCAAAAATGCGCTATCTCGAATCGGCTGGGGACCCATTTCAGGTCTTCGTCGATGGTTCTGGTGGAATCGTACTTCTGTTTGAAATAGGAAAGAACATCCACCGGCTAAGCCGGTGGATGTTTACTCATACAACCCTTTTTTACTTGAACTCCTATACTGCTCCCCGTTTAGTTAAGGTCCAAATAGTGTAGAATCTGAGCTCCTGGAAAGCAAAAGGAGCTCGTTCATGAAAAACCGTAAATGGACCAATAAACAAAAACTTGAGATCGTTCTCGAGGG
>JAHQRI010000031.1:0-12500 GCA_019052695.1 Candidatus Omnitrophota bacterium
GAGGGACCGGTTGGCCTCCCGGGTCGAGAACCAGAGGACCTTCTCGACCAGCCCCTTGCGGTACGCGAAGGAGGTGTGGAACGTGTTCGCGACCACGCGCCCGGTCGCGACCGCGCTGCAAAGCCCCATGAAGCCGGCGTAGTGGTCGTAATTGTAATAGGGGCCGACGGGATTGGGGGCCTTCATCCCGATCCAGAAGATGTGCCGGTTATAACTGAATTTCTGGAGGATGGCGAAAAGCGCGATCAGGAAGCCGAAGGCGATCACGAAATCGACGACGCGGCGGAAGAACGCGTGGTCATAGTTCTTGCCGGCGGCGCCCGCGCTCAACGCGAGGAGCACGCAAAAATAAATGCCGTTGGCCGGGATGTGGAGGTTGAAATCGTAAAGGCTGTGGAATACCAGCGTCAGGACGCCGGTCAGACAGCCCAGCTTCAGGTACTCGGACTTTTGGAGGCTCACGGGATGGGTTTCTTCGTCGCGGCCGGGACCGGGCGCGAGGCGCGCCAGGACGATCAGGAAAAAAGCCCCGTACGTCAGGTACTGGATCAACCCCCGCACGGTGTCCGAGGGATAAAGCGACAGGGTCAAAAAACTTCCGGGACCGACGCCGCCGGGCAGGTACTCCGCGTAAAAAGCGTAAGCCGCCGGGGAGACCGCGCGGACCCATCCGGCGGGCCACGGGGCGAGCTGGATCCCGATCACGCACAAAAATCCGAGCCCGAGCCCCGTCCAGGGCGATCGAAGCAGGGCGCGGAACGTGCCGGGCCTTTCGAAGACGACGAGATCGAGACCGAGGACGCCGAGCAACGCGAGCGCGAGCAGGGAGTAAAAATGCACGGAACCGTAGAGGAGCGGCGCCGCGGTCAGGGCCAGGAACAAGAGACCGTCCGCGAGCGGCAAGCGCATGGCGGGGATCAATCCTCCCGGGCGGATCTTTTTTTGCCGGAGCGTTTCTTCTTTTTGGGATCGGCGTTCTGGCCGTAGTGATAATAGTAATAATACGGCCCGCGCTGGTCGGGATTGACCATGTTGAACACGGCGCCGAGGACGTGGGCCTTCACGGTCCGGAGGGCCTGCACGCAGCGCTGGACGGCGTGGCGGTGCGTGACGCCGGCCTTGATCACGAGGACCACCGAGTCCACCTTGGTCCCGAGCACGACAGCGTCGGTGGCGGCCAGGATCGGCGGCGTGTCGAAGATGACGCGGTCGTACGCCGACAAAAGTTTCGCGATGAGCTCGTCCATTTTCCGCGACCCCAAAAGCTCGGAGGGGTTCGGCGGCACCTCGCCGCAGGTCAGGAGGTCGAGGCCCGCGACGCCGGTCTTACGGACCAGCGATTGGATGTCGGTCTTATCGAAGGCCAGCAGGTCGATCACGCCGTTGGCGCGGTCCACTTCGAACACGCTGTGAAGCCGCGGGTTCCGAAGGTCGGTGTCCACGAGGAGCACTTTATCCCCGGCCTGGACAAAGACCATCGCGAGATTGATCGCGACCGTGGTCTTCCCTTCCGAGGGCGTGGAACTGGTCACCACGAACGTCCGTTTCGAACGGTCCGGGTTGCTGTAGACGATCCCGGTCCGGACGGTCCGGAAGGCCTCGGCCATGAGGGAGTGGCGGGCCCACGCGGTGACGAACTCGGGGATCGCTCCCGGAAGGTGGTCTTTCTCCACCTTATGGACCGGGACCGGGGCCAGGCAGGAAAGTTTCAGGAACGTTTCCAGATCGGCGGCCGATTTCAGGGTCTGGTCCAGGGATTCGAAAAGGAACGCGAGCCCGACCCCCGCGAAAAGACCGATGAGGAGCGCCAGCGCCATGTTCAAAAGCTTGCGGGGCTTGGCGGGTTCGAGCGGCGGCTCGGCGCGCTCCAGGACCTTGACGTTCGTGATGTCGTTGCTCCAGACCGCGGACGGACCGAGCTCGCCCGTCTTTTGCTCGGAGGCGATCTTTTCGTTGATCGAGGCGATCTCATTCTTGAGCCCCAGGATGACCGGATGTTTTTCTTTGACGTACTTCAGCTGCTGCGCCAGGTCCGCCTCAAGCTCGCTGCGGCGCTGGAGCAGCTGGTCCTGTGACGAGAAAAGGACGTAGGCCCGCGCCCAGTGGTTCGCGATCCGGGCCGCCAGCGCCGGGTCCGGGTCCTCGACCTCGATCTTGATGACCTGGGTCATGCGAACGGGGGCGATCTTGACGCTTTCGAGCAGGGCGGTGACGACCTCGGCGGGCGTGATGGGTTCCAGCGACGCGGCGGGTTTGCCGCGCCGGCCCCAGGGCTCATATTTCCCCAGGCTCGCCAGGACGATCTCGGCCACGGTGCGGCTTTTGAGGATCTCGACCTGGGAATTGAAAAAGTTGATGCGGTCGGTGTAGTCCGGCAGCACGACGTCCTCGACCTTGACGATCTTGGGCGGTTTGGCCTCCACGAGGATGCGAGTGACGGCGCTGTAGATGGGCAGGGCGGTGAAGGAATAGATCAGGGCGGTCACCAGGCAGATGCCGACGGCGGTGAGGATCGTCCCGCGGTGCTTGATCAGTTTGTTGAAGACGTCCCGGAGGTCGATCTCGACCTCGTTGGCAACGGCGGCACTCGCATCGGCTTCC
Source organism: Candidatus Omnitrophota bacterium (assembly GCA_019052695.1). Taxonomy (GTDB): domain Bacteria; phylum Omnitrophota; class Omnitrophia; order Omnitrophales; family Aquincolibacteriaceae; genus Pegaeibacterium. The sequence goes on from JAHQRI010000031.1 coordinate 2,602, forward strand.
TGCATGGTCACACTCCTTAAAAGAGGCTTTCGGGGACGATCACGACGTCTCCCGAGCGAAGGATGGGGCTTTCTTTGTCATTCGAATCCTTGTTCATGATATCGCGGACCCGGACCAGGGTCTCCGTTTTCGTCCCGTCGGGGTTCGTGCGGATCACCTTGACCTTGTTCGGCGCCGCGATCTTGGTGAACCCTTCCGCCAGCGAAATCAGCTCGACGACGGTCAGCCGGCCCTTGATCTCGTAAGCCCCGGGTTTTTCGACCTCGCCCATGATCGCGACCGTGCTGTACTCCTCGATGAACGCGGTGACCTGGGGGTTGACGAGATAGTCCTTCTCGAGGAGCTGTTTCAACTTGTCCTGAAGCTGGGCGACGGTGAGGCCGGCCACTTCCACCTCGCCGACCAGGGGGAAATTGATGACCCCGCCCGAGGACACGCGCACCTTCTGGGAGATCTTCTCGTCCTTGCCGTAATAGACGTCGATCTGGAGGGCGTTCTCGGGGCCGATCTGGTACTCCGAGGAAGGGTCAATCCGGGAAATGTTCTCCGCGGGTTCCCGGGCGGCCGCGGCCGCTCCGGAGAGGAAGAAAGACAACAAGACCCAGACAAAAAACCTCGACCGCATGACGATCCCTGATCAAAAAGACCGGTTCTTCTTAGTAAAGGAGAGAGAAGCGCGTCGTGAACAGGTGGTCGTTGTAACGCTGGGAACCCACGTTGGACGCGCGCTGTTTGTACTGGTACCCGAGATAGATGCGGCCCCAATCCTTCAGCGAATACTTCAGCCCCGCGCCTTCCGTGATGATGAAATCCCGGCGTTTCTTGAGCGAGACCGAGTCTTCTTCGGGGTAACGGTTGTAGGAGAACGAGGAGTTGAGCAGGAGGCTCAGCTTGCCCATCAGTTTCTGGTCCAGCTCCATCCCGAACATATTCTCGGTGTAATAGTTATTGTTCTCGTAGGTCGATTCCACCGGTGTGGTGGCGTATTTGACCGTGAGCTGGGTCCTGTCGGTGAGCCGGCTGACGAGACCGAGTTCGCCGACGAAGCCGATGTACCCGTCGTTGGCGTCATAATCCCTTTGCTGGAAACCGGCCTTGGCGATCCCGGTGGTCTTACCGGTCAATTCGCCCTTGACGCCCGTCACCACCTGATTGTAGTAGCCGTCCCGGCTGCCGTCATTATAGTAATCCAGGAGCCCGAAGGTGTAATCCAAAAGGACCTTCGTTTTGGGGAACAGCTGGTAAAAAGCGGTACCCCGGAGGATGTTCTCGACATAGTTCAGCTTCGTGTAGGGCGACTCGAGATAGCGCTTGAAAAAGTTGGTGTAGCCGGCCTCGAAGGTGAGCTTGTTGATCTCCACGCCCACGGTCGCTCCCGCGCGGTTCTCGTAGCGGTCGATCCGCTGCGTGAATTCGGTCCCGGCGCGGTCTGACGTGGCCGTGAACGCTTCGTTCACGTTCAGGTAGCCGGAGGACATCCTCATGTTGAGGTTGGCGGCGCCGGTCTGGTTGTAATAGTTCTGTTTCGTCTGATTGGCGAAGAGCCCGCCCTCGCCGGTGTACATCAGCTGGAGCAGGTGCCGTTCGTCGATCCCGAACGGAACATCCAAGAGGGCCTTGGGACGAAGGACGAAGAGGTAATCGGTCTTTTTGTCTTCGGGGGTCCAATAGACGTTACTATCGAGCTGCCCTTCGGCGTCGAATTGGGCCTTCAAGGTGGCCTTGCCGAGGCGCATTCCCTTCGCGTCCTGGAGGTCCCCTCCGCCGATGCGGATGCCTTCCTGCCGGTAATTATCGGCGGGCGCGGGCGGCGCGGCGAAAACGGGTTGAGCGATCATGAGCGCTGCGATCAAGGACGCGAGAGCGATTTTCTGGACCTTCATGGGACCCCCTTTTTCCTGTTCCGAAAATTAAACCTTATCGATCAACTGACCGGGCTGATATCCCGGGCGGTCTCTTCCGTCTGCACGTTCCCTTCCAACATATCCATATCGGGGACATCCGGAAGCACCCCGGAAGGCGTCAAGATTACGGTGTTCCCGTCGGCGTCGGTCAACTGCACCCGGCCGCTCATGACCTCAAAACCGTTCTCGGACGTCGGCGATACAAGGATCCGGGATCCGGAATCCATCGTGGCGGTCCCTCCGTTCGGAGTGAGCAGCGTCACCGTGCCGCTCAGGACCTCGATCGTCGCGCCGTCCATGATCTCGGGCATCGCGTCGGCGGGCCCCACCGTCACAACCGTCCCGTCGGCTTGCGTGATCTTCAGGCTGCCGGTGCGTTCCCCGACCATGACGGCGGCGAAAGCGGCTACCTGCGAGCAAAGAAATAAGACAAAAACCCCCAACAGGATCTTTTTTATCATTTTAGGGCCCTTTCCATTTGTTGATTTATCGGCAACACCCGGGCGAAATTTAGCACAGAAACGCCCGTGGAAGCAACCATTATTTATCTTAGGAGGGGCTCTTCCCGGCCCCCCCTCCAGACTTGCTTAAAAAAGGCTTTCGGGAACGATCACGACGTCCCCCGCCTGAAGGACGAGGCTCTCATTTTGGCCGGAGTCCTTGTTCATCATGTCATGGACCCGGACGATCCTCTCTTCCTTGACCCCGTCGGGGGTGGTGTGGATGACCTTGACCCTGTTCGGCGCCGCGATCTTGCTGAATCCTTCGGCCAAAGCGACCAGTTCGATCACGGTCAAACGCCCTTTGGTCGGGTAGGAGCCCGGTTTTTCGACCTCTCCCATGATTGTGACGGTGCTCTCGGGCACGATGACCACGTCCCCCGCCTTCAGGAGAAGGCCTTCGTTCTCCCCGGAATTCTTGCTCAGGATGTCCTTGACCCGGACCCTGCTCTCCTGTCTGGTCCCGTCCGGACCCGTACGAATGACCTTCACCTCGTTGGGCGAGGCGTTCTCGCTGAAGCCCTCCGCCAGGGCGATGAGCTCGACCACGGTCAGGCGGCCTTTCGTCGGGTAGGAACCCGGCCGTTTGACCTCTCCCGTGATCGTCACCGTGCTTTTGGGGATGATCACGACGTCGTCCGTCTCGAGAAGAAGACCTTCGCCGCCGCCGGTTCTGTTCAAAATGTCGGACAGCCGGACCACCCTTTCTTTCTTGGTACCGTCGGGGTTGGTGTGAATGACCTTGGCTTCGGTGGGGAGCGCGTTGTCGCTGAACCCTTCCGCGAGGGCGATGAGCTCGGTCACGGTCAGGCGGCCTTTCGTCGGGTAGGAACCCGGCCGTTTGACCTCCCCCATGATCGTCACCGTACTTTTCGGGACCACCACCACGTCCCCGGAGCGGAGGGACATCCCTTCATTCTCACCGCCGGCGTTCTTGCCCCCGACGTCATGGATCCGGACCAGGGTCTCCGTCTTCGTTCCGCCCGGGCCGGCGCGGATGACCTTGGCTTCGGTGGGAAGCGCGTTCTCGGTGAACCCTTCCGCCAGCGAGATGAGCCCCACGACGGTCAGGCGTCCCTTGATCTCGTAGGCCCCCGGTCTTTTGACCTCCCCCATGATGGTCACGGTGCTGTACTCCTCAATGAACGCGGTGACCTGGGGATTGACAAGATAGTCCTTCTCGAGGAGCTGTTTCAGCTTTTCCTGGAGCTGGGCGACGGTGAGGCCGGCCACGGCCACTTCGCCGACGAGGGGAAAATTAATGATCCCGGCCGAGGACACCCGGACCTTTTGGGAGATCTTTTCGTTCTTGCCGTAATAGACGTCGATCTGGAGGGCGTTCTCGGGACCGATCTGGTATTCCGAGGAGGGGTCCGCCGGCGACCGTTCCTCCGCCGCTTGCGCGGGGGCGACGCTTTCCGTCCCGAGGAAAATCAGGGACACCGCCGCAAAACACAACCACTTCGATCGCGCTGTCATTCTTTTAAAGGGGATCGCCTTGAGCTGAAATATAGAATGCCGTTCTTTGTTTTCGGCGCCGGTCCATCCGTAAGCCGACGTCATTTTAGTCCTTCCGTCCCCAAAAAGCCACCGCAAACCCATACCGCCCGCCGTCCGGGCTAAAAGTTCTGGGACGCCGTGACCGTTTCCCTGCAATGTTCGCAAAATGTTTTGTCCGCAAGCGGGGTTTTTTCGGGAGCGGTCGCGCATCCCGCAAAAAGCATCCCAAGACAAACCGTCAGGACCGCGTTCTTTACCGTCACAGTTGCCTCCTTCCGGCCCGGCCGGCCGGGCCCTCCGTATGAGAAAAGCTAAGTGTAAATGATCTCGATCTTTTTGACGCTCGGACACCCCTGTTCGCAGGGGATCTTCCCTTCGTACTTCAAGCCGCCGCCGGCACCGAACTTGAAATCGGCCACGGCACAACCGGTCTTCGCGATCAGGGAATCTTCCACGTTCAGAAAACGCAGGGTCAGTTCGAGCCGGGGGTTCTTGTTCACTTTTTCAAAGAAGGCGTAGAGCTTCTCCGACATGCTCGTGAACCGCAGGAGAAAGGCCGTCTTCACGCCCTCGTTCGTCAACTCGACCATGTATTTGTCGCCCTGTTTGGTCTTCCCGCGGACCGTTCTTACTTTCGCGGCCTCCGCGGAGATCCCCGCGGCTAAAAGTCCGAGGAGCAGCCCCATCGCGATCGTTTTGATCATTTTGTTCATTGGATCCTCCTTCTTTGCCACGTCCGGCGGGGCGGGACCGGATCCCCGCAGCCGGAACAAAATAACGCCTCCCCCGCTCCCCAAAACGCAACGGGAGGATTATACAGAAAAAAAGGGCGCGAAAAAATACAAACAACCCCGCGCCCGCTCCTCTTGCCTGGGAAGGTCCGGAGGTCTTCCGCGACACCGCGGCCTCGTGAGCCCGGACCGCCGCACCGGCGCCCCTTCGGGCTTAAGATCGCTTGCGTAAAAGTTTATGGCGGACGCAGATCTTTTTGAGGTTGTCGACAAGAACTTCAAGGTGCGTCGGTTTGGAGAAGATCTTGTGTCCCATTTTTCGCGCCCATTCGACCTGTTCGGGATCGACCACGCTCGTGTAGATCACAAAGTCCTTCGGGCAGTGCCCTTCCCCCGCCTTGAACCGGCGGATCAGCTCGTCGCCCCACATGAAGGGCATTTTGATGTCAATGATCGCGATGTCCGGCTCAAACTCGCGGGAGACGCACAGGGCCTCATCGCCGGAACGCACCCATTTCACTTCGAAATGGGCGTCCGCGACGTCTTCGGCGAGTGACGGCCCGAGGATCTCGCACACCTCCTCTTCGTCGTCGACGATCAGGATCCTGGCGCAGGGTTCGTAGCCGGGCTCGATCTCCAGCGGTTCTTTCTCGTCGTTCTTGCGGTCGATCACGGCCTCGATCCGCGCGTTCAGGTCCTTTAGACTGTACGGCTTCCGGATAAACGTCTCGATCCCGAGCGCCCGGCATTCCTTTTCCTTTTCCAAAAGGGCCGTCAAAATGATCACGGGAAGCCCGGGACAATGTTTGCGGATAGACCTCAGAACTTCGACGCCGCCCATGCCCGGCATTTTCAGGTCGAGAATCACCAGGTCGATCTTCGGACCGCACTCCTCGACGAGTTTCAGGGCCTCCATCCCGCTCCCGGCCGTCAGGGTTTCGTAGCCGAGCGGCTGGTACATCTTGGAGATGAACCAGAGCACGTCCGGCTCATCGTCCACGATCAGGATCGTTCCCCGTGTTTTCGGCAGATCGGCCATCAGGCTTCCCGGTCCTCTTTGCGGATCGTGGTGAGGATCGCGCGCTCCAGTTCCGGAAGGCCCGCCATGGGCTTGTGCAGGCACAGGCGGACGCCGTGGCGTTTCGCTTCCGCGTCCATCCCGGGGTCCTTGAACCCCGTGAACAGGATCATTTTCTGCTCCGGCGCCTGGGCGTGCGTCTGTTTGATGACCTGCATGCCGTCGAAATCGTCTTTTAACCGGACGTCGATGATCGCGACATCGGGTTTTTCGCCAAGGATCATCTCGAGACCCGAACGCCCGTAGGAGGTCGTCAGGATGTCGTGCCCCAGCTCCCCGAAATAAGTTTTCATGAAATCCAGAAAGTCCGTCTCATCGTCAACGAACAGGATCTTTGCCATCGCCTCAGCCCTCGCTCACAGGGATCAAAACACGGAAGGTCGTGCCCTTCCCGTACTCCGATTCCATGAAGATCTCGCCGTGATGTGCATCGACCATCCGGCGGATAATATAAAGCCCCAGCCCCGTTCCCTTAACGGCCGTGGCCTTGGTCGTGAAAAACGGGACAAAGAGTTGCTGCTGGACCTTCTCCGACATGCCCAGACCGTTGTCCGCGATCTGGAAGGAGACGTAGCGTTTATTCCTGCGGACTGTTTCGCTCACGGAGAGCCGGACGGCGCTCTTGAGCGCAACGGGCGGCCTCTCCAGGTGCCCCAATTCCCAAGCCTCTTCTTTCATCCTGAAAGCATCGTAGGCATTGTCCAGTAAATTGAAAAGGATCTCTTCAATCTCGCTCAGGTTCCCGTAAACCTTGGGAACGCCGTCCGCGATCTCCAGCTTGAAATCGATCTTCGTCAGGTCGTGTTTGCATTCCCATAAACGAATGCAGTTTTCAACGGCTTCCTTCACGTCCACGGGCTTGAACCCTTCGCTCAGCCGGCTGAAATCAAGCAGCCGCGCCACGATCTCACCGCCGTGAGCGGCGTTGTCGTTGATCGTTTTGAGCGCTTTTTCCATGTCCTTCATGACCCCGTCGACGCCTTCGGCGTTCCCTTCTTTCAGGTATTTCTTGAGCCGCGGAATGCTGCTCATCATCAGGACCTCGGAGCCGAGTTTCGTGATATTGAAACGGTTGTTCACCTGATGGCCGATGCCTGAAGCCATCGTGCCGAGATCCGCCATCTTGGCCGCCTGAAAAAGGTGGGCCTGCTGCTCTTCGAAGCTGGTGAGAAAAATGCAGTTCTCGACGGCGAGCGCCGCCTGATTGGCGAGCGTCGTCAGGGTATCGAAATCGCTTTCCGTATAGGGCCGTTTTGATCTCTTGTCGCCTAGGACCAGAAAACCCAGCAGGCGGTCCTGAACGAAACTCGGCACGATCACCGCTGCGTCCAACGCTTCCATTTCCCGGATCGCGCCATCAGGAAGCTTGACGGACGAGGGGTCCCCGGCCCGGACCTCTTCAAAGATCAGCGGATCTCGAGTTTCCCGGAGTTGGCGGATCAAGGCTGCGTCCGCGGCGACAAAATCAGTCCCTTGTCTGCGATGGTCCCCGCGCGCCGCTTTGCAGACGAACTGTTCGCTCTCACCGTCCCAAAGAAAAATGCTCGCGTGCGTGATCCGGATGGTCTTCGTCAAAATATGGGCCATCAACTTCAAAAGTTTTTCCAGGTCCTTGATAAGCGTCATCCCCTTCGACGCCTGGAGCAGGGTTTGCTGGTACGCCCTTTGTTCCTTCAAAAGAACCTCTTCCGCCTTCCGCCGCAGCACCATATAAATAAAAGGTCCCGCAGCGCTGAGTACGACATAAAACATCAGCGGGAAATACCACCAATGCTCCCCCCAGTATCCCCTCAGCCATGGTTTCCCCCAGGTTAAGATCGCCAGAGGAACCCCAAAAACAACCGCGTACAAAAGAATAAAGAGCGTCGTGCGGGTCATCGCCACATTGATATCCATAAGACGGAATTTGATGACCGCATAAGCCAGCGTGATGATGTAAAGGGTCACAAGAAAATTGAAAAACGGCGGAACTGGAATGCCATACCACAGCAAATAATTTGTGCATCCGCCGATAAAACCCACTAAGGTCCCTATAAAAACGTACTTGATCTGGTTCAGCTTCAGACCGGACGTACGCTTCATGGCCCCCCACATCAGAATATGGGCCCAAACAATGTTCGCGGAAAAGTGCAACAGCATAAAATGAAAAAGGACCCCGGGAACCGGCCAGAACGGGAAAAAAAGCCGCGGCTCGACCCGATCGATGTAAAAGGGACTAAAACAAAAAAGAAGGAACGCTGTGGAAATAAGATAATTGCCGACGATGATTTTTTTACGGGATCTCCACGGAACTTCAGTAAGGCTCAGAACCAGATGCATAAATGCCGCGGGGATGAAAATGGCGCCGGCCATCGCGTTCCGGATAAAAAAGAGGGCGTAATCCGATTGATCCGCCGAAAGCCAAAAAAAGTAGCTCAGGCTCCAGTAACCGACTGAAAATGCGAAAAAAGAAAACTTTTTGTCGAGGAAGGTCTTCTGTTTTTTGAGCGCGACGAAAGCGACAAGCGCGAAACTCGTGACCGCATTGAGAAGTCCGGTGTAAGCACAAAAAATGAGCGCCACACCTTACCCCGCCGTTTTCGTGCCAATGATATACTGCAAAACCCCTTGCTGGTCGGTCCCGAAAGAAAGTTCTTTTTCCGAAAATCCGGCATCAATAAAAATTTGGCGGAACTCATCATCGGGCCGGTACACTAAGTTCCAGTCCCCAACCCATTCCATAAAATGAACGGACGGATTCTTGTATTTTTCGCGAACGTCCGAAATAGCTAAAACCCCGTCGGGCTTCAACAGTTTTCGAAGGTTCTCAACGAGCCTCTTTGCAATTCGCTTATCCAGATAATCGAACAACCCGGTTGAATAAATCAGATCGTATCGCTGAGGCATTTGCGTCTCAATATTCTTCTTAAGCGCGATACGCACGACATTTTCCTTCACAAAGGTCACTCTCCGCGCATCTTCCCGAAGCAGGTTCTTAGCATGATCCCACGCGTTTTCATCTTGATCATAGCAATCAAAAAAAACTTCCGGGAAGTCCCGCAGATCCCCCTTCAGCAGCTCTTGAAGCTCACGGCATGGCCCGGAAGCAAGATCCATAATTCTCATTGTTGAATGACCGTGTTTTTTGACCGCCGAGAGAATTATTTTTTTAAAATCTTCCTTGCGATTCCTGACGGCAACGGAAATTGCGGCGGCCTGATAATAATTATCAAACAGTCTGCCGAATCCCTGGGTCTGGGGATCGTTCTGGTAAATGTCATCGATGATTTTGAAATCGCCCGCATAGCCATAGGGTTTATTCAAGCTTCGAATGACGTAATCGCCATGCAAAAACTCTTTCCGAAGCCTGGATATAAATAAATTTTTTAATTTATATACCCCCGCCTCATTCCCTTTCGCAAGTTGCTGTTTTTCAAAAAGCATTATTTCTCTGAAGATCCCGTTGAGTTCCCCGTTAAAATCACTTTGGAAGCGACCCCAGTCTTCGGGCTTCTTGTCGAGGTGCTGTTTGATCTCACGAGCTACGGTTTTATAAGTTTTGATTTTCCCAAGCAGGGATTTCTCTTGCGCCTTCAAAAGATCGTCTAATTTGACCATGCCCTATTTCTCCAAAGCCTTTTTCGCTTCTGCTAGGAATTCGCGCAGATCGAAAGGTTTGTAAATATAAGCGTTCGGTTTCAATGCCCTTGCGGCCTCTTCGGTTTTTGGGTCCGCATAACCGGTCATAAAAATCTTCGGAACTCGATTGAGATGCCGCTTTTTCATTAATTCCAGGATCTTTCGCACCGTTTCGATGCCATCGACCCCAGGCATCCGAATATCGCTGATAATGAGATCAAAATCAACGGCCTCCGCCATCGCCACGGCCTCATCACAATGTTTGGCAACGAGAACCTCATACCGGCTTGCTTCAAGCGCAAGCACAAGACTTTTGGTAATTAGCTCTTCATCATCGATCACGAGAATTTTTTTTGACATTGAATCACCGCCCTCGGTGTATCGGGGTTAGGACAATCTACCAAAAAATCACCGCCACTCTAAGGGCGCCTAGGCAAACCCCGAGAACAGCCCTGTTAATCCGTTCTTTATTTATCGGAAGTTTTTGTGCGGTCTAAAGTTAAATTCGGATGGCCAAGGGTGTTATTGCGTATCTCCGAACCGCGGGGCCGCATGTGGGATGGAACCG
>JAHQRI010000032.1 GCA_019052695.1 Candidatus Omnitrophota bacterium
GAAGCCGTTGCCCTGCAGGAACGGGTGCAGCACCGTCGGATCGAACGGGCGGCGGCGCAGCTCGTCCAGGGTCAGCGGCAAGGGGGCGTCGTGCTCGAGGCAGACCAGCCGGTAGGAGAGCCTGGCGCCAAGGCCGACCGCCGTCTTCACCAGGGCGAACAGCACGAACAGCAGCAACGGCAGGTCGTACGGGAGGACGACCCGGGCGAGCAGGAACCCGACGAGCGCAGGGAGCCAGGGGATCATGTCCTGGTTTTCGGCCATTTCGATGGATGGGGCAAGAAGCGACCAGAAGCTCGCGGCGATCATGACGCCTGCCGCAAATCCGAGCATGACATCGAGGATCTTCTGATCGATCTTTTTGAACACGAAGATCGTGGCGGCCCCGAGCCCCGTCATGCCCCAGGTAAAGAGTCCCGCAAGGAGCGCTCCGAGCACCGGATGATTGGCCTGGAAAAAATCGTTCATCATCAGTATTTGAACTTTTAAAAAGCCCGGGACTTCCTGAAACGAAGTCCCGGGCCGGTTGTTTACTGTTTTGAGATGGCGTCCACTTCGGTCTTGGGGAGTTTTTTGAAGCACATGAACCAGTCTTTGCAGTTCACGTCTCCTTTACCGGAATTATCCATACGCTCTTTGGCCGTACCGCAAGAACCCGCCGGAGGGACGATCACGTCGTCGCCCGGCTGCCAGTCGGCAGGGGTGGCGATCTTGAAAGCGTCGGAGGTCTGCATAGCGATAAGAAGCCGCTTGATCTCATCGAAATTGCGGCCGTTGGAAAGCGGGTAATAAAGGATCGCCCGGATCTTTCCGGCGGGGTCGATGAAGAAGACCGCGCGCACGGCCTGCGTGGTACTCGCCGTCGGCTGGAGCATGCCGTATTTTTTAGAGATGTCCATTTTAATATCTTCGATCAAGGGGAACTTCACTTCCACATCCTTCATGCCCTTATATTCGATCTTTTCCTTGATCGTCCGCAGCCATGCGATGTGACTGTAACCGCTGTCGATCGAAAGCCCGACGAGCTGGGTATTGAGCTTTTCGAATTCGGGCGCCAGCGTCGCGAAGGTCATGAACTCCGTCGTGCAGACGGGCGTGAAATCGGCCGGGTGGCTGAAAAGAATGATCCACTTTCCCTTATAGTCCGCAGGGAAGTTGATGTTGCCTTGCGTGGTCTTAGCCGTGAAGGCCGGGGCATCATCCCCGATAAGGGGCAGGTGAGCGGCTGCCGCTTCTTCAGCCAGGACCGGACCGGTCCAGCCGGCGACCGCGATGAACGACATCAGCAGGGCCGTAAAGATTCGCATCATTTTCATAGATATCCTCCTTGTGATGAGCGGTAAAAAACCGCGGTTGTTTTGTTAGGTTGACTTCTAATCGCTTCAAACAGCAATTACCTTTCGTCATCCCCGCGCTACCGCATTTTGCGGAGTCCCGTCCAACGGCGGGAAAGGCCGGGATCCAGAAAGTGGATTCCCGATAAAAGCATTCGGGAATGACATTTTGTTAGAGGTTAAATAAAAAGGTTTACGTTCCCGCTTTGGGCCTGATCGAGGTACATCGCGACACCGCCGGTCTCCACGCCGTCGATCAATTCTTCTTTCTTGATGCCCATGAGGTCCATGGACATCGCGCAGGCGACAAGTTTCACGCCTGCAGCCCGGGCGCTTCCGATGAGTTCCGGCAGGGAAGCGACGTTCTTGTGTCTCATGATCCCTTTGATCATTTGGAGCCCCATACCGCCCATGTTCATCTTCGAGAGCGACAATTTGTCGGCCCCGCGGGGCATCATGAACCCGAACATTTTCTCGATCAAGTTCTTTTTGACCGGACCGGGCTTGGCTTTACGCAGGACGTTCAGCCCCCAAAAGGTGAAGAACATCGTGACCTCGCTTCCCATAGCGACGGCGCCATTGGCGATCACGAAGGCCGCCATGACCTTGTCGAAATCGGAGCTGAAGACCACGATCGTTTTCTTTTTGGAGTAATCGACCGCGTTCGTTTTCGAAGCCCCCGATTCCCGTTTGACGATCGTGGCCTGGTATTTTCCGTCGCCGGGCTTCAGCTCAAGCAATTCGTTGCCTGTGCTCTTGCACCAAGCTTGGATGTCACTGACGAACCCCGGGTCCGTGGCGGAGATCCGCAGCACTTCTCCGTTCCGTGCTCCTGCGATCTCGTTCTTGACCCGCAGGATGGGGCCGGGGCACTGCAGCCCGCACGCGTCGATGTCCTTGACGGGAAAAGATCCGGATGACCCCGGGCCGATTGCCGGGCCTTGAGCCCCTGTGTCATCCCTCATGTCCTTTACGGCGGGATCGCGAGAGGCCATGCCCATGCTGGCCTGGTACGTTTCATATCCTCCGGTCAGGTTCTTACAGCGGTAGCCGTTCTGAGAAAGAATGCGACAGGCGAGGTATCCCCGGAGCCCAACCTTGCAATAGGGCAAATATTCCTTATCCTTTGAAAGCTCGCCCAGTCGATCGCGTAAAGTGTCCAGCGGGATGTGGATCGCTCCCGGGATCATTCCCGTAACTACCTCCTCAGGCGTTCTGATGTCCAAGACTTGCTGGTCTTTCTTTGGCCTCGCGACATCTTCAGCCTGACAAACGGCAACATCCTTTCGGAGAACGTTCGCGGCCACGAACCCGGCGTAATTGACCGGGTCTTTGGCGGAACCGTAGGGGGGTGCGTAGGAAAGCTCCATGTCTTCGAGATCGTATACCGTAAGCTCTGCGCGGAGCGCCGTCGCGATCACGTCGATGCGTTTGTCGACGCCCTCCATCCCGACCGCCTGAGCGCCGAGGATCTTGCCGTTCTGCGGGTCAAAAAGCAGCTTCAAGTTAATGGGAGAAGCGCCCGGATAATAGCTCGCGTGGGAAGCGGCGTGGATGTAGATCTTTTCGTACGGGATTTTGAGGCGTTTGAGTGTCTTCTCGCTGCTGCCGGTCATGCCGACGGTTAAACCGAAGACCTTGCAGATCGCCGTGCCTTGGGTCTTTTTATAGGTTGAGTTCCGGCCGAAGACGTTGTCTGCCGCGATGCGACCCTGCCGGTTCGCGGGTCCCGCGAGAGGGATGAGAGACGCTTCGTCCGTAACAAGATCCTTCACTTCAACGGCATCGCCGACCGCGAAGATCGACGGGTCGCTTGTGCGCATGCCGTTATCGACCCATATCCCGCCGCGGGTCCCGACCTGAAGCCCTGCTTCCCGGGCGAGTTTGATCTCAGGCTTGACGCCGACCGCGAGGATCGCGAGGCCGCAGGCGATGGATTCACCGGTGCTGAGATCCACCCTCAAACGATCCGCTTCTTCCCCGAAACTTTTGACGGAAGTGCCGAGCCGCAGGTCAACGCCGTGGAGTGAAAGTTCCTGATGGAGCGGCGCGGCCATTTCGGGGTCCACCGGGCCCATGACCTGGCCGGTAAGTTCGACAAGCGTGACCGGTATTTGTTTTTCCCGCAGCGCTTCGGCCATTTCGAGGCCGATGTAGCCTCCGCCCACCACCACCGCGCGTTCGGGGCGGCCACGGTCGACGAGATTTTTGATGGCGTCCATGTCCGTCAGGTTCCTCAGCGTCAGGACTTTTTTGGAATCGATGCCTGGGAGGGGAGGGCGGATGGGCTCGGCGCCCGGGCTCAAGATCAGAAAATCGTACGGCTCTTTGCGCTCCGTGCCCGTACTGAGTTCACGGGTCAAAATAATTTTTTGCGAGCGGTCGATCTTGAGGACTTCCGTACCCGTGCGCACGTCGATCCTGAAATTTTTTCGCATGGTCTCCGGGCTTTGGACGATCAGCCGGTCCCTGTCGGCGATTTTTCCTCCTATATAGTAAGGAAGACCGCAATTGGCGAAAGAAATGTGTTCCCCCCGTTCGAACAGCACGATCTCGGCCTCTTCGGATAACCTCCTGGCACGTGCCGCGGCGGAAGCCCCGCCTGCAACCCCTCCCACGATAAGAATGCGCATGGTCAATTCTCCTTCGGACAGCTTTTTTTGATGCAATTTAAGATCTCCAGCACTTTGGTGTTGGCCAGCGAATAATAACGGAAATTGCAGTTGGTCCGGCTTGCCAGCAGGCCGGCGTTCTTTAAAAGGGCCAGATGTTTTGAGATGACCGCTTGAGGAAGTTTTAGCGCGAGGGCGAGCTCGCCGACCGCATCATCGCGGTCGCGCAACCGCTCAATGATCCGCAGCCGGACCGGATGCGCCAGGACCCGCAAGGTCTTGGCGGCCCGTTGAAGCGTTTTGGGATCGATGCCGGTGCGTGCCATGCCTAAATATACCAATAATGGAATATATCAGTCAAGGGATATTTATGAGCCGACCGGAGGTTGACAGGGCCCGGCCAGGGATTGTATTATGCACATATGTGCGTAACCTGGGAGGCATCTTGCGTCCTCAGAAAATAAGAAGGGTCAGCTGTAAGCCGGGGGACCGGTGTTTCCGTCCGGTCCACGTGCCGCGCAAAAATATTATCGTGACGAAGATCACATTGGACGAGCTTGAGGCGCTTCACCTGTGCGACGGGATGCGCCTTGAGCAGGACGTTGCCGCCCGGAAAATGAACGTCCACCGTTCGACCGTGTCGCGGATCCTTACCGCAGCGCGGAAAAAAGTTGCGAATGCCCTGGCCCATCATCACGGCATCAAGATCGAAGGCGGCACTTGCTCTTTTAAAAATGGATTGAAAGCAGTGCCGCACTAAACTTCCTATGAATTTGTTAATAATAGTTCAGTGCGGCTGCTGCCAGGCAACCCAAAGGAGCAGAAAATGAATGAGTGGAAAAAAGTTCTTTATGTCTTAGTGGGATTCCTGGCGTGTTTTTACCTTCCGGTTGAAAATCTTCGCTTCACAAACGCTATCTTCGAAGCTCTCGCGCTGGTCAAATGGTATGCCCGCGAGCATGTGATCCTTTGCCTTGTTCCGGCATTTTTTATCGCGGGCGCCATTTCGGTATTTGTCAGCCAGGCGTCGGTGATGAAGTATTTCGGCGCCAAGGCAAACAAGTTTCTTTCCTACGGCGTTGCCTCGGTGTCCGGAACCATTCTGGCCGTCTGCTCCTGCACTGTATTACCTCTTTTCTCGGGGATTTATAAACGAGGCTCAGGCCTCGGTCCCGCGATCGCCTTTCTTTACTCCGGTCCCGCGATCAATGTTCTAGCAATTATTCTGACGGCTCGCATTCTCGGGTGGGAGCTTGGCCTCGCCCGCGCGATTGGAGCGGTGATCTTCAGTATCGTGATCGGCCTTCTGATGCATTTCATTTTCCTTAAAGAAGAGCGGGCTCGTCACGCGAATGGCGAGTTCAATGTTGGAGAGGTCAAGGAAACCCGCTCTCTGATCAAAACGGCCCTCTATTTTGGTTCCATGGTCGCGGTCCTGGTGTTTGCGAACTGGGGAAAACCGCTCGAAGGTGATCACGGTGTTTGGGCCCTGATCTATCAATATAAGTGGTGGATCTCCGGGATCTCCCTGGCTGCGCTCGCGGTCATGATCGTGAGTTGGTTTCAGAAAGAGGAGCTCAAGGAATGGGTCTCGGTTTCCTGGACCTTCGCGCTTCAGATTCTGCCGCTCCTTTTGGGCGGAGTTCTGATCTCCGGATTCCTGCTGGGCCGTGTAGGTCATGAGGGGATCATCCCCTCGAAATACGTGGCCGCTCTGGTGGGAGGGAACTCCCTGGGAGCCAATTTCTTTTCGTCCATTGTTGCGACCTTTATGTACTTTGCCACTTTAACTGAAGTGCCGATCCTGCAGGGATTGATCGGTTCCGGGATGGGGAAAGGACCCGCGCTCGCGCTTCTTCTTGCTGGTCCGGCGCTGAGTCTTCCCAGCATGCTCGTGATCCGCAGCGTGATAGGAACCAAGAAAACAGTGGTTTATGTAAGCCTTGTCGTAGTCATGGCGACAGTAAGCGGGATGATATTTGGCGCTATTGTTCCCTAAGGAGAAATGATGAAAAAAGATACTGACAAAATAAAGAAAATGGTTCGTAAGGGTTATGCCAAAGCGATTCAGAAAAATACAAAATGTTGTTCGTCGGGTTCCTGCTGCGGAAGCGTCAGCCAGCCGAAGGTGATTAGCAAAAAGGTCGGACACAGTGACGCTGACATGAATGCCGTTCCCGAGGGCGCGAATCTAGGTTTCGGGTGCGGCAACCCCGTCGCTTTTGCGGCGATTCGGGAGGGGGATATTGTCCTGGATCTCGGAAGCGGCGCCGGATTTGATGTATTCCTTGCTGCGCAAAAGGTCGGCAAAACGGGCCGAGTGATCGGCGTGGATATGACGCCGGAAATGATCGCGAAGGCCAAAGAGAACGCCAGGAAAGGCGATTACGCGAACGTGGAGTTCGGGCTGGGCGAGATCGAAAAGCTTCCCGTCGACGATCGGTCCGTGGATCTCATTATTTCCAATTGCGTCATCAACCTCTCTCCGGAAAAAGAAAAAGTGTTCCAAGAGGCCTACCGCGTGTTGAAGCCCGGCGGAAAATTTATGGTGTCGGATCTAGTGCTGACGCGGGACCTGCCGGAGGATCTGAAAGGATCGATCGACGCCTATGTGGGGTGCCTTGCGGGAGCGATCAAAAAAGATGACTATTTGGCGCACATCAAGGCGGCAGGATTCCGGGATGTCAAAGTGCTCAGCGAAGCCAATTATCCTGCGGATGCGATGTTCGAGGATCTCAAAAGCGCTGAAGGCGCGGTGTCCAGCATCAAGGTTTCGGCAATCAAAGGGAAAAACACGGGGGGTGGGATGTGAAAATAGAAATTCTTGGAACGGGTTGTCCGAAATGCAAACAACTGACCGCGAACGTCGAAGCCGCCGTCAAGGAGCTAGGCCTTCAGGCGGAGATTGCCAAAGTGACAGATATCGATAAGATCATCGGATACGGCGTCATGATGCCCCCCGCGATCGTTGTCGACGGCACCGTCGTGTCGTCCGGGAAATTATCGAACAAGGAAGAGATCAAAAAGATCCTCGCAAAATAAAAGGACCCATGAGAAAACAAACCTTTATTCTCGTAGCGGTTGTCGCATTAGCGGGCCATTTATTTTTCGGAATGTCCCCGGCGATGGCCGAAGAAACTTCGGCGGAAGGAACTGTCACGGCTTATTATTTTCACGGGACGTTCCGCTGTTTAACATGCAAAAACCTGGAGCGGTATGCGAAAGAAGCCATTCAAAATAATTTTAAGGACGCGCTGGCCTCGGGGAAACTTTCGTTTCAGATCGTCAATGTGGAAAACAAAGGCAACGAGCATTATGTGAAAGACTATGAGCTCTACACCAAGGCGCTTATTCTCTCCTATGTAAAGGACGGCAAAGAGGTCCGCTCCAAGAATCTCGACAAGATCTGGGAATATGTCCGGAACAAAGAGCGTTACGAAAATTATGTGCGGGACGAGGTCGCCGCGTTCCTGAAGGAGGCGTGATGGATCCATTTTGGGTTGGCTGGTTTTCCGCGCTTTGGCTTGGGATCCTGACTTCGATCAGTCCTTGTCCTTTGGCCTCGAACATCGCCGCGGTTTCTTTTCTTTCCAAAAGGATCGCGCATCCGGTACTTGTTTTCATCTCCGGCCTCGCTTACACGATCGGCCGGATGGTCTCTTATGCCGCGATCGGCTGGATCATTATCCATTCTTTGTTGAACGTTCCCCAGACTGCGATGTTCCTCCAGAAATACATGGGGAAGGCGCTGGGACCGGCTTTGGTCGTGACGGGATTGATCTTGCTCGAAGTCATCGTTCTCCGGCTGTCCGGTTTTTCTCTTTCCCAAAAGCACCACAATAAGCTCGCCGAATCCGGCGCGTTGGGGGCTTTTCTGCTGGGTTTTCTTTTTGCCCTCGCATTTTGTCCGGTTTCCGCGGCGCTTTTCTTCGGAAGCCTCATCCCCCTGGCGCTTCACCATCAGGCGGGGGGACTTCTACCGTTCATTTATGGAATTGGCACCGGTCTACCCGTATTGGCGTTTGCCGTGGCGATAGCCCTTGGCGTGACATCGCTGAGCCGTTGGTTCCACAAACTGACGGAGATCGAGCTTTACACGCGCAAGACTAGGGGCGTGATCTTCATCCTGGCGGGTCTTTACTACGTTTGGGCCTACTGGCTTGAAGGGGGCAGCTTGTGAACGAATGCTGTAAGAAGCAGCTGTCATTTCTTGACCGGTTCCTGACGTTGTGGATCTTTCTCGCAATGGGACTTGGCGTTGGGATCGGCTATTTCGTCCCCGGCGTGACAGGATTTATTTCAAAACTTCAGGTCGGGGCCACTTCGGTCCCTATCGCGATCGGGCTTATCCTGATGATGTACCCGCCTTTGGCCAAAGTGCGGTACGAGGAAATGGGGAAGATCTTCCAAAACAAAAAACTGCTCGCGGTCTCGTTGCTCCAGAACTGGGTGATCGGCCCGCTGGTTATGTTCATCCTGGCCGTCCTGTTTCTGAGAAATAACCCGGAATACATGATCGGTGTGATCCTTGTGGGGTTGGCGCGCTGCATCGCGATGGTGATCGTATGGAACGAGCTCGCGGAAGGGGACCGGGAGTTTGCCGCGGCCCTGGTCGCTTTTAATGCCGTCTTTCAGGTACTGTTTTACGCGGTCTACATCTACCTTTTTATTACGTTAGGTTTGAACTGGCTGGGGCTGGTCAAAGGTCTCAACGTCAGTATTTCCATGGTAGAAGCCGCGAAGGCTGTCTTTACTTATTTGGGGATCCCTTTTCTGGCGGGCTTTGTGACGAGGTTCGTGGCCATAAAGACGAAAGGCCGGGATTGGTTCGAGCAGGTTCTGGCCCCGGCGATCTCCCCGATGACGCTTATCGCGCTGCTTTTCACGATCATCGTGATGTTTTCCATGAAAGGCGAGACCATTATCCGCCTGCCTTTCGATGTGGTGTGCGTCGCCCTTCCGATGACGATCTATTTTTTGATCATGTGGTTTGTGACCTTCTTCATCGCGAAAAAAATGAAGGCGAGCTACGGGCAGGCCACGGCCCTTTCTTTTACCGCGGGAAGCAACGATTTTGAACTGGCCATTGCCGTGGCCGTGGCCATTTTTGGGATCGGTTCCCATCAGGCTTTCGCTACGGTGATCGGCCCGCTGGTGGAAGTCCCCGTCCTGATCGGGCTTGTGAATGTCGCGTTTTTTTTCAAGCGCAAATATTACGGCGGGTAAAAACCATTTTCTCCGGAAGAAAAAACCGTTAAGATGATAAGGACCCTTATGAAAAAGATGATGATTCCGTTTCTGATCATAGGTTTGCTTGCTGCGCCCGCCGCCTTCGCGGAAGCGCCCGCGGTGCCGCAGGCCCCCGCGTCGATGACCTTCCTGGATTGTTATGAAAAAATCCTCGCGCATTACCCGGCGCTGAAAAAACGCTACGAACAGCTGGAGCAGGCAAAGGCCGGCCGCAACATCGCGATCGCGGACCTTTTCCCTCACATCCAGGGCACTGCGTCGATGACGACCACGAACGATCCGGTCGGTGTTTTCGGCATGCTCCTCCGGCAAGGCCGTTTCGACGAGTCTAATTTTGAGATCAGCGAGCTGAACGATCCCGGGCGCCGTACTGATTATCATTTTGGGATCGAAGGCGAGATGCTTCTTTTCGATTCGTTCAGCACGATCTCGAAGATCCGTTCCGCCCGCCGGATGGTGAAGTCCGCGGCGCTGGAAGCGGATTTTACGGAAACCGAAGCCGGCATCGTGGCCCTTGAGACTTATCTCGGGATTTTGCTCGCCCAAGAGATCCTGAATGCTACTGAGGAGACTAAATCCAAGATCGATGAGGACCTCAAGCAGGCCGAGGATCTGAATCAAAAAGGCATGATCCTTGGTGCCGATTTTTATGCCGCCAAAGTGACTGCCGCCGGGATCGAGCGGGAACGCAACCGAGCCCAGGCGCTTTTAAAGCAATCGCGGATGGTGATGAATATCCTGATGGGGGAGGACCCGGAATTTTTTTGGGAGCCCGCGGGGAAATTGCCGGAATATGTCCAGGACAAGGGGGAGTTGCGGGCGTGGATCGCGCAGGCCTACCAGCAGCGCAAAGACCTCGTCGCTTTGGACCAGATGATCGACGCGACCCGGATCGAAACACTGCGCCAAAAGACCTCGTTCCTTCCGCGATTTTACGGATTTGCCAATCTCAACGAGCACACTCCTGACTGGCATACGGGCGGCCAGGATTACGCGATCGGCATTAAGGGGACCATGGACTTTTTTGATCCGTCCTATCCCGGACGGGTGAAAGCGGCCAAGCATCAGCACGAAGCGCTGAAAGCCGACCGGCAAGCCCTGAGGGATGAGATCGCGAAGGGATTGGCCGGGGAATTGACGCGCTTTGAGACCGTGATCGCGGACCTTCCGGTCCTGAAGCAGGCTTCGCAGGACGCGGCGCAGGCGAGCGATCTGACCGCGAAACTTTACCAGGAGGGCCGTAAATCGATCGCGGACCTTCTTCAGATGCGCCTCGCTCATTTGGAAACGGCCGTCGGGCTCCGGCAGCTTTTGCTCGCCCTCGAACTGGAATACGCGAAACTTCTTTTCCTGTCCGGGCAACTGGATGAGGCGGGGCTTCGCCGCATGGACCTTCGGTTGAAGGGAAGGTCATGAGCCCTCATCACTCCGATCTTCTTAGTGGGATCGTCAGTTATTTTGCGAAATCCAAGATCACTCCCCTGATCATCGCGGTCTCCCTGGTCGTGGGGGTGTTCGCCGTCATGAACCTTCCGCGCGAAGAAGAACCCCAGATCTCGGTCCCGATGTTCGACGTATTCGTTTCTTATCCGGGAGCGAGTTCCCAGGAAGTGGAACAGCGGATCGTGAACCTCGGCGAGCGGAAATTTTGGGAGATCCCAGGCGTCGAGTATGTTTATTCCACCATCGAACCTGAAGGCGCGCTTTTCATCATCCGGTTCAAAGTGGGCGAGAACGTCGAAAAAAGTTTGATCAAACTTTACACTAAAGTGTATTCCAATCTCGATTTTCTTCCCCAGGGCGGGACCCAGCCGCTCATTAAGGTCCGTTCGATCGATGACGTGCCGATCCTGACGCTGACCTTCCACAGCAAAGAAAGGGACCCGGTCGCGTTGCGTAAGATCGTGGCGAACCTGCAGAACATCGTGAATGCCATTCCCGACGTGTCCGAGACGCAGATCACGGGCGGACGGAGGCGCCAGTTCCAGGTCTTTTTTGACGAAGAAAAATTAAAAGCGCGGCTGCTGGCGCCTTCGGAGCTTGTGCAGATCATCCGGTCGGAGAACATCAAACAGACCGCCGGGCGCCTTGAAAGCGAACCGGATCAGCGCTCCGTGGAGGCGAACTCCTTTTTCCGTTCGAAGGAAGACCTCGAGAACCTCGTGGTCGGCGTGAGCGCGGGCGGGATGGTAACGCTCAAGGATGTGGCGCGGGTCGTCGACGGTTCCGACGAGGAAAAGCGCGCCACGGAGATCTTTTTCGGTCCGGCCTCGTCCGTGAAGGAAAAAGGGCCGTTCGAAGCGGTGACGCTTGCGGTCTCGAAACGCAAAGGGGCGAATGCGGCTGATCTCGCGGAAGTGATCCTGCACGCGATCAAAGAACTTCCTGAGGCGACCCTACCCAAGGATATCGTGATGACCGTGACACGCGACTACGGTGAAACGGCCAAGGAGAAATCCGACGAACTCCTTTTTCACATGGCGATCGCGGTGTTCGGCGTGAGCCTCTTGATCGCGTGGGTGCTCGGTTGGCGCGAAGCGGGGGTCGTGGCGATCGCGATCCCGATGACGTTAGCGCTGACGCTTGCGACCTTTTATTTCCTCGGGTTCACGCTGAACCGTATCACGCTTTTCGCGCTGATCTTTTCGATCGGGATCCTGGTTGATGACCCGATCGTGGATGTGGAGAACATCGTCCGGCACCTGCGGCTCCCGGACAACAAGGGAAAATCCGTCCTGGACATCACGATCGACGCGGTCAATGAGGTCCGCAGCCCGCTGATCCTCGCGACGCTGACCGTGATCGCGGCGATCCTGCCGATGGCGTTCGTGCGGGGGCTCATGGGTCCCTACATGCGGCCGATCCCGATCGGCGCGAGCGCGGCGATGATGTTCTCGATGTTCGTGGCTTTCGTGGCCACGCCGTGGGCCGCGTATCAGATCCTCGGCCGCGCGTTCGCAAAGGGAAAGCTGAAGGCGCATCATGAAGGCGAGAAAGAGGATTTTCTGACGCACCTCTACCGCGCGTACATGAACCCGCTCATCTATGATCCCAAGAAACGGCGGCTTTTTCTGTGGGTCCTCGGGGGATCGCTCGTGGCGGTCATGATGCTTGTCCCCCTCAAGCTCGTACGGATGAAGATGCTTCCCTTTGACAACAAGAACGAGTTCCAGGTCATCCTCAACATGCCCGACGGGACCCCGCTTGAGAAGACGAAACAAGTGGTTACGGAGATAGCCGAATACCTTGTCACGGTCCCCGAGGTGCGCGACATCCAGCTCTATGCCGGGACCGCCGCTCCGTACAATTTTAACGGCCTGGTGCGGCACTATTTCCTCCGCTCGAAACCGTACCAGGCCGATTTGCAGGTGAACCTGGCCGGCAAGCACCACCGGAAACGCCAGAGCCACGATATCGCGAAGGCCGTAAGGCCCAGGGTCCATGAGATCGTGAGAGGTCACGGGGGACACGTTCAGGTCGCCGAAGTGCCGCCCGGTCCGCCGGTCCTATCCACGCTGGTTCTTGAGATCTACGGTCCGACGCTGGAAGGGCAACGCGAGCTTGCGGGCCGGATCGAAAAACTTTTGGAGAACGCGGAGGGCGTGACGGATATCGACACGTATGTGCAGTCTCCCGAAAAACTCGAGCGCTTGAAAGTGAACACCCAAAAGGCATCGCTCAACGGGATCTCGGCGGCGCAGGTTGCGGAGGCCGTGACTGCGGCGCTCGGGGGGAGGACGGTGGACCTCGCGCACCTGTCGGACGAACACGAACCGGTGGAGATCCTCCTGCGGCTCCCGAAGGAAAAGCGCACGGGCCTCGAAAACGTGTTGGACCTGACCCTCCTTTCGCGTTACGGGAACCCGATCCCGTTGCGGGAACTCGTGGATGTAGAAACAGACACGAAAGACCATGCTATTTATCACAAGAATCTGATGCGGGTCTCCTACGTGATCGCCGATGTGGCGGGGAAGTTTGAAAGTCCCGCGTACGCGATCTTAAATCTCAAAAAAGACATTGCCCGAATGGCGGTCCCGGAGAACCACGAAGGGCAGAAGACCTTTGACCAGAATTTTACCGGGCAGCCGCGCAGCGCCGATCGCTGGACGCTCAAGTGGGACGGGGAGTGGCAGATCACCTACGAAGTGTTCCGCGACCTCGGGATCGCTTTCGCGTTCGTCCTCCTCCTTATCTACGCGCTGGTCGTGGGGTGGTTCCAGTCGTTCAAGACCCCCTGGATCATCATGATGCCGATCCCCCTCACATTGATCGGGATCCTGCCGGCCCATTGGCTCGGGGGAGTTTTCTTCACCGCGACGTCCATGATCGGGATGATCGCAGGGGCCGGGATCGTGGTCCGCAACTCGATCATTCTGGTCGACTTTATTGAACTGCGTCTTGCGGAAGGAATGCCGCTTGAAGAAGCCGTGATCGACGCGGGGGCAAAACGGTTCCGTCCGATGCTCCTGACGGCCGCGGCGGTGGTGGTCGGGGCCTCCGTGATTCTGTTCGACCCGATCTTTCAGGGACTGGCGGTGGCGCTTATGGCGGGGGAGATCGCCTCGACCGTTCTCTCCCGTACCGCCGTTCCGGTTTTTTATTATATGATGGCGAAGAACGAGAAAACAAAATCTTAGCCTGCGGGCTAAGATTAGGGACTCGGGACGGACGGCTTCGCCGCGGGACTGGTTACTCGTCACTCGGGACTTGTTTGGGGGGTTCTTTTTCACGAATCCCGGGTCCCAGGTTCTTTTCGATTCACGAGGAACTAGTCCCGATTTCCCGTTCTTGTTCGAGTCCCTAGTCCCGAGAAACGGGTCCCGGCTCGGCTGTTAGGCCGAGCCAAGAAGGAGGAAACGTGACGATTGAAAAATGCATCCGTATCATGGCGGGTTCTTTTATTCTGATCAGCGTGGCCTTGACGGTTTACGTCAGCAAGTGGTGGCTGATCTGGACCGTGTTGGTCGGCCTCAATCTGATCCAGTCGGCCTTCACGAACTGGTGCCCGGCCGAGACGATCTTGAAGAAAATGGGCGTGAAGGAGTGCTGTCCCAAACCGTAACGGTGCAGAGAGAAACCCGGGCGGCGACCCTTTTTTTGAACAGGGGAGCTCTCTGAAGGCATCCATGGACCCGGAAAACAAGCAGTCCCGCTGGATCATTTTGCTGTGGCTTCTGTTTTCTGGGGTCCTCCTTTATGTGAGTTCCATGCGCGGCCCTTTCCTGTTCGATGATGTCGTGAACATCGTCCAGAACCCCTCCCTGGCCCGGTACACGGACCTCCGCGCGATTTGGGAGGCGAACCCCAAGACGCGTTTTCTTCCTTACTTGTCCTTTGCTCTCAGCCGTTCTCTGTTCGGGTTTGACGTTTGGGGCTACCACGTTTCCAACGTGATCGTGCATGTCCTGAACTCTTTTTGGGTCTACCTCCTGGTCCTCCTGTTTTTGAGAACTCCGAAGTTACGCGGGACCTGCTCCGAGGAAGCCGCCCGTTACCTCGCGGTGTTCAGCGCGTCCGTTTTTCTATGCCATCCCCTTCAGACCCAGGCGGTCAGCTATCTCGTTCAACGGATCACGTTGCTAGCCGCCTTCTTCTATCTGGGGGCGGTCGTCTTTTATCTCCGAGGCAGGCTGGAAGGAAAACGAGCCGATCATCTTGCCCCGTGGGTCATGACCGTCGCCGCGATGTTCTGCAAGGAGAACGCATGCACGCTTCCGTTGGCGCTCGTCCTGGTCGACATTGCGGGGTTCGGGTTTGCCGAAAGGAAGGGGTCGTTTCTCCGGTGGGCGCCTTTTTTGGCAACCTTATGGATTGTTCCCTTTTTCGCGCACACCGAGGTCAGAACAGACCTGCTCAAAGGTCCTTTGCTTCCGGTCCAGAAGGAAGCGCTTTCCCGGCCGGATTATTTCCTAACACAGCTGAACGTCCTTTGCACTTACCTGCGCCTGTTCTTTTTCCCGGTGGGACAAAACGCGGATCATGACTATGCCATTTCGCGTTCACTCTTAGAACCCAAAACTTTCCTGTGTTTTTTGATCCTAGCGGGACTTTTTGTCGTGGCCTTTCGAATGTGGCGGCGGTACCGTCTTCTGGCGTTTTCGATTTTCTGGTTCTTCCTGACGCTTTCCGTCGAATCCAGCATTTTCCCGATCGGGGATGTGATCGCGGAACACCGAACGTACCTTCCGCTGGCGGGCTACGCGATTTTTTTAGCCACAGCGCTTCTTGTGTTGATCAGGAAGAGATCGATCGGGGTGATGGCGGGCATCTTTTTATTACTCCTGTTCTCCGGGATGACCTATGCCCGGAACCGGGTTTGGAGTTCCGAGAAGGTTTTTTGGGAGGAGGTGATCCGCAAGTCGCCCCAGAAAGCGAGAGGGTACAACAATCTTGGGCAATATTATTGCGCGACCGGAAAAACCGAAAAGGGGTTCGAGCTTTTTGAGAGGGCCCTGCAGCTCAATCCCCGGTATGTGCCGGCCCATTTCAACCTTGCGGTCGGGTACCAGCGCGAAGGGAAATGGGAGCAGGCGCTTGCGGGTTATCAGAGGGCGCTTGAACTGGACC
This sequence comes from Candidatus Omnitrophota bacterium, assembly GCA_019052695.1. Lineage (GTDB taxonomy): Bacteria > Omnitrophota > Omnitrophia > Omnitrophales > Aquincolibacteriaceae > Pegaeibacterium. The sequence goes on from JAHQRI010000032.1 coordinate 15,764, forward strand.
CCCGGTATTACATCGCCCATAATAATCGGGGGAACATTTATGCCCGGCAAGAGAAGTGGGAACAAGCTGCCGCGGAGTTCCAGAAAACCTTGGAGCTCGAACCCGATTTTGTGCCCGCTTACGATAACCTCGGGCTTGTTTATCAGAAGATGGGATCCTCGGAGAGGGCCGTTGAGAATTTTGAAAAGGCCATTCATTTGGCCCCCGACTACGCACCGGCTTATACGCATTTGGGGATCGTCCTGAAAGACCGCGGCGAGCGAGCGCGGGCCGTGGAGCTTTTCAAGAAGGCCAATACCCTCGATCCCCGCAACGGGGAAGCTGCCAACGAGCTTGTAAAAGTTTATTTCCACCGGGACGATTGACCCGCCGGCCCGCGCCCGGAACTCTTTCTTTTATTTGGCGTACATGATCTTCAGCTGATCCATCGTGGGCTTCTCTTTATAGTATTCGCCTTCGGGGCCCACGTAGCCGTCTTTCGTTCGCGTGAGCGTGATTTTCGTAAAACTGCCGTTCCTGTTCGGAACATTGAAATCCAGGACGTCGGGGAACGGGCGTTCCGCGACCGCCGATGCTTTCGCGTACATGGCCTTCAGCTGATCGATCGATGGATAGTCGGGGTAAAACTCGCCGTTCGGCCCTTTGTAGCCGTCACTGTATTTTTCCAGCGTGACGGGAATATAGCTGCCGTTCGGATTGGGGACCGTCACGACGATCGTTTTTTCGGGCGCTTCGGTTGCCACAGGGTTTTGGGTCACGACTTGCGGCGGCGGCGTCACGACGGTGTATCCGGCCGGCTCCTGGACGTAATAGGTGCTGTTGTAATAAACGTAGGTCTTTCCCTCATACGGGATCTGTCTGTAATAAGGAGGCAGGACGGGGACCATGGCGCCGCGCGGTGCGGTGACGACGACATAACCCGCTGGCGTGTATCGGTAATACATGCCGTCGAGATAATAGAAGACCTCATTGGCGATCTTCAGGGTGAGGTAGCCCCGCGGGAGAGAGTGGTAGTAGTGGAACGGCCTTCTGAAGTTGTAATCACGGTGATTGACGGGATGTCCGCCTCTGGGCGCCGGACCGTGGTGATTTATCTCCCTGGCGGTCGCGGTGGGTTGAGGCCCCAAAGCGATAAGGGAAAGACCGAGGAAGATGGGGAACAGGATCTTTTTCATGGTGAAGACTCCTTTGTTCGTGAAACAGAGTTAATCTCAGGTATTGCTTCGATTGTCAGGTTAGACAACCCCTCTTCTCAAAAAGTTTCCTGCCGCACGACTATTTGACACCCCTTGGAGGGCGTGTTAGTTTCTGAGGGGTCGAAGGGTTTTTTCGTTTAAATTTAAATGATCCCCTCAGGAAAGGCATTTTGAATGGAATTTCAGATCGATAAAGTCGCGGAACTCGCCCGGCTTAATTTAAAAACCGAGGAAAAGGGCAAACTCGAAAAAGACCTTGGGGCGATCCTTGACTACGCCAAGAAACTCAACGCCTTGGACACGCAAAACGTCGAGCCCACGAGCCACGTCTTAAACCTCGAGAATGTTTTCCGCACGGATGAGATCAAAATGTCGAACGCGGCGGAAAAAGCCCTGGAACATGCCCCGAACCGGGACGTGAATTTCTTCAAGGTCCCCAAGATCGTGCAAAGGGACTAGATCATGACCGACCTTTGCCGGATGACCCTTAAAGAAGCGATCGACCTCGCGAAAAAAGAAGGCGCACAGCCTTTTCTGGACGCTTTCTCCAAACGCGCGCAGGCACTCAATCCCAAGGTCAATGCGTTCCTCAGATTCGACTCTTCTGTCATTCCCGCGACACCGCATTTTGCGGGGTCCCGCTCGAAAGCGGGAAAATCGGGAATCCAAAACACGGATCCCCGATTGGAACGTTCGGGGATGACAAGCGGGTTGACAGGGCTCCATGGCGTTCCGGTTTCCATTAAGGACAATATCTGCATTGAAGGCCGGGAAGTGACTTGCGCGTCCAAGATCCTTGCTGGACATGTTGCGCCTTATGATGCGACCGTTATAGAAAAATTGAAAACGGCCGGCGCGACGCTTTTCGGGCAATGCAATATGGATGAATCTGCGTTCGGTTCTTCATGTGAAACTTCCGCGTTCGGGC
>JAHQRI010000138.1 GCA_019052695.1 Candidatus Omnitrophota bacterium
CTCACCAGCGGCGGGATGTTGAAAAAACGCGGGTGGAGATCGCCCGTGCCGTACGCCAGCGCGTGGTTCACCACGACGGGCTCGTCGGCGTGATACAGGTAGGGGAGGCCGAAGGGAACGCCGAATGCCCGCACCGCGAACGCCAAGGCCAGGATACCGGTCAGGACGAACGTCTCGCGGTTAAGGCCGGGCACCTTCATGAAGCGTGGAGTTTGCGAATCCTGAGGACGTCCCAGAACATCTTCAGGGGGTCGCTCAGGACCTGAACGCGGCTTTGCGCGGAGTTCCGCCACACGACCGGGAGCTCCAGGACGCGGTAGCCGAACTTTTGGGCCAGGAACACGATCTCGACGTCGAAACTGAACCCGTCAAGCTTTTGCTCGGCGAAGAGCCGCCGCGCCGCGTCCTTGCGGAAGCATTTGAACCCGCACTGAGAGTCCCGGATCCCTTTGAACGCCCAGCGCTGGGCGATCCGGTTGAAGACCTTGCCCATCGTTTCGCGCAGGAAATTCTGGTGGACCTCGACCTGAGAGTCCGGGAGCGCGCGGGACCCGATGGCGATGTCACCGTCGCTTTGAAGGACCTCGAGGAAACGTGAGACCTCGGTGATCGGCGTCGAAAGGTCCGCGTCGGTGAAAAGGACGTACCGGCCCTCCGCCGCGAGCATCCCCTGACGGACCGCGTGCCCCTTCCCGCGATTGCGGGCGGTGACGAGGACGCGGTGCGGGAAACCCGCGAGCTTCGCTTCCGCCAGCGCGGCCGTCCCGTCCCGGCTGCCGTCGTCGGACACGATGATCTCGGATCCGTAGGACTGCGCCTTGAGGTAGGCCAGAACGGTGTCGAGCGTCTTGGGAAGCCGCAGAGCTTCATTGTAAGCCGGGATCACGACCGAAAGGAACGGCACCACGTTACCCTCCCAGCTCTTTTTGGAAATAAGCGACCGTCCGCTTGAGGCCTTCTTCCAGAGGGACCGCGGGGACCCAACCCAGTCGTTCGCGCGCGGTCGTGATATCGGGCTGGCGGACCTTCGGGTCATCGACCGGTAACGGCCGGTGTTCGATCCCGCTCACGCTCCCCGTCATCCGGACGATCTTTTGCGCGAGGTCGAGCATCGAGATCTCGTCGGGGTTCCCGATGTTGACCGGAAAGTTCAGGTCCGAAAGCAGCAGTTTTTCGATCCCGTCGACCATATCGTCGATATAGCACAGGCTGCGCGTCTGGGACCCGTCCCCAAATACCGTGAGCGGCTGTCCGGTCAGCGCCTGCGAGAAGAACGCCGGGATGGCGCGGCCGTCGTTGAGCCGCATCCTTGGACCGTACGTGTTGAAGATCCGGACGATCTTCGTGTCCATGCCGTGCGTGCGGTGGTACGCCATCGTCAGGGCCTCGGCAAAACGTTTCGCCTCATCGTAAACCCCGCGCGGTCCGATCGGATTCACGTTCCCCCAATAGCTCTCGGGCTGCGGGTGCACGAGCGGGTCCCCGTACACCTCCGAGGTGGACGCCAGGAGAAAAACAGCTTTTTTGTCCCTCGCGAGGCCCAGGGCGTTGTGCGTGCCGAGCGCACCGACCTTGAGCGTCTGGATCGGAAATTGAAGATAGTCGAGCGGGCTGGCCGGGGAGGCGAAATGAAGCACGTAATTGACCGGGCCGGGAACCGCGATGTGCTTGCTGACGTCGTGGCGGATCAGGTGGAAGGCCGGGGCCTTTTTGAACGGCTCGAGGTTCTTTTCGCTCCCGGTAAGGAAATTGTCGACGGCGTACACGCGGTGTCCCCGCTCGAGAAAGCGGGCACAAAGGTGGGAACCGAGGAACCCTCCCCCTCCCGTCACCACGCAGGTCGCTTGCGCGCTCATTCCGCGAGGTTCTCCTTCTCCGCCGCCTCGGCCTTCGCCTTCTGTTCCTGCGCCTCCTTGACTTCCTTCCAGCGCGGCAAAAACTCCGTCACGGCCTCGTCCCAGGGCCTCAGCTTCAGGCCGAGAACCTTTTGCGCCTTCTCCAGCGAAAGCACGGAATTGAGCGGACGCGGCGCCGGCCGGTTAAGCTTCGTGCTCGGAATGTCTTCAACCTTGATATGGCCCAGATCTTCCGCCTTGAGAATAAAACGCGCAAAATCGGCCCAGGAAACCGTCCCATCATTCCCCAGGTTATAGATCTCCCGTCCCTCCGTCTCAAGCTGGGCCCTTTTATCCCGCAACACGGTCAACATCGCCTGCGCAACATCCCAGGAGTACGTCGGGCGGCCCACCTGGTCATTGACGACGCTCATTTTTTTTACTTCCGCGGCCTGCCGAAGGATCGCCTTCGGGAACGAGCGGCCCCAGATCCCGTAAAGCCAGGTGATCCGGAAAATAAGCGCCCGCGCCGCCTTCTCCAGAATATATTGTTCCGCCCGGAGCTTCGTCTGACCGTAGAAATTGACCGGACACGGCGTGTCCGTTTCGGTGTAGGGAGCTTTTTTCGAACCGTCAAAAACATAGTCCGTGCTGAAGAAAATAAGCGGGATCCCGAGCTCGCCGCAAGCGTCCGCGACGTTCTGCGTCGCGCCGACATTGTGCTCCTCGGCCTCGTCGTGGTGTTCCTCGCAATAATCCACGTCCGTCAGCGCCGCCGCATGGATCACGACGTTCGGCCGGTGACCCAGGATCGCGTCGCGCGTCTTGCGGGCGTGCGTCAGATCGCAAATGTCGTACGGAACGCTCAAATGCGCCACGGGCCGCTTCTCAAGCCCCGCGACCTCAAAAAGGGGGTCCAAAACGGCGGCAAGGTCCGTTCCGAGCATCCCCCCCGCCCCTGTGATCAATATTTTCCGGTCGTCTTGGCGTGTCATGTTATTTCACCGTGTATTTGTCTTTTTTGAGCGGCCGCCACCAGTCCGGGTTCTCCCGGTACCAACGGACCGTCTCGGCCAGTCCTTTTTGGAAATTCCAGCGCGGCCTGAACCCGAGCTTGCGCAGTTTATTGAAATTAAGGGCGTAGCGAAGGTCGTGACCGGGACGGTCCGGAACATGGCGGATCATTTCCTTGCCCTTTTTGAAATGCCTGAGGAGAGCCATCGTCAGCTCCAGATTGCTCATCTCCTGGTGCGCGCCGACATTGTAGATCTCTCCCGCCTTGCCCTTTTCGAGCACAAGCAGCACCGCGCGGCAGGCGTCCTCCACAAAGATCCAATCCCGGCGGTTCTTGCCGTTCCCGTAAAGAGGCACGGTCTGTCCGGCAAGCAGGTTCGTGATAAAAAGCGGGATGACTTTTTCCGGGAACTGGTACGGCCCGTAATTGTTCGTGCACCGCACGATCATGGCCGGGTGAGCGAACGTCTCCCGGAACGAGCGCACCAGCAGGTCCGCCGCCGCTTTCGACGCCGCGTACGGGCTGTTCGGCAGAAGCCGCGCCCGTTCGTCGACGAACCCTTTCGCGATCGAACCGTAGACCTCGTCGGTCGACATGTGGACGAACCTCTTGATCCCGCACGCGCGCGAGGCCTCGAGCAGGGACGCCGTCCCCAGGATATTCGTCCGCAGGAAAGCGTCCGCGCTTTCGATCGAACGGTCCACATGCGTTTCCGCGGCGAAATGGACGACCGCCGCGGCCCGCTTCATGAGCAAGAGAACGAGCTTCTTGTCCTCGATCGCCCCTTTCACGAACCGGTACCGGGACGACCCGGAAAGATCGCGTAGGTTCGCGGGGTTGCCCGAATAGCTGAGCTTGTCGAGGTTGATCACGCCCCAACCGGGACGATGTTTA
>JAHQRI010000139.1 GCA_019052695.1 Candidatus Omnitrophota bacterium
TCGAGGAGCGGGCGATCCTCGCGGGCGTCGCCGTCGACGCCGTCTTCGACAGCGTGTCGGTCGCGACGACGTTCCGCGAGAGCCTCGCGAAGGTCGGCGTCATCTTCTGCTCCTTCTCCGAGGCGGTTCAGGAGCACCCGGATCTCGTGAAGAAGTACCTCGGCTCGGTCGTCCCGTACACCGACAACTTCTTCGCGACGCTCAACTCGGCGGTCTTCTCCGACGGCTCCTTCTGCTTCGTGCCGAAGGGGGTCCGCTGCCCGATGGAGCTCTCGACCTACTTCCGGATCAACCAACCCGACACGGGGCAGTTCGAGCGGACGCTCATCGTCGCCGAGGAGGGGGCCCACGTCTCCTACCTCGAGGGGTGCACCGCCCCGAAGCGCGACAAGAACCAGCTCCACGCCGCCGTCGTCGAGCTCGTCGCGTGGGGCGACGCGACGATCAAGTACTCCACGGTCCAGAACTGGTACCCCGGCGACAAGGACGGCAAGGGGGGGATCTACAACTTCGTGACGAAGCGGGGCAAGTGCGCCGGGAAGAGGTCGAAGATCTCCTGGACGCAGGTGGAGACCGGCTCCTCGATCACCTGGAAGTACCCGAGCTGCATCCTCCAGGGGGACCACGCGGTCGGGGAGTTCTATTCCGTGGCGGTCGTCAATCATCACCAGCAGGCGGACACTGGGACCAAAATGGTTCATGTCGGGAAGAACACGCGCAGCACGATCATTTCCAAGGGTATTTCAGCCCGGTTCGGGAAGAATTCTTACCGCGGCTTAGTGAAGATCTTACCTCAGGCGGCGGGGGCAAGGAATTACACACAATGCGATTCCCTCCTCATGGGGGACCGCAGTACGGCGAACACGTTCCCTTACATTGAGGTCGCCAATAAGACGTCCCAGGCCGAGCATGAGGCGACGACGTCGCGGATTAACGAGGACCAGCTTTTTTACTGCAGGCAGCGGGGCATGGGGACGGACGACGCCATCTCCATGATCGTGCACGGATTCTGCAAAGAGGTTTTTAAGAATCTTCCCATGGAATTCGCGGTCGAAGCATCGAGACTTCTGGGAGTGACTTTGGAAGGCAGTGTGGGATGAAAAGATCGTGCAACGCGCAAAGGACGACGCAGAGCGACGGTTTTTTCGTTGCGCACATTAAAGGGAGTTGATCATGTTAGACATTAAAAATTTACATGTCAGTGTCGAAGGTGTTGAAATCTTAAAAGGGATCGACCTTAGGGTCCGGCCGGGTGAAGTGCACGCGATCATGGGGCCGAATGGCTCAGGCAAAAGCACGCTGACCCGCGTTTTAGCCGGTCATCCCGCGTATGTCGTGACGGAAGGCTCGGTGACCTATGAGGGCAAGGACCTCCTCGCGTTGTCTGTTGAGGACAGGGCGCGGCGGGGCGTCTTTCTGGCCTTTCAATACCCGATCGACATTCCCGGTGTGAATAACGCTTATTTTCTGAAAGCCGCGCTCAACGAGGTCCGCAAGTCGAAGGGCTTGGACGAGCTCGACGCTATGGAATTCCTGGAATACCTGAAAGAAAAGATGAAGACCGTGGACATGGATGAGAGCTTTCTCAACCGGCCCGTCAACGACGGTTTCTCGGGAGGGGAAAAGAAGCGCAACGAGATCCTCCAGATGGCGGTGCTGGGACCGAAACTCGCGATCTTGGACGAAACGGACTCAGGGCTCGATATTGACGCTCTCAAGATCGTGTCCTCCGGTGTCGAGCGGTTGCGGGGACCCGACCGGTCGATCGTCCTGGTGACCCATTACCAAAGGCTCTTGAACTATATCGTGCCCGATCACGTTCACGTGCTGATGGGCGGCAGGATCGTCAGGTCCGGTGGTAAGGACCTGGCGCTTCATCTTGAAGAAAAAGGGTATGAGTGGGTCAATCCCGGCAAGCACGGTGCGAAGTAAAATAGAGGGCGATCAACATTGGAACAGGGGACCGATCAATACCGGAAGGCCTTTGAGGCGTTCCAGCGGGAAGAGGTAGGGGCGGAACCGGCCTGGCTGCGGCGTGTGCGCGAAGAGGCTATGGCCGCGTTCCTCCGGCAGGGTTTCCCGACCGCTCGGGACGAGGCGTGGCGCTACACCGACGTGACGCCTGTCCGGGAGGCCTCGTTCGTTTTCGGGGGGGGACGAAGTTCCATTTCCGGGGAAAAAATCAGGGAGATCAGCCGGCAATACCCGGAAAACCGTATCCTCTTTGTGAACGGCCGTTATTTTCCCGCGGGATCTTCCAAACCGAAGGAGTTCGAAGTGTTTGACCTGCGGGAAGCGATGAGCGCGGTCCGGGAACTTGAAGATCGATGGAGTGGGGGCCCAGATGCCGAACAAAATGCCTTTAAGACGCTGAACACGGCCTTTCTCCGAGAGGGAGTGTTGATCCGCGTTCCGGAGGGGACGACCCTCACGGTCCCGCTCCGGTTGATCTTTGTCGCCGACCCGGGGTCCGAAAAAATGATCTTTCAGCCGCGGGTCCTTGTCTTGGCAGGGAAACGCAGCTCCGGGATTTTAATGGAACATTACCATGCCGCCGGGGGGGCACACTATTTCACGAATGTTGTTTTGGAGATCGATCTGCAGGAAAACGCGATGTTCCGTCATTATAAAGTCCAGGACGAGAACAGACAGGCGTTCCACATCGCTTCGACGTGGGTGTCCCAGGCGAGAGGCAGTCAGTTCTCATCGTGGTCGCTTGCGGCGGGGTCGCGCCTGATGAGGAACGATTGCCGGATCGCGCTGGAAGACGAGAACGCGGAGTGTTCGCTGAGGGGCCTCTATCTCGGCGGGAACGGCCAGCATTTGGACCTTCACACGACGGTCGATCACCGAAAACCCGCCGGCAAAAGCACGCAGCTTTTCAAAGGACTCCTGGGGGGCAAGTCCCGGGGTGTCTTTGGGGGGCGGGTGCGGGTGCGTCAGGGGGCGGTCCGGACCGACGCGACCCAGACGAACAAAAACTTGTTGCTTTCCGATGAGGCCCGGGTGGACACCCAGCCTCAGCTTGAGATCGACGCGGACGATGTTAGGTGCAGTCACGGCGCGGCGGTAGGGCAGTTACGGGAGGAGGCGGTCTTTTATCTTCGTTCCCGCGGGATCGGGGAGCGTGAGGCCTCGAGGATTCTGGCGCGGGGTTTTGCGCAGGAGGTGGTCGACGCGGTGGAGACGGATCTTTTGAAAAAAGAACTTGAAGAGATCGTGAATCAAAAATTGGAAGCGCAGTTCCTGGAAATGTAGCCTTGCGGGGAAGCGATCATGGGACTTGTTGAAAGCGAGAAAAGAATCGATATCGAGGCCGTCCGGAAGGATTTTCCCATCCTGGGCGAAAAAGTCTACGGGAAGCCTTTGACCTACCTCGATAACGCGGCAACGACCCAAAAACCGCGGGCCGTGATCGAAGCTCTCACGCGTTTCTATTCCCAAGAGAACGCGAATATCCACCGTGGGGTATTTTGTTTGAGCGAGCAGGCGACCAAACGTTTTCAAAGCGCGCGGCACCGCGTCCGGGAATTCCTGAACGCGCCTTCGGAAAAAGAGATCGTTTTCACGCGGGGGACGACCGAGGCCATCAACCTGGTGGCGTCTTGCTACGGTCGGACCTTTCTCAAAGAGGGTGATGAGGTGCTGATCACGGGCATGGAGCACCATTCGAACATCGTGCCTTGGCAGATGCTGGCGGCGCAGACGGGGATCCAGTTGAAAGTAGCACCCC
>JAHQRI010000140.1 GCA_019052695.1 Candidatus Omnitrophota bacterium
ACGAATTCGAAAGTCAAAGTGTTCTGGATCGAAATGGTCTACAGCCCTGCCGGTGGTTTTAACGCGGCCGACACCTCAGCGACCTCCACGTTAAAGCAGGGAAGTTCCGACACAAAACCCTGGTTCATCCCGAACGAGAACGCGATCCACTGCACCAACGTCACTTCGGGGGGGTATTACTACGTGACCGACGGTCAGGCTCACGATGACGCCACCGGCACGGACTTTTGGATCCCGCAGGATTTCCCGAAAGGTTACAAGGCGATTTACATGATGAAATATGAAATATCCCAACAGCAGTGGATCGATTTCTTCAATACACTTACGAGCACTCAAAAACCCTACCGGGACATCACCAGTTCGACCGACTCGGGGAAAAACAGTGACAGCGTGGTTTCCCGGAATACCGTTTCGTACACCTCGGGCGACGCCACGGTTACCCGCGGTCCCCGCGCGTGCAATTACCTTTCATGGAAGGACCTTTGCGCGTACGCGGCCTGGGCGGCCCTCCGGCCGATGACGGAATTGGAATTCGAAAAAGCCGCCCGCGGCCCTCTCGCGGCGGTTTCCGGCGAGTACGCCTGGGGCACGGCAAGCTCTGCCTATTGCTCGGCGATCAGCGGGACCGAGAACGGCACGGAGTATTGTTCGACTTCAGGGGCCAATTGCACGTACTATAACAGAACCTTCACCGGGGGCGACGGCGGGACAGGTCCTACTCGCGTCGGGATCTATGCTAGATCAACAACAGCCACAGCGCGCGAAAGTGCCGGAGCCGGATTTTACGGGAATCTCGATCTCAGCGGCAATCTGTGGGAACGGGTCGTGACGGTGGGCAACTCCACGGGACGGGCGTTCGTGGGTTCACACGGGGACGGAACTCTTTCAACGACCTACGGACAGGCGACCAATCCCGACTGGCCGGGGTATTCCGGCGGAGAAGTACTTGCCGCAACCGGCAGCGGTTTTCGGGGCACGTCCTGGTACGACACCACCGCGGGGAATTTGAGCATTTCTAATCGTACTAGCGCTGGCTACGCAGTCTCGACGCGAAGCAACCAATACGGCGGCCGCTGCGTCAGAACAGCCCCTTGATTTTCCAGCTTTCCTACTCGCATAAACCGTAAACCGGACGGCGTCCGGTAACTGTTTAGTCCCGATTCCCGTTTTTTGATTCTTCAACAGCCTTTTTAAGCATCCGGCAATACAGATCAAACCCGACGGCGTGAATGAAGCCGCTTTGTTCATGACCCAACAGGTTCCCCGCCCCGCGGATATCGAGGTCTTCCATCGCGATCTTGAACCCGGAACCGAGCTGCGTGAATTTTTCGATGGCCTGGAGGCGCTTTTGCGCGTCCTGCGTCATCACCCAGTTCTCCGGCACGAGAAAATATGCATAAGCCTGACGAGGCTCTTTAAAACGTCCCACCCGCCCGCGCAGCTGATAAAGGTCCGCGAGGCCGAAACAATCGGCGCGGTCCACGATGAGCGTGTTCACGTTCGGAATATCGATGCCGGATTCGACGATGTTCGTCGCAACAAGGCAGTCGATCTCCCCTTTCAGGAACCGTTTCAGGACCCCTTCGAGCATCTCCACGTTCATCTGGCCGTGCATCACACCGAGCCGCACGCCGGGCAAAAGTTTCTCGAGACGCGCGTGGACTTTTTCGATCGATTGCACCCGGTTGTGCACGAAAAAGACCTGCCCTCCCCGCGCCATTTCGCGCTCGACCGCTTGTTTCACGATCTCCTCGTGGTATTCCATTACCGCCGTTTCCACAGGGAGACGATTTTCCGGCGGCGTATCGATCACCGACATGTCCCGCACCCCGAGAAGCGCCATGTGGAGCGTCCGCGGAATGGGCGTCGCCGTGAGTGTCAGCACGTCCACCTGGGTGCGGAGCTGTTTCAATTTTTCCTTGTGCCGCACGCCGAACCGCTGTTCCTCATCGATGATCACCAGCCCCAGGTCCTTGAGCCGGACATCCTTAGACAAAAGCCGGTGCGTCCCGACCACCACGTCCGTGGAACCTTCCTGCAGGGACCGGACGATCCCTTGCTGCTCCTTGCGCGTCTGGAACCTTGAGAGCAGTTCGACGGTGACGGGGAATGTTTTTGCGCGTTCCTTGAATAAAATATAATGCTGTTCCGCCAAAATGGTCGTCGGCACGAGGAACGCCACCTGCTTGCCGCCCATCACGGCCTTGAACGCGGCGCGCATCGCGACCTCTGTTTTGCCGTAGCCCACGTCCCCGCAAAGCAGGCGGTCCATCGGCCGCTCCGACTCCATGTCCTTTTTCACCTCTTCGATGGCCCGCTCCTGGCCCGGTGTCTCGCCGAACGGGAATTCCGCCTCGAACTGTTTTTGCCACGGCGTGTCCTTCGGGAACGCGAGCCCTTTCTGAAGGCTGCGTTTGGCCTGGATCTCGAGCAAGTCCTTGGCGACCGTATGCAGCGCCGTGCGGGTCCGTTGTTTGATCCGCTCCCATTCTTTGGTGTTGAGCTTGGTCAACTTCGGGGCCATGCCTGAACCGCCGACGTAACGCTCGAGCGGTTCTTTCATGGAAAGGTAAAGGATCTCCTTGTTCGCGTATTCGATGGCAAGGCAGCGCTGCTTTTGGCCCTGCATCTGGATCACTTTGGTGCCGAGAAAACGGCCGATCCCGTATTGGAGGTGGACCACGAAATCCCCGCGCTCGAGCTCCCGCGGGCCCGTGACCGGTTCGAAGGCTTCATAGCGCTCTTCCAGACGGCGGGTCCTCTTCAGGAGATATCCGGAAAGCGGGATCAGAAAAACTTCTTCGAACGAGGTCTGGCTGCGGCCGTCGGCGAGAGAAAAATCACGGATCTGGGAGATCGTATCGCCCCGGAACTCCAGGCGCACGGGCATGCGGTAAGTAACGGGATAGATATCGACCGTTCCCCCGCGCACGGCGAACTCCCCGGGGACCGCGACGCTTTCTTTTTTCTGGTAGCGGATCTCCCGGAGCAGCGCTTCGAGCGCGCCGATCGCGAGTGCGGTGCCGGTCTTCAGCCGATGGACGTTCATCCCGCTAGATCTCCCAGAGAAAAACAGGAACGCATTTTCCCCGAAGGCCGCGTAAGTCGCGTTGGGTCACAGGCCTCACGGGGTTCATGGAAAAATTGTAGCATAATCGAGAAGAGAGAGCGAAGGCCGTCGAACGGTGCGAAAAAGATCTCAAAGTCCCCGGGAAGGGACGGGCGCGGGAGAAAGGCGGCCCTACTCCTGAAGCTGCGGGACCTCAGCGGTTTCGACTTCGGCTCGCGGCTGCGCCTCCGGGACCGGCGCTTCGCCGGCGGTCTTCGCTTCGGGAGCCCCGGGGATCGGATAACGGATGATCCGGATCTCGAACGACGCGGGAGCCACGACCACCCCGCAGTACCCGAGATCTTTCCAAGGCGCCGCCGGGTCCCAGGGGACCGGCGCGAGTTCCGTCTCGCTCTCGGGGGCGGGAAAAGGGTACATCAGGCTGGGCGCGGCGTGGAACCTCAGGGAACCGACCGTCGCGTGATGTTCTTGATGAATATGACCGTAAAAGACCGCAACGTGTTTGAAAGAACGGAAAAGCTCGAGGGCCTTCTCCCCGTCGGCGGTCTTCCAACCCCATTCGGCCCGGAGTTCAAAGAGCGGACGGTACGCAAAAACAATGAGGGGTGTTTCGGGATCCACCTTTTGGAGATCGCCGCGTAACCACTTCAGCTGTTCTT
>JAHQRI010000141.1 GCA_019052695.1 Candidatus Omnitrophota bacterium
CGCGACTATAAACTAAGAGGAGCGGTGGACTGTATCTTCAAGCCTTTTCCTCCCGAAGAATTGCTCAGCAAGGTGAAGCAAGTCCTGCACGGGAACGGTTAAAAGAAGGCGGTTCTGATTTCCCGCCGCGCGGGCGGGAAGGGGCACCGCATGCCGTCGGGGAAATAAATCCGTGAAGCGCTGAGGGTCTTGAGTTAGAATCCCTTATAGTCTATGAAGATTTCAGAATTCTATAAAAAGCGGAAAGCGACGATCTCCTTTGAGTTCTTCCCGCCCAAGACCGCCGAGGGGGAAGAAAAGCTCTACCGGACCGTGGCGGAGCTCAAGAAACTCGAGCCTTCTTTCGTGACGGTGACGTACGGCGCTTTGGGGAACACCCGGGCCAACAGCCTTCGGGTCGTCGAAGCGATCAAACGGGAGATCGGTCTCGAAGTGGGGGCGCATCTGACGTGTGTGGCACACAGCCGCGATGAGATCGAACAAATCCTCGGCACCCTTCGGGAAAAGGCGATCGAAAACATCGTGGCGCTCCGCGGCGATCCCCAGGAGGACGCCTCCTTTAAGTCGCCGCCGGATGGTTTTCGTTACGCGTTCGAGTTGGTTCGATTCATCCGCCGTCATTCGGAATTCGCAAAGGCCTTTTCCTTGTGCGTTGCAGGCTACCCCGAAGGGCATCCCGAGTGCCGGGACCGGCAAAAGGACCTCGAGCATTTGAAACAAAAGGTCGACGAAGGCGCCGACATCGTCATCACCCAGCTTTTTTTCGACAACGCCTTCTATTTCGACTTTGTAGAACGGGCCCGTAGGGCCGGGATCATGGTGCCGATCGTGCCGGGGGTCATGCCGGTCACGCATGGGCCGCAGATCGAAAAGTTCTCCCGGATGTGCGGGGCGACGGTCCCCGAACGGATCCGCAAGGCGATCACGCGATACGGCGAGGACCAGGAGGCGATCACGGGGTTCGGGATCGAATACGCCACGGAACAATGCCGCCGGCTCCTTGAGGGCGGGGCACCGGGGCTTCATTTTTACACGCTGAACCAATCGCTCGCGACGCGGCGGATCTATGAAAACCTTGGACTTGTGCGCGGTGCGTAAGGGCGGGATCTGAGCACTCATGAACGCATCATGGCATATCGGGGAGATCCTGATCCAAAAAAAGCTGATCGATTGGAAACAGCTCGAAGACGCGTTGATCGAGCAGAAGAAGACCCAGGAGTTCGTAGGGGAGGTCTTGGTCCGTAAACAATACGTTCCCCGGTTCCTTCTATTCAAAGCTTTGGCGGAGCGGCACGCGATGCCGTTCGCAGATCTTTCGCATGTTTTTGTCGATGGGGGGGCTGTTCGGAGGGTTCCCAAAAGCGTCGCTTTGAAATACCGGATCCTTCCGATTGAGGTCCAGGACCGCACGTTGGTCGTGGGGGTCAGCGACCCCCTGCAGGACCTCCCGGTAAAAGAGATCGCGGAGCTGGCCCAAGTTGCGGCGATCAAGACCGTGCTGTGTACCCCTGAGGCGGTTGAAACGGCCATCGAAACTTATTACGGGGGAGAGCCCATGGCGGCGGGAGCGGGATCATGAAAAAAACGAAGACGCGGATCGAGAGAGATTCCCTCGGGGAACGGCCGGTTCCCGCGGAGGCATATTACGGCATTGAGACAGTACGCGCGGTCGAGAATTTCCCGGTCTCGGGGCTCCGGTTCCATGAGGATTTCATCTGGGCGCTTGCCGCGGTCAAAAAGGCTTGCGCGATCGCGAACCGCGCCCTCCGGCGATTGGACGCCCGCCGGGCGAACGCCGTGATCCGGGCAACCGGCGAGGTCATGGCCGGAAAACTGCGGGACCAGTTCGTGACCGACGCCCTGCAATCCGGTGCGGGTGTTTCGGCCCATATGAACATGAATGAGGTCCTTGCTAACCGGGCGCTTGAGATCCTCGGGCGGCGGCGGGGGGACCACGCGGCGCTTCACTCCCACGATCATGTGAACATGGGACAATCTACCAACGATGTGATCCCGACGGCGTTGCGGCTCGCTGTCTTGAAGCTTTCGGAGGATTTCATGGCTGCGTCCCGGGACCTGGAAGAGGCCCTGCGCGATAAGGCGCGCGAATTCCGGACAGTCGTCAAATCCGGCCGCACGCACTTGCAGGATGCCGCTCCGGTCACGCTGGGGCAAGAGTTCGGCGGTTGGGCACGCCAGCTTGAGAAGGGGCGTGGGCGCGTACGGCTGTTGATCCGAGGCATGCTGGAGATCGGTATCGGCGGGTCGGCCGTCGGGACGGGGCTCAACACCTCCTTGCGTTACCGGAGACAGGTAGTCCGGAACTTGCGCGCGATCACCGGGTTCCGGGTGAAAATCGCCCCCGACCTTTTCGCGCTCATGCAGAACGACGCCGATTTCGCCGCTGTTTCGGGGGGGCTTCGGGATTATGCCACGTCGTTGATCCAGATCGCCAACGACCTCCGGCTCCTGAGTTCGGGGCCGCATACCGGGCTCGGGGAGATCCGATTGCCTGCCCTCCAGCCGGGTTCGTCGATCATGCCGGGGAAGGTCAATCCGGTGATCCCGGAGGTCGCGGCCCAGGTCGGCTACCAGGTGATCGGCAACGATGTCGCGATCGCTTTCGCGGCCGCAAGCGGGGAATGCGAACTCAACGTGATGCGGCCGGTGATCATTCACAACCTTTTGCAGTCTTTTGAGATCTTGAGAAACGTTCTGAGGGTCCTAGAATGCCGTTGCGTGAAGGGGATCAAGGCGAATATCGGGAAATGCCGGTCGAACGCCGAGAACAGTTTTGGGATCGCCGCGGCCCTGAACCCGTACATCGGCTATTCTAAGGCTGCGGAGTGCGTCAAAGAGGCGATCGCAAGCGGCTGCACGCTTCGGGACACCGTTCTCGCCAAAGGATATCTGAGCCACGCCGCGCTCAAGAAGATCCTATCGCCCGAACATTTGACACGGCCTCCTCGATGATCGTCCGGCGGGTCCTGGCAGCCCTCGAGTTGAACGCGTCATGTTTTTGTCCCTTTCGGGCCCGGGAATGAAAAGAAGTTACCTTTTCCTGTTATTGTCGTGTGCTCGGCACGGAGAGAGAGCCGGTCCATCAGGGGGCATTAAACTCCGAATTCCGTTCCTATGAAAAAACATGGGAAGAAAATAAAGTTTCGGGAAAAATCGTTGGAACGGGCATTTGAATCGTTGGTCCGAGGTGTGTTGAAGGACCTTCCCCGAGAGTTCCAACGGAAGCTCGAGAATATTTCTGTCACGGTCCAGGCGGAGCCGACGGCTTGCCAAAAAAGGGAAGCCGGGACCGGTCCCCGTGAAGAGCTCTTGGGTCTTTATGAGGGCGTGCCGCTGGGGGAGCGGACGCATCAATACGGGAACGTCCTTCCGGACAAGATCACGATCTTTCGGGGTCCGGTGACGCGTTCCTGCCGCACTCCGCGTCAGATGCGGACGGCGGTCCGGGACACTGTCCTTCACGAGATTGCCCACTATTTCGGGATCACGGACGAGCACATGCTCGAAAGCGGTACCTACTGACGCCGCAAGGGTGCTGTTCGTACGAAGGACCGGGGGCCCTATTTCCAAAGGTAACGTCAAATAAATTGTGTAAATTGCTTCAAGGGATTTTCCTTCCAAACAGTGTTTAAGTAGTTAAAGATCGCAAAAATGATTCTTTCGGTGCTTTCGAGATTCGTGAAGCACGAAAAGACCT
>JAHQRI010000142.1 GCA_019052695.1 Candidatus Omnitrophota bacterium
CCCTTTGAGGACATCGATGCGGACCCCGCGCAACAGCTCCAAACTTTTCCGGTCCCGCAAGCCGGTGGCCCCCGCCCCGCACACATCCAAAACGACCGGGATCCCTTTGCTGTTCGCGCTCTTCGCTGCAGCCTTCATCGCTTTGACGAAATCCACCGTCAGGGTCCCGATATTCAACACCAACGCATCCGCGATCCCGGCCATTGAGCCCGCCTCTTGGACCGCGTGGGCCATCACTGGCGAGGCTCCGAGCGTCTTGGTGATGCTCGCGCAATCATAAACGGTCACCCAATTCGTCAGGTGGTGGATAATCGGACACTGCTCCCGGACCCGAACCAACAGTTCCCCAGCACGGATCCTGGTTTTTATGATTTTCATTCGTGTTTTCCCTCTGGTTTTGAGGTGGAATGTCATCATTATAGCTTTCATTTTTTAAACGGCTACCGGATTGTTGGATTGTTTCAACATCAACGCTATGCTAGGATAACCTCGTCAGCTTTAAATTTTGATCATTACATTCGAGGCAGAAGCGATATGTCTCCAGAGCCGTCCGGAAAATACACCGTCCTCATCGCTGCCTATAATGAAGAGGCCACGATCGAGGAGCTGATCCGCAGGGTCCGGGCCGTCACGGTCCCCGGATGGACGCAGGAGGTCATTGTCGTCGACGACGGGTCTAAAGACCGCACCCCCGAGATCCTCCGACAGACGAAAGGGATCACGGCCCTTTTCCATGAAAAGAACCGCGGTAAGGGGGCCGCTCTCACAACGGCCATCGCAGGGGCAACGGGTGACATTCTGATCCTCCAGGATGCCGATCTGGAATACAACCCCCAGGATTACGCCCTGCTCATGGGCCCCATCCTCGAGGGCCGCGCGGACTTGGTCCTTGGTTCCCGTTTTTTTCACCGGGGCCCGCGCTTCCTCACGAAGAACGGCGATCCTTTTTTATCGCATTACATCGGGAACAAGCTGATCATCGCGACCACGAACTTGCTCTACGGGCAAAGGATCAGTGATTACGAAGGGTGCTACAAGGCTTTTACCCGGCAGCTGATCCAAAAAATCCGGGTCCGGGCCGCGGGTTTTGATTTTGATAACGAGCTGGTGTGCAAAAGCCTCCGCTATGGATACCGATTGGCCGAGGTCCCGATCCAATACCAGCCGCGTCTTTATTCCGAAGGAAAAAAAATCCGCTGGAAGGACGGCCTCCACATGCTTTGGACCATCCTTAAATGCCGCTTCCTCCCCGTTCCCCGTTGAACCCCCTTACGAACAGCCTAACTTTTTAGTGCCCTCAAAAGAAATTTCATGACGTCCACCTGCGTCACAATCCCCAAAAGTGTTCCATGGTCCCCCACAATAGGGATGCAGCCATACTTGTTGCGGGCCATGATCTCCACCGCGCGGCTCAATCGATCTTCCGGTCCCAACACCGTGGGCTCCGGGGTCATCACGTATTTCAGCACGAATTCATTCATGGCGTCTTTATCATAGACCAATCCATCCTCGGTCCGGTGGGGGGCGAGACATTTGGCGAGATCGTTGCGCGTGAACATCCCCACGACCCGGCGCGTTTCATCCAAAATGGGCACGTGCCGGACCCCCCGCACCCGAAATTTTTCCTCGATCCTGCTGAGAGATTCCTCATAATGCGCCGTAATAACGTTCGAGATCATGATCTCTTTTAGCAGAATATCGTCCATCGGGGTTCTCGTCCCTTCCATTGCGGCCGGTTACCGCCTTAAAGCCTCTGTGCTTCGTTCCGGGCCCATGCCTTTACTCGATGTACCCGGTACCGGAGCCTTCGAGTTCAATGTCCATCATCGGGGTCTGCTTAAGGACCTTTTCGATACTTTGCATCATTTCCTTGGCCTTCTGGTTCTTGGGATCGATCCGCAGGACATTGCGAAGAGCCTCTTGAGCGTTCACCGGGTCTTGCATCCCGAGATAGACCATGGCCAATCCAAAGTAGCTTTCACTATTCTCCCAATCCTTGGCGATCGCCATTTGGAATTCTTTTTCGGCGAAGCTGTATTGTTTCTTCTGTAAAAGGACATACCCGATGTTCTTGTAGAACTGCGCGGCCTTGGCGTTGTCCTTCGCATAACGCAGACCCTCCCGAAGCAGCCCCATGGCATTCTCGTGATCCCCTTTCTGCAACATGGCGGTCGCAAGGGTCCCGTACACATCGGGATCGTCCTTTTCCAATTGGAGGACCCTCGCGAGCGCATGGATACAATCGTCCCATTGGCCCAACTGATAGTGGATCTGTGCCAGCCCTTTCAGGCAATTCACATTGACGTCCATAGAACAGGCTTTACGGAAGTGTTCAATCGCCTGGGCCGGTTTGTTGGTTTTGTAATAGATCCTTCCCAGCGTATTTTGGATCTCGATGATCTCGGCTCGCTGTTGCGCCAAAGCGAGCGCCCGCTTGAGCCATCGTTCCCCTTCGGCGTAGCGGTTCATTTGCGCATACGCGATCCCGATGTTGATCAGGACCTTCACGTTATTCGGGTCCTTGGCCAGGATCTTTTCGAATTCCCGGGCGGCCTCGGTAAACTGTCCCTTCCTCATGGAAATGATCGCGAGGTTCGTTTTCAACTCGGTGTCTTCCGGCTCAAGCGCGATCCCCCGCATATAGGCCTGGTAGGCCGCAACAAGGTTGCCTTGGTTCAGATAAATGTTGCCGAGCGTTTTCAGGGCGAGCACCTTCTGGGGATTTTCGCTCCGGAACCGCGCGGATTGAACGCACCGCATCAATTCACGGATCGCGTCGCTCTGCGAGCCCAAACGGTAGTAGAGCATTCCGAGATCGTAATGAATGCGCGCATGGGTCGGAAGGATCGCCGCCGCTTTTTTCCAAGCGCCCAAGGCATCGTCGTATTGTTTCAGGTTCACATAGAGGACCCCCAGGGAATAATAAAAATCGAACGGTTGGTCCGTTGCGGCGAGTTTGAGGTAAGATCCCAACAGGTTCTGTAGGACGTTCGAGGGAAGCCCGCTTAATCCCCGCCGGAAATCCATGTTTCGTGTTTTGGAAATGATCTCATGATTCTCTGAGTCGAACATCGCGGGAAGCTGTTTGTCCACGATCGGGTAGAGGATGCTGGACGGATCACTGGTATGGACGGCGCCAAAAAGGTGCGCCAGTTCATGGACGAGCGCGGTTTCCTCTTGGATCTTGTACATCCGGTTCTGAGGGTACCTCAGGACAAGATAGCCGGAAAAGGGTCGGGCCTGCCCCAAGACATCCGGGTCCCGAATGGGTCCCTTGATGTTCACAGGAATACGCGAAAGACCGATCATGAGGTCCACGTCCTTGAGCGGGAAACGGGACATCAAGTCCTCGATCATCACATGGGACGCTTCCCGCCCCACGGTCGTCGGCCAGTCGTACCACTTAAACGGAACGAACCGGATCTGGAATTCCCTCTCAAAGATCCTGGAGGCATAAGCCAGCCGTTTTTCAAAATCCGAGCGCCAATTCGCGGTTGCCTTAAATTCGGAGGTTACGGCGATCCCGACCTTCAGGGTCCGGGGTGCCGCCGCGGCAACGGAGGAGGAAAAAGGCAGCAGGAGCGCCATGAGGGCAAAAGAAAAGACCCGCCCCCCCGCCCTGAAAAGGCACGGGGCTCTGACCCCCAAAAACGCTTTTGGATCCTGCACGGCTTCCATGAAGTTTATAT
>JAHQRI010000143.1 GCA_019052695.1 Candidatus Omnitrophota bacterium
CCCGTTATTTGAGCGACGAGCTCACCAAGGGGGTCCGGGAGTTCATCGCGCAGTTGGACCCTGAGATCCTGCAGCGGTTACTCGCGATCGTCCGGCTGGCTAAAAAGATCGATCTCTTCCTGGACAAACGGGAATGCCAAGATGATCTTTTCGCTTTCTTCAAGTCCTGGAAAGGGGTTCCCCAGGCGGTCCCGCAAGTGATCCGGGACCAAGAAGGATTGTTCTTCCAATTCATGGGAGAACTGGACCTTTCGACGGACCGTCTCAAGAAACTTCTCAACACGCCCTATTAGAACCGGAAGAACCCAAACCTTTTCGAGGGTCTCAAGAGCCCCGCTCGCCTGAAGACTGGGACGCGCTCCGGGTTTTGCGGGGAAGGCCTATTTGATGTCCAGAAGGCGGCAGAGTTCGGAGGGGGTCTTGATGAGAAAATCGGGATGGACCGTCTCGATCTCCTTCATGGTCTGAAAGGGATTCGCCGCTAACATCGGAAAGGCCGCGGAACGGATCCGGATCGTCTCCTTGGCGCGGTTTGCCGCGAGGATATCATCGGGGAGGTCCCCCACATAAAGGAAATTTTTGCGCATGCCGAGCGTCTGTGCGGTCCTCAAGACCGAAAAAGGGTGCGGTTTGCGGAGGGACTCCTTTTTTTCTCTCTCTTCTTTTTTGACGTCATCCATGGTCGTCATGGCGTCGAAGAGTTCGGCGATCCCGAATGTTTTCAAGGCGTGCAGGGCTTCATAAAGGGAGCGGCCGGTGGCGATCCCGAGCTTTAATCCTCGGTCCTTCATTTTTTTAAGCAAGGGCTTTTTGAACACAAGCTTTTCACGGTAGATCAATCCGCGTTTTTTCCAGTAACGCATCCTGTTCTGTGTTACGCGGGGGAAAATATCCTTCCCGAGGTAGACCTCCTGGAAGATCCGGGCCACTTTTTCGATGGTCACGGTGGTCGGGCGGCCGAAAAGGGCGGTGATCCCCGATACGCGCAGGGGTCTCTTCTTGACGGTCTTTGCGAATTTTTCAATATGGACCGCTTTTTTGAGGGCTTCGATCGTTCGGTTGCCGACGGGCAGCGACAGGAGGTAGACCAGTAAGCCGTAGCAACAGTCCCAGTCGTCGTTGAAACCCCCTAGGAGCTTGAATTGATCGACGTCTTCGGGGGTCAAAAGGCCGGGGAATTTAGTGCCCGTTGCGCGGCTGAAGAACGGGACCGGTCCGTGGGTCAAGTAAAGCTCGACGGTCTGGCGGATGGCGTCCAAGTAGGAATGCCGGGTGTCGACGAGGACATTATCGATATCGAAAATAACGGCGTCGAACTTGATCTTTTCTGCCGTGGGGGTCTGAGGTTTTGATGTGAGGCGAGTCTTGGGAGGCATAGACCAAGTTTACGCACTTCGCAGGGTTCTGTAAAGGAAGATTTCGGCGCGTGCGAGCGCAGGGCTACGTTCTGCGAGCGCACTTGTGCACTGCGACAGGGCTATGCTATCATACGCCCGCTTTGGGCCGGATTTTTCGGCTTGAAAACTCAAAAAATGGGAATTTTCCCGTAACTTCTTTCGTTCGTTTTCTTGCCGGGGTAGCTCAGTTGGCTAGAGCGAGGGACTCATAAGCCCTAGGTCGCCAGTTCAATCCTGGCCCCCGGCAGTTTTTTCCGGACCCCGAACGACGCGGCGATCTTTCATGTCTTCCGGAGACTCTCGTCATGGCGGATGATCTCGAATCGCATTTTGAAGCCCATCTGGCGAGCAAGGGATTTTTCAAACCGGGGGACAGGATCCTTGTCGCCTGTTCCGGAGGCCCCGATTCGGTCGCGCTGTTCCATCTCCTCTTTCACCTTGCCCCGCGCCATGCCTGGCATCTTGCGCTTCTCCATTTTAATCACCGGTTACGACCGGTTGGCGCCCTCCGGGACGAGATCTTTGTCCGGGATCTGGCGCGGCAGTGCGGCGTCCCCTTTTTTTCCGGGTCGGGGAACGTCCGGCGCGTGGCGGAACGCCGGAAGGCCTCGACGGAAGAGGCCGCGCGACATTTGCGCTACGCATTCTTTTTAAAGACCGCCTGCCAAAAAAGATATTCCAAGGTCGTTTTCGCTCACACCCGCGACGATCAGGCCGAGACCGTGCTCATGAGGGTCCTGCAGGGGACCGGGCTGCGCGGGCTTTCCGGCATCCGCGAGAAGATCCGGCAAGGTCGCGTCACGTTGATCCGCCCTTTGCTTCCGTTCGCGAAACAGGCACTACTTTTTTACCTAAAAAAACGGCGGCTCCGGTTCCGTGTGGATTCAAGCAACCATTCTTTGGATTTCCTGCGCAACCGGATCCGCCTACGATTGATCCCGTTCCTGCGGAAACAATACAATCCCCGGGTCGTGGAAGCTTTGTCTCGTCTTCCGGTCATTGTGGGAGAAGAGGAGCGGCTCCTTTCCGAGTTGGAGAAGACCTCGTGGCGGAAAGTCCTCAAGCGTCGAATGGCCCGCAGGGTCGAGTTTCGACGCGCCCTTTTTCTGAAATTCCCGCGCCCGCTGCAGTTTCGCCTTGTGGAAAAAGCCCTGAAAAGGATCCACCCCCAAAGCGGCTTGTCTTTCGACGCTTGGAAAAGGGTCCGTGAAGGGATGAACCGCCGCCGGTGCCGCTTCTCGCTTCCGAAAGACATCGACCTCGAAATGACCCCCCAAAACATTTCGATCTATCATAAAAAGGTGTTTTAATCCGATTTGATATCTCAGGGAGCACGTGCTAGACTACGCTTCCTTTTGCCCCGTTTTGGGGCCTTTCGAGGGGGAGCAAGGGCGCGAGTTCGGGGCATCCGGAGGGGACGGCCAAGACAGCGCCGCGGATCAACGTAGAAAACCGGTATTTTGGGAGTCGACCTTCATGGCGAAATTTTCGAACGGAGCGAATCACCTCAAACGGAATGGCCCGCGCCCTAAAATGGGCGCGAATTATCCGAAGCGGGGGCCCGCCAAAGATCCCGAGCGCCGGAAGCTGATCGCCCTTTTTCTGGTGCCGCTCTCGATCTTCATTCTGCTGCAATTATTCGTTTTCCCGAGTTTTGAGCTCAAGGAGCTCAACTATTCCGAGTTCTATCGCGTCCTTTTGCGCAACCCGGATTCCGGCGAGATCCTCTCCTGTGAGCTGGTGGATGACGTCGTCCGGGGCCGGATGGTCACGGGGTCCTTTTTCCAGGTCCACATCCCGCCCAACGATCCGGAGATCATCTCCTTGCTACGTAAAAATGTCTCGAACTTCTCCGTCAATCCCCCTCAGGTGTTTTGGCGGCAATTGTTCGCGGGGATCATCCCGACGCTCCTTTTGATCGGTTTCTTCTGGTTCTTTGTGTACCGCGGGGTCCAGCAGGGAAGCGGGAAGGTCTTCTCTTTCGGCAAGTCGCGCGCGAAACTTGCGGATAAGGAGAAAAGCCAGGTCACGTTCAAAGATGTCGCCGGGGTCGATGAGGCCAAAGAAGAATTGCAAGAGATCATAGAATTCCTTAAAGAGCCACTTCGGTTTCAAAAACTCGGCGGGCGGATCCCTAAGGGTGTTTTGCTCATGGGACCTCCGGGGACCGGAAAAACGCTTCTCGCAAAAGCTGTGGCCGGGGAGGCCGCAGTGCCATTCTTTTCGATCAG
>JAHQRI010000033.1 GCA_019052695.1 Candidatus Omnitrophota bacterium
GTAGTCCGCGAGCTTCAGGTTCCGCTCGCGGTCCGGGAACATCCTCAGGTAATCCGGGTCCAGGTCCTCCGACGCCCCTTCCACAAAGATCGTTTTGATGGCGTAGGTCTTTTCGAGATACTGCAAGAGCTCCTTGATCTTCTGCTGTGCCCCGTAGTTGGCGTGCGCGTTCTGGATATGCAGCACGAGTTTGGGATCCGATTGCAGGGGGGCTTCGTAGAGACCGTCAAGCGTCGCAAGTTCCGAAGGAATGTCCACTTGCAGGAATGAAGGCGCTTCCCTCGGAGACAGGATCTCGATCCCCATCCCGGGGGCCGCCCACACGTTCTGCGTCACGAGAAAACACAGTATGATCACTATGCTAATCGGTTTTTTAAATTTGTTTTTCATAAATTTCGTTTTTAAAATACTTTAGAAACTTTTTTACTACTATCTATACTAAAAGATAACTTGCATACTATTAAATATCAAGTATATATAATATTTTATAGCATTTATATCTTATTATAAATGAATAAGTTACAAATATTTTCTACGATTTTGAACATTTTTAGGAAGGAGCGTGTTTTCCTGAGGGGATAGGACGGGATGGACTTGTTGCAGGGGGGAGATCAATTCCCGATGCTAGAATCGGCGCTCGACACAGGAGGCGTCGTGAGTGGGCGAACTTTGTGGGATCAAAGCAGAAACCGCGATCCTGCAAAGCACCCTTTTAACACATCACGGTTCAGAGATTTCCGGCAAGCTTACGAACGGCCTCACAGGCTGCCGCGATTTTTTCATCCCGGACCTGAGGTCCTAAAGCATCCATCGGCTGGACGTTCACAAACGTGAGGTCTTTGATCCCCACCAGACCCAAAACAGCTTTGAGGTAGGGTTCCTGGAGGTCCATGGAGTTTGCGGGGGCTGCGCTGTAGTCTCCCCCGCGACTCGTCACGATGACCATCTTGCGGTCTTTGACGAGCCCTTCGGGGCCGTTCGGGGTGTAGCGGAAAAGGTACCGCGGTTGGACGATGACATCGAGGTAATGCTTCAGAACATACGGAATACTGAAATTCCACATCGGAACGCTGATCAGATAGCCGTCGGCCGCGAGAAACCTCTCGATCTGCCGCAGGATCGCTTCCCAAGCCTTGCGGGAGTTCCCCGACAGCTCTTTCCCGCTCAACAGGGCGTATTTCCCGTCGATCCTTTCGACCGTAAGCGGCGGCAAGGTTTCTTTGAAAAGGTTCAGCTCATCGATCACGCATGCCGGGTATTTTGTCGTGACGCCCTCAAGAAAAGCGCGGGAAACCCGAAGCGTCCGGGACGCCTCCCCGCGCGGCGTCGCAATGATGTGTAGCAGTTTTTTCATAAACCCTCCCTCTCCCCCGGCCGTTCATCGAACGTGCCGGACGCTCCCCGTGGGTCGTTCTCGGTTCAAAACCGGCTATTTGTTTTTTTTGATCGCGTTGATCTTCCCGACTTCCAGGTTCAGGTTCCCCATCAACCCCTTCTGGTCGAGGACAAAGGTCATGATCGGCTCGTTGGTTTTCATCGTATCCATCGACCCCTCCGCGCCCCATGTCCCGAGCACTCCCGAGGCGTTCGCCGCCCCAAGCCAGTCCGGGTCGTCACGGAACATTTTAAGCGACGCCTCGTCCAGGAACAGAACGAAGACCCTCCGGGCCTGCCCGCCCAGCTGAAAACCGAGCGAACCGCTGATCATGTTGTAGTAATCCACGGTCTTCCCTTCGACCCTCAGCGCCCCCTCCCCGTACTCCGCCCCGATCACGAACCCGCCCTTCACTATGTGCGGGAATACAAGCACGCCCTTGGCTTTGTTCAAAAGGTCCTTGCCCCCCGAAATTTCCGACTGGAACCTTTCCAGGGCCACGTCCACGCTCACGTCGATCTCCCGCGCGGTCTTCGCATAACCCGCTGTTTGCATCCCCCCGACCCAGAGCCCCAGCACCAACGCGCTAAACACGGCATACCGGTTCATGAAATTTCTCCTCCTTTTAGATTTTTTAAAAAAATACGCTTTATCGGGAAACCGATCCCTCGCCCGCGGGCCCCTGAGTTGCTCCTTGCTGCGGAAAGAGCCCTTTGTATTCGCCGTAGCCTTGTTTTTCAAGTTCTTCCTTGGGGATGAAACGCAAGGCGGCGGAATTGACGCAAAAACGGCGCCCGGTCGGCTTCGGCCCGTCCGGAAAGACGTGACCGAGATGGGAATCCGCGTGGCGGCTGCGCACTTCGACCCGTGACATCCCGAGGCTTGCATCTTCCCTTTCGACGATGTTCGCCGCCTCCAGAGGTTTTGTAAAACTCGGCCATCCCGTTCCGGAATCGAATTTGTCCCGCGAACTGAAAAGCGGCTCCCCCGATACGATGTCCACGTAGATCCCCTCCCGTTTTTCGTTCCAGTAGGGATTGTCGAACGGCCGCTCCGTGGCGCTGGACTGCGTCACGTCGCACTGGAGGGGCGTTAGTTTTTTCTTAAGTTCGTCGGCGGGAGGTTTAACGTAGCGTGTTTTGGAGAGGGCCGTTCCTTCCCCCCAGATCGTTTTCAGGTAGCCTTCGCGCCCGGAGCCTTCGCGGTACGCTTTGTAAGCGGCGGGATTCAAGGCACAGTAGTTCTGGTGGTAATTTTCAGCTTTGTAGAATCGAGCCGCGGGCAAGATCTCCGTAACAACATTCCCGCCGAAAAGCCCCGAGGCATTCATCTTGGCCTTGGAAGCTTCGGCGGCTTGTTTCTGTTTCTCGTTCGCGTAGAAGATCACCGTCCGGTAATGACCGCCCCGGTCCGCGAATTGGCCTCCCGCATCCGTCGGGTCGATCTGCTTCCAGAAAACGTCCAAAAGTTCCTCGTACGGGATCTTGGAAGGGTCGTAGGTAACCTCGACGGCCTCGACATGCCCCGTAGCCGCATAATCCTCGTAGGTGGGGGCCTCGCCCGTTCCTCCCGTGTAGCCGGAGACCACGGCCGCCACGCCGGGCAATATCCGGAAGGCGCATTCGATGCACCAGAAACACCCTCCGGCAAAGACGGCCTTTTCCCTGGATCCGTCCGCGTGAAGCGGCCACATCTGAGTCATGAAAATGATCGCTCCCACGATCCCCGTTGCTAGGTTCGTTCTAATTTTGTTGATCGCTCCGTTTTTTTCTTTTTCAGGCATCCCGGTCCCCCGGTCAACCCCTCGCCGGCATCGGGGACCCTGGTCCGGGGGATGTCTCCTCGACCGGCACGAGCGTCTGACGGATCGAACCGTCCGGCCGCAATTCCAGTTTGATCGAGTGGTGAATCTTCTGCCCGGCCCCTTGCGTGGCGTGGATCATGGCCGCCCCACCGCCCGCCGTGATCGTCACCGGATAGCCGTCCACCTCATACTCGTAAAAGCCGTGAATATGGCCGCAAAAGATCTTCCGGACCCGTTCTTTGTGCGGGTCAAGGACCTCTTTTAACTGATGCCATTCCTCTCGCGAAAGGCTCCAGCACGCAAGCGGCGCCGCCGGAGGGATATGCATAAAGATCAAGAAGTCCTTGCCCGGGTGCGCGATCAGGGTCTTCGCTAAAAGCTCGAGGGCCGACCTCTCAAAACGACCGGCCGCGTTACACAGAAAAAAGCAGACGAACCGGTCCAGGACGATCGCGTAGGTCTCTTTCCCCAGGAACCGGTCGTATTGGTTCAGATCGTGGTTCCCCCGAAGCGCAAAGACCGGGGCCTGGGCGCGTGCATTGCAAAAATCGACGATCTCCTGGAACTCTTCTTCGGTATCCAAAAAGGCAAGGTCCCCCAAAATAAAAAAAAGATCGGCTTTTTGGAAAAGGATGCGCTCCAGGACCTTACGGCTTTCCGGTGAAAAAAAGGTGCATCCGGGATCCCCCAGAACGACGATGTCCCGGATCCCGGACAAAAAGACCTCGGGAACCGCCACTCGCTGAAAACCCTTTGACCGTTCGATCTCCATCGATGGATCCTCGGGATTGGGGGCCGGACCACTTTCGCGGGGAACCGGCCCTTTTCCTCAACCTTGACCTCTCCCTCGGGACGGCGTCCGGTTATCGTTGTTCGATCGGGACGTAGCTGCGAAGCTCCTGACCGGTGTAGATCTGCCGCGGGCGGCCGATGCGGGAAGGTTTCGCTTCGCGCATTTCCTTCCAGTGGGCGATCCAACCGGGCACTCGTCCGATGGCGAACATCACCGGGAACATCGCGGTCGGGATCCCGAGGAAGTTGTAGATCAGACCGCTGTAGAAGTCCACGTTCGGATAAAGCCGGCGGCTGACGAAAAAATCCTCCTTCAGCGCACGCTCTTCCAAACTCAGCGCGATATCGAGAAGCTCCTGGTTGCCGCGGAATTTGCTCTTGCCGGAAACGAGCTTATGGAAGGCCTCTTTAAGGACCTTCGCGCGCGGATCATACGTCTTGTAGATCCGGTGCCCAAAGCCCGAAAGACGGCGTGTCGAGCCGGGCTTCATCGCCTCGTTGAGGTAATGGTCGAGCTTCTCGCCGGAATTGCGGATATCGGCGAGCATTTCCATGACCTCCTGATTGGCGCCGCCGTGCCAGGGGCCCCAGAGGGCACAGATCCCGGCGGCGATCGACGCGAACAAGTTCGTCCGGGCGCTCCCGACCAATCGCACGGTCGACGTGCTGCAGTTCTGTTCGTGATCGGCGTGAAGGATCAAGACCAGCTCGAGCGCCCGCGTCATGTCCGGGTCCGGTTCGTAATCCTCCCCGGGATAGGAGAACATCATGTGCAGGAAGTTGGCGCAATACTTCAATTTCTCTCTTGGGTAAATGAACGGTTCCCCCACGGATTTCCGGTAGGAGTAGGCCGCGATCGTCCGGACCTTCGACATCAGCTGATGCGCCGTGGAGGTGATCTCGGACTCGTCGCGTTTCGGGTCCAAGGAATAGGGATAATATCCGGAAAGTGCGGAGACCGCGGAGCACAGAATGGCCATGGGATGCGTCGTGCTCGGGAAACCGTCGAAAAAGTGTTTGATGTCCTCGTGAAGGGGCGCGTTCACGGTCAACCCCTTGGAAAAGGCCATCAGCTGTTTTTTTGTGGGAAGATCCCCGAAAATGAGCAGGTAAGCCGTTTCGATAAAAGAGGACTTTTCGGCAAGCTCTTCGATCGGAATGCCGCGGTAGCGAAGGATCCCCTTGTCCCCGTCGATATACGTGATCTCGCTCGCGCAAACCCCGGTGTTCATGTACCCCGGGTCGACAGTGATGTGGCCCGTCGCTTCCCGGAGGGAGCCGATATCGATCCCGCGTTCCTTTTCGGTCCCCTCGTACACGGGAAAATCCACCCGCTTGTCCCCGATCCTCAGCTCCGCCTGCCCGACCCGTTCAAACCGGCCCATCGCGCCCTCCTGTGTATAGGCCGCGTATTTTGTCACAGAACAAAGCGATATAAAATAAAAATCTTGGCTCCCCGCTCCTAAAACGCTTTTCCCGCGCTGCGGCAGCCCCTGCTACCGCTCCAGGATCAGGGCAGCCCCTTGTCCGCCTCCCACACAGGCCGCTACCAGTCCCCGCCGCGTTCCCCGGCGTTCCATTTCTTTGAGGCACGTCAACACAAGGCGCGCCCCGCTCGTTCCGACGGGATGTCCCAACGCGATCGCGCCGCCGTTCACGTTAAGGACCTCGCGTGGGATCTCGCCCACGGCCCTGCCGGAAGGAAAGTGCCGCTTCGCGAAGGCTTCGCTCGCAAGCGCCCGAAGGCATGCGAGCACTTGCGCCGCGAAAGCTTCATTGATCTCAAAAAGACCGATGTCTTTAAGCTTGAAGTCGTTCCGCCGCAAGATCTTTTCGATCGCGAACACCGGGCCGAGCCCCATGCGCGCCGGTGCCAGGCCGACATACACCGCATCGCGCAAATAGCCAAGGACCTCGAAGCCCGCCTCTTTTGCCCGTGCCTTCGTCATTAAGAGCATCGCGCACGCCCCGTCCGAGACCGGGGAGGCATTCCCCGCGGTAACGGTCCCCCCCTGTTTTTTGAAGACCGGTCCGAGCTTTTCAAGCGCTTCATACGTCTGGTTTTTACGCACGCCGGTGTCATCACGCACAAAAGAACCGGGGGCGCCGGGGACCGGCACGTCCATTGTTTCTTCTCTTAATTTTTCTGCGGCGCGAGCGGCACGCACGTGGCTTTCCAACGCGAAACGGTCCTGCTCTTCGCGCGTGATCCCGAACTCTTCCGCGAGAGCCTCGGCGGTCTGTCCCATGTTCAACCCGCTGACGGGATCGGTCAGGCCGAGCCGCATGGAGTCTTGGGGCCGGAAGTCACGGAACCGGGCCCCTCCCAGTGTTTTGAGCTTTCCGAAAAAGGTCTTTTCCTTGGAAAGTTTGCGAAAAAAAACGGCGGCTTCCTTGCTGAAAAGCAACGGCATGTTGGACATCGATTCCGTCCCGCCCGCGATCACCCCCCCGTGCGTACCGCACCGGACCTTCGCGGCAGCGCTTGTGATCGCCTCGAATCCTGACGCACAGTTCCTGCTGACGGTTGAGGCCGGGACCCCGTCCGGAAGTCCCGCGAGGAGTCCAACCACCCGAGCCACGTTCGAGGCCTCGGGAGGCTGTGCCACGCATCCCATGATCACTTCGCCGACGGAACGCGCAACCAGGCGGGTCTTCCGGAGCAGCTCGGCCACGCAAAGCGCCCCCAGCTGTTGGGCCGGGATCGCCTCAAAAGCGCCCCAGGCCTTGGCAAAAGGTGTCCGCACCCCGTCAACGATCGCGATCTCTTCCATAAGGCCCCTTGGTCAGTGCGGGTCCCGGTCCCGTCTTTTGTCCGAGACCCAGAACTCCATCCGGCGGTTCAACATCAACCGGGTCTGAGCGTCCAACGCCGGCATCGCGCTCAGCACGACCAGGACCACGGGAACAAGGAACCATTCCAAGCCGTGGATGACGGTCCAGAAAAACGATGTCCTCTTTTGTTTTCTCGGGAGCAGGAAAACCGCCACGACGACGGTCACCCCCAACGCAATGGTCGATAAACTGAAAATGGACTGCGTGATCCGGTTCGCGCTGTAATAGAGCACGGTCTTCGAGAACTCCCCCCCCGCGGAGAACAGGGACCACCATCCCGAGAGCGTCAGCAAGAACGGAAGGGCCGCCCAGGTCACGTGGGATTCGAAAAGTTTGATCCCGTGACGCAGTTTGTCGTAAAGAGGGATCTTTTTGCTCTTCAGAAAACCCCGCATGACCAGCGGAAAATTCTCCACGCCCCAAGCCCACCGCCGTTTCTGTTTGTAAAGGCTCACCACCGTGCGCCACCAGTTCCCCGCGTCCACCACGTCCATCGAGAGCGTCGTAGGCATCGGAACGACCTGATAGTCGCCTTCGAAATGGAGGTAGGACTTCCAGAAGATGCCCGAATCGTCCGAGATCATGTCGACCGGCCAGTAACCGACCTCGACCAGGGCCTTAAAGCTCATGCTGTGGCTCGAAAAGGTCACCAGCCGGCTGGGGTCCGTGGCTTCGATCAACTGGAAAAAGGAGGAGCCCGTTTCCACGACCCGGGCGAACCCGGGAACTTCCCAGATATTGTTATGAAAAACGGGGATCGGCTGAAAACTGGCGCGGTGACGGTTCGGGCAGACCATGAAACAATAAGTCAGGCAGCTGAAATACTGGGGTCCCACGACCGTATCCGCGTCAAAACAAGAGACGATCACGTTCGAGAAAGGGATCTTGTTCTCTTCAAAATAACACGCCGCCGCTTTGGCCGCGTAACTCGTGTTCGCCCCCTTGACGCGCGCCTCGCCCGGCAAACCGGCCGGATGCTCTACCACGAGGATATCCATGAACCGGGAGCGGTATTTTTCGACGATCTGACGAACGCCCTCCTTCACGGACGCCTGGGCCCGTGCCTCCAGCGCGATCGCGATCAGGATGCGGCAGGCAAGGTCGTGATTCCCCGCGACGCCCGCGATGTTGGACTCGATCACCTCCCGAGGTTCTTTGATGACGGGGATGACCACCAAATGCACGACCTCGGAAGAATGCGGCGGCAGTTTGCCGGAGGCCTTCAGCGTTTCGAGTTCTTGGCGTTGAAAACGGATCGACCACCGGGCTTTCCAATCCGCGTTCCCGCCCCGTTCCCCCAGGGAGGCGTAGTAACTTTCGAGACGATCGACCCCGCGGATCCTTTCCGACCAGTCCGTTTCCCTGTCCAAAGAAAGCCTGAAGTAGGAGATCAAAATGAGGAACATGAAATAAAAAAGCCGGAGGACCCAGGCAAGCAGGAACGCCATCACCAGGATCGCGGCAACCAGCGGCATCCAGAACGAAAGCGCCAGAAGACCGAGGACCAGGAACCAACTCGTGGCACCGGGCAAGACCTCGAAAAACCTTTGGAGTGATTCCTCCCTCGCGTCGAGCCCCGTGTGGGAATAGCGGAATTTCATTCGATCGTCTCCTCCCGACCCCGGGCCTCTAATTCGCTGAACACGGCCGACAACCCGGGCCATTCCGGCAAAACCTCCGCCGCCGTCAAATACCCCCGTTCCGGCTCAAGGTAATAGAGCCGTCCCGTTCTTTCGGAATAAAAGATCCCGCTTTTCTCCAAAACCTTTACGAGAAAGTTCGGAGTTGCGCCCTCTTGCCCGACGGGCACGAGGGACACACCGTCCCGGTGACAGAACAGGACATGGGAAGTGTCATAAACAAAATAGGCCCGCCCTATGTCCTTTGCACCCTCGTAGACCCAATCGATCTCCGGGCCCCGCTCAAACAGTTCTTTTTTTCGCGTCGCTTTCGTAAAATCCAAAACCCCCAGACGCGCGTCCTGCCATAGGACGATCTTCCTGCCGTCCTCATCGGGTTCATACCCTTGAAGCCCGCCGGCAACGAATTGATAAGGGAGTTCGTTGGTAATGAACTCGCCTTGGGGTCCCCAAAAACATAGGGTCCTTCCCGAAATAAAATCGATCCGGAAAGCCCCCGTCCCCCGGAAAAGGTCCTCCATAAAATCACCCTTTTCGACCAAGGAAACGATCCCCGCTTCGCCCTCCGCATCCATACGGGCCAGCGTACAACCGCGCAGGGCAAAGACCTTCCCGCGGAACAGATCGAAGCCCCGGACGCCATCCATGAAATTTTTCCGGACCCTCTTTTTTTTAAGGTCCAACCGGGTGAGCCCCCCGCCCTGCAGCACGAAAAGATATTCCGGATCATGGCCCTCCCACCGCACATCCGAAGGTTCCCCCCGAGCGAAAAAAGTCGATAGGTCCCTGACCCTGGGCTCTTTCCCGTCTAAGGAGCACCAAAGGTACCGCGTCCGGTCCCCCTCGTTCACGCGGAGCAGCACCTGTTGACTTTTTCTCATGACGTACGTTCTGACCACCCGGGTCTCTTCATAAGGGCTGCCCCTCGGAAGCAGCGGCCGTTCCGATCTCTCTTTCCAATCAAAAACGCTGATATCCCCCGTTTTCTTTGTTTGGAAAAGAAGCAGGTAGGATGTCGACGGAACCGGCAGAAGGTCCTCGAAGGAGCGTGGGATTAGGGTCTCGACCGTCAGCTCTTGCGGCAGAAGGAGGACCTTGTCGAAAGCAGCGGCCTTTCCCGCCGCGACGTCCACCCTCCGCGTCCAGGGACGATACCCGGGCTTGGAAAGCGTCACCTCGTACGTTCCCGCCCAGAGGTCCCGCA
Organism: Candidatus Omnitrophota bacterium; assembly: GCA_019052695.1. Classification (GTDB taxonomy): domain Bacteria; phylum Omnitrophota; class Omnitrophia; order Omnitrophales; family Aquincolibacteriaceae; genus Pegaeibacterium. Next base: position 9,651 of record JAHQRI010000033.1, read on the forward strand.
CCGTGGCCGGCGTCTTTTCAGCATGAGGTCTCCCTTTGATCTCGATCGAGGCCCCGGCCGGAAGGCTTTCCAAATGGATCAAGCCGGTCTTCACGATCCCTTCATCGATCCTGGGTGCGTAAATGTAGCCGAGGGCGTAGAAAATGATCAGCGGACAGAGGACGAGGTAAAGCGCGGCAAAAAAATAAAAGAGGATCTTCCGGAATCTCACCATGGAGCGCATTATGCCATAACGCGTTCCGCCAATCATCAATCTTGTACCTCCGTGTCACCAAGGGAAAAAAAGGCGCGAAAAAAGGGGCCGCCGATCGACGAACGTCGTCAGCCCAAGGTACGGGTGCGGGCTTTGAGCTCTTCGAGGATCTGCAGCCCGATCTCCGCATCGCGCCCCGGGGCCTGGTATTGCGAGCTCACGATGGAGAGAAGTTCGCGAAGCATGCGCTGGACCGTGAAGATTCGCTCCCCCCGCATCCCCATTTGTTCGATCGCCGCGTACAGGATGGACTTGGCTTCATGGATCTGATCGTAATCGCAGGGGTCAGGCTCTTTGATCAAAAGACGCCGGGTCCGGTCGATGGCTTTCTCAAGGCAACGCAAGTGTCCCTTCGGGATTTGACTGAGTTCATAGGACAACCCGCCGCCCTCCGAAAGGTCCATGGTCAGCAGGCCTCCGGCCGCGCACCCAGTTCCGTTTCGACCATCCGGACCCGCCGGCGGTAGCACGCCATCCACCGGTAAAACGCGGCGCAGCGCCTCGTGATCTTTTTGATCCATTTCTTCTTCATGAAAGATCCCTTCCTTTCCGATCAGATCTCATTTTTCAAATAAATCCCGAACGCGTCATAGACCGCCCGGATAAAATCCTTGGCCCGGTCCCGCTGGTAGACCGTGACGTCCGGTAATTTCCGAAAGAACCTCCCGAGCCACTGGAACATGCGCCGGTAACGATGGCGCGGCCGTTCGCCGAGCCGGAAGAACATCTCGTCGAGAAACCTCTGGACCGTCCCGACCAGCGCGGGATTGGGTTTTACCTTCTGGGCCTGGATCAGAAAAAGCAGCAGCGTCATCTTGTTGTTGAAGTAAGCTGCGAACGACGGGTCCACCGGCTCTTCCGTTGCCGTTGGGAGCCTTCCCCGCAACCCCGAGACCGCGGTCCGTTTTACCTGATCCTGATCGTCGATCACCACCGGATGTTTCAGCATTTTTTTATCCTCCATCCAGAGGCTTACCACGATCGGTTTTTTGCCGCAAGAGAATGAGATAAAGTTTTTTAAAATTACCTATAAGTTTTCTAGTAAAAATACAATCGATATGTTATCCTTCTAATAGATTTAAATGTCAAAATTTCTGTTTAAAAAAACTTGAGTCAACCGCTGTTAACGGGAGCGCCCGTGTACAAGGAGATCGGGAAGGATTTTGAGGAAAGGCAAAAGGGGAAAAGGCCCGTCCGCGCTCCGCATTGGGGCAAGGCGATCAAATCCCTGCTTTCCCGGAAATCCGACTCGGAGCATCCCCTCCCCGTCAGCTGGCTTGCCAAAAAGTCCGGGATCAACGAAAAGAACCTCCACAACATCATCGCCGGCAGGGTCCGGGACCCGTCTTCCGACAAACTGGTCATGATCGCGGACGCCTTCTCCATTTCCCTCGCGGAATTTGCCACCCGCGCTATGGCCGAGAACCCGGGAAATTTCTTCTTATGCGGTTACGGAGAACGGGGCTTCATTGATTACCCGCAGCACGGCTTTACGATACAATCCCTGAGCCCCCAGTCAAAAGGACAGCGGGATTTCTTTTTCGGAAGGATGACGATCAAGCCGTTCAAGGACCTGCGAAAGTGGCAGTTCCGGGAGAACTCCAGCGTGGCCCTTTTCGTGGAATCCGGCACCCTCGAAGTCACCTACGGGGACGGGAAGCGGGAGGTCCATTCCAACGAATCCGTTTATTTCGATGCCGGCGTCCCCCACAAGATCAGGAACATCGATTCCATCGAAGCCAAACTTTTCATCGTGACCCGCCCGGCTCTCTTTTAAGGATCAACGGTCCGGCAGACCCGGCGGATCCTTGAAATTTCAGGAAGCAGAGGACGCTCCCTTTCCTTCCGAGGGGCCGCAAAGCCCCTCCTCTTCGCGTTCATGTCCCGGTGTTTTTCTCGATCACGTCCAAAAGGTCCCGAACCCCCACGGGCTTGTGCAGGCACATCACGGCACCGCTTTTGAGCGCCTCTTCGTCGATCTGCGGATCGTTGTAGCCGGTAAAGATCACGACCTTGAGGTGAGGTTTCTGCGCCTTCACCTGGCGAAGGACCTCCATGCCCCGGAGCCCGCCCAAACGGACGTCCACGAAGGCGAGGTCCGGTTCAAGGTCAAGGATCAACCGGAGCCCCTGCTTGCCCTCCGGCGCCGTGTGGACCTCATAACCGAGTTCCATAAAGGTGTTTTGCAACGTCTCCAGCATGTCCGTCTCGTCGTCCACAAAAACAAGTTTTGCCATCTCACCCTCCCTCCGCGGCCGGCAGGTAAACCGAGAACGCCGTGCCCTTGCCGTACTCTGATTCGACCCGAATGTGGCCCTGGTGGGCGTCGACCATCCGCCGGATGATGTAAAGCCCGAGCCCCGTTCCTTTGATGGCCGTCGCTTTTGTCGTAAAAAAAGGAACGAAGATCTTTTTGCGCGTTTCTTCGTCCATCCCGATCCCGTTCTCGCGGACCGTGATCAGAACGCACGGCGCCCCTTCCGGGGAGGCGTTCTCCGCGCGAAGGCAGATCTCGCCTTTTTCTTCATTTTCGGGCCTTGTGAGGGTCCCGAGCTTGAAGGCCTCTTCTTTCATTTTGATCGCGTCCGCGGCGTTGTCCAGCAGGTTGAAGAGGATCTCTTCGACCTCGCTGAAATTCCCTTTGACCTTCCGGAGGTCCCCCGCGATCTCGGTCCGGAACCCGATCTCCCGCAGATCGTGCTTGCACTCCCAAAGGCGCACGCTGCTTTCGATCGCCTCGCGGACATCCATGGCCTTGAAGCCCTGGGCGAGACGGCTGAAGTCCAAAAGACGTTTGACGATCTCCCCACCGTGTTCGGCGTTCTGGGCGATCTTCCGGCAGGTCTGGGAAAGGACTTCGACCGCCCGTTTTCCGCCCTCGGCGTCGTTCGTTTCAAGACATTGGGACAGCTTCCGGAGCTCCACAAGGGAAGCGGATTCGGCCCCCAATTTGATCACGTTAAAGCGGTTGTTCACCTGGTGCCCGATCCCGGAGGCCATGGTGCCGAGATCGGCCATCTTCGCGGCCTGAAAAAAATGAGCCTGCTGTTGTTCGAACTCGGTGAGGAAAATGCAGTTCTCGATCGCGAGGGCTGCCTGGTTCGCGAGCGTCGTCAAGATATCCAGATCGCTTTCGGTGTAGAGTTGTTTGGACTTTTTGTCGCCGAGTACCACGAAACCAAGCAGCCTTTCCTGAACAAAGCTCGGGACCGCCAACGCCGCTTCCGACCGTTCCATCTCCCGGACGAGTTCTTTACGGGCCGGTCCCTGGGACCGCACCTCTTCGAGCATCAGAGGCCCCTTCACCTCGCGAAGTTCGCGGACCAACGCGGCCTCTTCCGGGATCACCTCCTCCGATCCTTCGTGCGCGTCCCCGCGTATGGCCTTGCACACGTAATCTTTCGCGTGGGGGCTGTGTAGAAAAATACGGGCGTGTGTGATCCGCATCGTCTTGGTCAGGATATGAACGATCAGTTTCAGCAAATGGTTGAGGTCCTTGATCAGCGTCATCCCTCGTGAAGCCTGTAAAAGTGTCTGCTGGTACTTCCTCTGTTCCCGGAGCAACCGATGCTCGGCTTCGCGCCGGAGCTTGGAATACAGGTAGGGCCCCGCGAGCGAAAGTACCGCGTACGAGAACACGGGAACGATCCACCAACGGCCCGCGAGCAAGGACTCCAGCCGGTGTTGCCAAAAAAGAACGATCAGGACGGGCACCCCGAACACCAGGCCGTAGACCCCCATGAAAAGCGAGGTGAACGTCAACGCCAGCCGGGCGTCCATCAGCCGATATTTGATGATCACGTAAGCCGAGAGCATCACGTAAACGGACACAAGGATGTTCCCCACCGGCGCCAGGGGAATGTCATACCATAAAAAATAATTCGTAAGGCCCCCGCCCCACCCCACGGCGGTCGCGACCAGGATGTATTTGATCTGATTGCGGACGAGGCCGGACGCGCTGCGAAAACTTTCGAAGATCAATTTCCCCCCGTAAATAACGACCACCACCCAGAACAACAAAAAGGGATGGAACAGCACCCCCGGGTCGGGCCAGAAGGGGTAAGCCATCTTGGCACGCACCCCGGAAACGAAAAAAGGCGTGAAACTGAAGAGCGAGGACGAGACAGCAAAGGCATAGGCCCAGACGATCACTTTCTTGCGCGCGGGAGTGGGACCGAGCATCACCACGATGTGATGCAGGTAAAAGACCGGGATGTAGATCGCTCCCAGCATCAGACCCCTGCAATGGAAAAGCGCTTCCTCCGAAGTGGGGGCGACCTGCCAAAGAAAATAGAAGGCGCTCCAGACGGCCACGGAAGAGGAAAAAAAGAAATACGTGACGTTCTTGACGTTCTTCCAGTTCTGCTTGATGACGAAGATCCCGAAGACCAGACTGGAAACGGCGTTGATGAAGCTGCTGATGATGCTGTAGCTGACCATAAAGGTCTTTAAGCGGAGTTCTTCGCGATCACGTAGTGGATGATCCCCTGCTGCTCGGATTCGGTCCTCAAATCCTCCGGGGAGAACCCCGCGGAAAGGAAGATCTTCTTAAAATCGTCCGCGTTCCGGTAGATCAGCTGCCACTCACCGACCCATTCCAAGAAATAGAACGAGGGGTTCTGGTATTTCGCTCCGAAGTTCGCGATGAACATGACCCCGTTGTCTTTGAGAAGTTTTTTCAGCGCAGCGATCAGACGCTGTGCAATGCGGTCGTCCAGATAGTCGAACAGGCCCAGGGAAAAGATCAGGTCGTATTTTTCCTTCGGGGCGTCTTTCTTGAACGCGATACGGACCGCGTTCTCCCGGTAAAAGTGCACGAACGAGGCGTAGCCCCCCAAAAGATTTTTGGCGTAGTCGATCGCGCCTTGGTCCTGGTCAAAACAGTCAACGGCGATGTCACCCGGGACCGGCGCCATTTCGTCGAGAAGCTCCTTCACGTCGCGGCACGGGCCGGAGGCAAGGTCCATCACCCGAAAAGACCGTTCCTTGCGGGCCTTGAAAACACCCGCGATGAACTTCTTGATGTCCTGTTTGCGGTTCCGGATGGCGTTCGCGGCCGGGGACATCTGGGCGTAGTTGTCGAACAGGCGGTCGAACCCCGTCGTCTGGGGGTCGTTCCGGTACATGTCATCGATGATCTTGTAATCCCCGGCGTACCCATAAGGCTTTTCGAGGCTCCAGCGGATGTGCTCCCCGTACACGAATTCCGAACGCAGGCGGTTCACGAACATGCGTTTCAGCTTATAGACGCTCGCCTCGTCCCCGTTCGCGAACCGGTCCTGTTCGAACAGCATAAGGTCCCGGAAGATCGCATTGATCTCCTGATTGAAAACACTCTGGTACCGCCCCCAGTCGTTCGGATGGCGCTCCAGATGTTTCTTGATCTCCCGCGCGACCTCACGGTATTTTTTAATACGGGCGAGCAGCGAACTTTCCTGACTTTTAAGAAGCGTATCGATCGGGACCATACACTACCCGTCCCCCAAAGCGGCTTTGACCTCGGCAAGGAACACCTTGAGATCGAACGGCTTATAAATATAGGCCTTCGGCTTCAGGATCTTCGCTCCCTCTTCGGCCTTCTGGTCCGCGTATCCGGTCATAAAGATCCTCGGGACCTGCCTCGCACCCCGCTGGGCCATCACATCCAGGATCCTCCGGACGGTCTCGATGCCGTCAACCCCGGGCATCCGGATATCGCTGATGATGAGATCAAAATCAACGGCCTCGGCCATGGCCAAGGCCTCGTCACAGCGTTTGGCCACCAGGACCTCGTAACCGCTGATCTCGAGCGCCAAAACAAGGCTTTTGGTGATGAGTTCTTCGTCATCGATCACAAGGATCTGCTTTTTCGTCATTTTTCGCCCTTTATGGGACACCGTAACTTTCGATCGAGTGAAAGGACCTCAGACACGACCTCTTCGAAGTCAGGAACGGTCCACTGACCCCGGGTAGAGTTATCGGACGATTTGGAAGAATCCTAGAGAGGATTTGTAAGGCCTCAGGACCCGAAAAGCTTTCCCGTCACCTCTGGGGCCGGTTTTTCCCGGTCGGGCAAAAGAAGCACCATCCTCTTGCCGGAGGTAAAGTAGGGGTCTCCCGTCAGATTTTTCACGGGCCGATCCGGAGCGCTCGGCACCCCGCCACCCACCACACCATATTTTTCGGCGCCTTTCTGGTAAAGCAGATCGGAAAGGACATAGAGCGCGGCTTCGTCGACATCGGGATCGATCTTGTGGGTCATGAAATTCCAGGTTTTGAGCGTAAAACGGACGCCGATGTCCCGGCTTACCTGCCCCACCCAGACCGGCCTGCCCTGATACCGCATGGAACTGTACCATAGCCTCAGGTGCATGCGCTCATGGATGCTGCGCGCTTTTCGGATCCCGATATCCTGGCTTCGCCCGTAAAGAAAAAGCGGACTGAAGGGCGAATACTCATAGGGCTTGCCCGAAAGGAACGCTTTTATCATTTTGATCACGGAACGGAACGATGCGACCTCCGTTTCGTCCCATTTTGCTGCCGTAAAAGCTGCCAGGAGGTCATCCAACGTCCCGATCACGACAAGGTTCACGGGATCCCCCGCGCGCGTCCCCGTCCGGTTCGTCACACAACAGCGTAACTTTTCCAGGGCTTTTTTCAGGGCGGCTTCGTCCGCGATGTCCTCGACCGCCTCTGCCGCATAATAACTTTCAAGGGTCTTAGTGCGGTAATCGGGGTTGATGCCGGGGATGTTCACGAAAAAGCTAAAATGCTTCAGGCCGGGCCCGTTGGCACCGATCTCGTCCCCATAGAGGTCAAGCGTCACATGACGTGTCCCGAGCTCTTGAGGAAGAAAGACGAAGCCGGATTTCTCTTCCCCCGGATGGATCCAGCCGTAACGGAGGGCGTTACTGGCAAAGGTCTCCCGCATGACCTCGTTGGCCGAGCGTACAAAAAAATGATCGACCGGCATGACGATGAACCCAACCGGCAGAAGGAGCCTCAAAAAGGGACGATCGAACAAACGGATCCCCGGCTTGACGCGAGCGATGTAAGCG
>JAHQRI010000034.1 GCA_019052695.1 Candidatus Omnitrophota bacterium
AAGATCACGGGTATTAAAAACCACAAAAAGCTCCGGAGCTGGGTCAGATCCCAGGGCGGCAAATTATCTGCTTTTCAAGAATCGCTTGAAAGGGGATCTGCCCGCTCGGAAATTCGAACGACCGCCCCACGGGTACACGCCGCACGCCACATGAAACTATTTAGCGGAATCCCGTCGTGTGGCTTTGTGGCAAGTGGCCTTGTGGCCCTTGAGGTGCACGGCGTAATTCGACGAGGGGAAATGCGGCTGCCCGATGGGGGTTTGGTGACGGGAGAGAATACGCAATGGGGGATGGAGCATCTTGAGAGCTTGACCTGGGAGGCCAAGGATTTCCCTTACTTCATGGAATACCTCCGGATGACCCCTGCGATCCTTGGGTTGCTCTATCGCATTAAGCCTTTCACGGATAAAACCAAGTTACCGGATTGGAAAAAGGACGAAACACCCCTCCAATATTTCGCGAAAGTGGTCTTCATGATCCTGCTGGTCGGCCAAAATTGGCGTGCCCAGCGTGACTGGGAACGTTTCCACAGGCTGATCCAGCACAAAGAAGCCACCGGCTGGTTTTATCATGGGGCGACGATCCTGGCGGTCGCCGATGAGGTAAGAAGGGTGCTTGCCGAGGAAAAAGACCGTCCCATCGTTATTTATAATTATGGCTCCGCGGGCGGGGAAGAGGCGTACAGTCTTGCGCTGATCCTAAGAAATCGCTACTCCGGTCAAATGAATCGTCTCAGGATCATTGCGGCCGACAAGGTCTCGCAAGATGTCCGTGAACTCCAATATTTGAACTTTGACGATGTCCCGGATGAGCTTAAAGACGCGGTCCCTCAGTATTTTGAACGCTCGCTCGATTTTTCCCACTCGGATTGGAATAATGAAACGCATCAGATCAAGATCTTCAAGCTCAAAAAAGAGTATCTGGATCTTGTTGAACTGCGAACCTTGGATGTCCTTGAGTATCACCCGGAAAAAGAGAGCGCGGATGTCATCATGGCCAACGGGTTTCTGGGCGGTCACATCGGAAAGGAAGACGGATTGGAGGACGTTTTACGGAAATTCCATGAGCAGCTCAGGCCCGGTGGCGTACTCGCGGCAGCCAACAAAGGATTCAATGATCAGGAAGATAAAGAAACCTTTATGGAGGCGATCCACGCCCTTGTCGACGACGGGTTTTTTAAAGTGGTGAAGGAACAGGGGATCGATAGCGGCATTTACCGGAAACCGGTGCGGTCGGAAATTCGGCTTCAAGGGTTTCCAGATGAGTCCTATGAGGTGAGAGAGCTCCGCCGTCTTGAGCAACTACAAATGCGACTTCGAGAGGATGAGCGAAAGCCCCGCGGTTTTCATGCGGCGGAAGGTCCTGTTTTTTCGATGTCCTCGATAGGGGATGGGCTCGCCGGTAGTTTGAGCCGTCCCGTTTTTAAGATCCACCTACGATCGGATGAAGTTAAAACCGTTCAAAAAAGATCTGATATTGAAATAATCGAGGATCCCATACTTTTACCGGCCATCGGAGATCAGGTGGGGCTCGGTTTTTTTGAACCATTGAATATCTACGGCGATGTTTCACTGCGGCGTTTTCAAGGAGCGCATCTTATTTTTAATGACATTAACTACCGCATCAAAGAAGGCCGGGTTTATTATTCCGGGGAATTAGGAGGAGCCGAAGAGGTCTTTTTTTCGATAATGAAGAAATACGATTATTTTGAAGATGCTGTGGTGACAGTGATGGAGCATAAAAAGAAAAATGGCGCGGAGTGGATTACTTATAAATTAAAGCTTAAGGACGGAACAGTCAAAAAAGTGACCTTTGTTGCAGGGGATATTATGGCTGTTCGATTTGATGATCTTGGAGTGACGCGATTAGGGATGGTGGTTGCTACCAATATGGGATGGGGTAATGAATTAGGGGGGAGCCCGGCTTTCTGGCTGTATATGCATCACTTACTAAAGCCTTCTGGTTTGATCGATGCGAAATTCGGTGCCCCCTTGTTCACGAAACAACAGGAAACAGCGCAACCGCCTGAAGAACCCATACTGTTCGAGCCCAGGGACCCTGGCTCGGCGTATGATGGCTCCGGAATCTATCAGTTGGCCGAGGGGTCGGTTTCCATGGATACCCTCATAGATCTTCAAAAAAATCTCCAAAAAGAATGGATCGCTTTGACAAAAAAAACGGAGAGGCAACCCTTCCGCTCGGAGATGCGCTTGGATTCGGATGATCCAAGCACTGCTCAGCCGGCTTCAAAGGAGATCCGCCGCGCTGAGCCGCGGGGAACGTATGTGGATCATTTGCGGGAGATCAATCCGCATTTGGCCAAGTTCTCCGGCGAAAAAAAGTACGATGACATGACAGCCCCTTTACGATATCCCGGGCTTTATGATCTGTTATTAAGGCCTCTCCATTTTAACCCGCGTAGCAGCCTTAAAGTCGCCTTGATGGGGCCCGGGTTATATAAAAATAAAACGGGTATTTTTGAATCGCCGCAATTGTTAGAGGTCATCGGAACGCTCGTAAGGAAGTATAACGGGCGTCTAATCGAAATGTCTGTTATCTCGAACCGGCAACAGGAGATGGCAGAAGTGAGCGAGATCAATGCCGATCGGTCACGGATCAATCCTTATACGCTATATCGAAAATGGGAAAACTATTCTATTTCTCCGAGGAGCCAAGCTCTTTTTGAAGGATTCTTTCAACCTGAGTTTGAAGGAAAAAAGTACCGCGCGACGATACCAGACAACGTCCATATTCAACCTTTATTGGCGGATTTTAACGCGCTCGATTATGGAAAAGATCGACTCGACCTGATGATCGGGACTTACTCTTTGGCTTATGCTTTGGTAAAGGGTTGGGCACGTGTCAAACTTTTCTCGAAATTTGTCCGAGCGCTCAAATCCGGCGGCCGATTACTGATAGATTTAGATACACTTATCGATGTGCTTTTTTCGATGGCTCCCAATTTACCCATCATTGGTTTTTTCAATCGTTTTATCGAAGAGGGTAGGGGCGAAGAGGTGCCGGCCAAATTGGTCGAATTTGATGAGGTGAGACAACATGCGATCAGCAATGCTCTTAACAACATTGAGAAGCTCTTACTTCAGCAATACGGCCTGAATGTCAGGATCAATTTTTATCAAAATATGGTGGAGGTCACGAGATCATCCGCTGCTTCCTGGACGCCGGTCGATTCGATCAGCCAGAGGATCTATCGCTTAACGGATAAAGGATTGGTGTTGGGCGAACCCTCCGAATCACGTCGACCGGACGATGTCCTAACGGGAGAGGCTAAGCAAAATGCCCGCTCGGAAGTACGGGAAACGGAAACAGGGACTCGTCCCTCGGGGCTCGTCCCTCGATCTACAAATTACGAGTCCCTAGTCCGAAGTCCCGAGTCCCGCGGTGCAGTTCGCCGCACTGAGACCAACCCTGCGTTCAAACAGCGCCTGGGGAAAGTCCTCCTGCTCAGTTTCGGCGCGGTAGCGGGGATTGCCGTCCTTTACTTGCTGGGCGGGTGGGATTGGTACGTTGCCGTCAAACAAAGCATTCCTCAAGGCGTCTCATTCTTCCTGCCCGCGGCCCTGCTGGATATCGCGACCGGCGTTATTATTTCCACGCTGACGGACATCGTCGGGCAGTACCTTAATTTTGAGAAATGGAGACGGTGGCAGACCGCGATCGTGGGCGTTTCAGGCGTGATCGGCGGACTCGGCAACCATATCCTGTCCAACTGGAGCGACCTGATCGGCACGTTGTGGCTGAAGGCCGCCGTGCTGGGCGCGGGGAGTCTCCTCCTCCTGGGCGTCTACATCGCGACGGTCGAGGTGGCGCGTGGCATTACGGGCCATAAGGATGATCGCAAGAGTTTTATAAGCAAGTCAAAAAAATCCGTCATTGTGAAAGCGGGGCTTTTCACCGTTTCCCTCCTCATTCTGATGGCGCCTCTTTCTCATGCCGTCACGGTCATCGCGTTGCAGGTGTGGGGCTTCTTCACGACCTCCATCATCGCCTGGATCATGAACAAAAATGATCCAAAACACACCGGGAGTGTGTTTGTGGTCTCTCGGCAGGACGAGATGAAACGCATTCTTGGCGAGGCGGCCGTGCGCGGGAAACTCAGGGTGCTTTTCCTTTGCGATCACAATATTACCCGCTCCGCGCTCATGCACATGATCACCAATCACTTTCTCCGGAGAGCGGGTCTGGAAGACAAGGTTGAAATAAATTCCGCCGGGACGGCCTTCCTAGACCCCTCTTATGCCACAAAAAACATAAGAACGCTGGATACGGAAAAACAACTCCTGAAAAGCGCCGGCATGAACGACGATATTGTCAAAGATTTTCAATCGGCTTATATCTTTCCGGAGGATGTGGCGGCCGTGACCGGAAAGGCCGACATCATCATTGCGGCAACGGAAAAAAATCGGAAGTTAATTGCCGGGAAAGATCCCGGCGTTTTTAATAAATCATTTCTTTTTAACGAATTACTTCCCGTCACGGATCCCCTTTACGGCAGCGACCTACCGGACTCGGGTGATGTGAAAGACCCTATTCAATCCGTTCTGACCGAAAAATTCATTCCTCTTGTTCAAGCGGCTTTTCATCCTTCCGAAAGTCCCTTGGAGATGCGCGAAGCGAAAGATGAGTCTGCGGCGGTGAATCCGCGGTATACGAAATGGACCAAAGTAGCAAAGAAGAAAATGCCGCGCACGATGTGGTGGAGCTTCTTTGAACAACTTTTGGCGCAGATCCAGTATCCCGGACACTATCAGCTTGGGGAACCGCGATATATCAAGTGGGGTTACATGCCGGGGGATGAGGCTACGGAGGTACCGATCCTGGACCTTCAAAGTTATTTGCGTGCCAACGGGATCGAGATCGAAGCCCGCGTAGGGGCTAACTATATGATGCGATGGAAGGAGGAGGATCCGGATCAGTCGAACGAAACGAACGAAAAGATCCGGGAACTGACACTTCGTTGGGCAGCGGAAGTTTTGTCGATCTCGGATCTTAAGTTGTTGGCCCTCACAATTCACATCCGTCAGATTCTTAACGTTCTCCGTCTTGGCTACAGTTTTCCTTTAAAAGACCGGAACTACACATGCCGTTTTTCCAAAAAACCGCTCCAGGTTGACGTTGGTCTTGGACTTGATGATGAGAATCTTATTACGGAAGCTGAATCGGCGGCGATCCAAGCGTTAGCGCCTCTTTATGGCATTGCCGTGAAACAATTACGCCGTGACACCGTAAGGATCAGTTTTGAAAACAAAGTCTCGATTTTAGAAAAAACTGCGAAGGAAGATCGTGCCGCCGTCAAAGACGCCATTCTCCACTGGATAAAGGTCCAATACGCGATGAGGGACGCGGCCTTCTCTTTCCTGCACAATAAGATCTGGGACACGACCGTGTTCATGCGCGACAAGAATTTTGTGCCGGGTTCCCTGGAGATCGCGCCGCGGATGAACGCCATCCTTCTCGATTTCCTTTCCAGAGCTTGGATGTCGATGGACCGCGGCGCGTGGGAGAGCCTGCGTGCGGCAATGATGGGAGAGAAGCAAAAATACGATGCGCTGGGCGTAGACCCCGAGAGCACGCAACATGAAATGTTCGACAAGGCATGGCTATCCTTTGGTGAGGCCTTCAACCGCTTGAAACCCGCGGACCTTCCCGCGATCGAGACGCGGCGGTCAGAAGTGCGAAATGAAAAACAGGATGGCGCGGAACGGATGGCGGATGGCGTAAAGGCTCAAAACTCTAGCTCCATCCTCCATCCTTCATCCTCCATCCATGCCGCAGGCGAGCGCCGTGCTGAGGGCAGGACGCCGCTTTCGGTCAAAGGGCAAATGAGCCGCAGGGCTTTTTTGTTCGCGGGAGCCGCGGCGTTTACGGCACTAGCCTTAAAGGGAAACCCCGTTTATGGACTTGCTTCTGTGTTCAACGAAAGGAGCAAAGTCCAGACCGAGGGCGAGGATGCTGAATCCGGCGAGATCTTCCGGCATTCCGGTCGCGAGTTGCTGAAACCTTGGGAGCAAACCCGTCTTTTCCCTTTGGACCGCGAGGCCGGTTATTTTTCCGGATCGGACGAGTGGTCGTGGCTCAATCTGACAGATAATATTCGGGTCGCGTTTGGTGGGCGAATCCCGGGGCAGGCGGTAAGTTTTGAACCGGTTGAAAGCGGTGAGGGGGCGGACAAAGTCTATGTCTACCGGCTTCCCGGGGACCTTACGATCGCCGAAGTTTTTCAGTGGTTTGCCGCGATCAAAAAACTTCCGTTCAGCAACGGGCAGGAACTTCTTTCGGAATTCGCGGCATCATTCACGAATCTCGCGCTTTGGATGGCGCAAAGAGCCGTGCGGCAGAAAACGATTCCCACGGCGATCGAGACAGCGATCAGCGGTGTTTGGGCGGTCGGCCAGGCGCTAGGACACGAGACCTTGGAGGTCGCAATTCCTTCTCTTCAGGAAATAATCTCCGGAAACCCCTCTCTTGATACTCTGGAGCCGGAGATCTTTGACTGGCTCGGACTGACGCCCGAACAGGTCCGGCAATTTCACGAGTCCTTCGAAGGCGGCGCGCCGGAAGTTCTGGACGACATTCTCAAAAAAGCCGTCACGTTAGGCGCTGACATCGTGCGGATCGAGCTCAAAGGGCTGACCTATTTCCGGGGATGGCGTTCTTACAAGGACCTCTTGGATCGCGATCACGGCAGGATGCGCGGGGTGATGGCGGCGATCAAGCGAGACCTCCGGCGCGGCGTCAAAAAACGCGGGCAGGTCCGGGACGCCCAGAAAACCGCTCTCAAAGAAATGGTCCGGCATATAGCCCGGTTTCCGGGTTGGGTTGGTCCGGACGAATCTGCCGCGGTCACCGAGGCTTCTCCCCGTTATGCCCGGGCGAATGACACGATCAATTGCCTGGGCCGGACCGCGCTGATGGCGATGTCCCTCGAGGAACTTGAGAAAGAGGGACTGCTCGACGGCATTCAATTTTTGCACGCCGTGCGGGAGGATGACGCCAAGATCCTTGTGCGGTTCCAAGGGGAAAGGGACATGGACGGGGACTATTGGCTCGATGCCTCGAGCGGGGATCCGGGTCTATCGTTCCGTTTTGCCCACAACAAGGAAGGTTACAGGATGCGTTCCCTCAAAATGGGGGTTCTTGAAAATTTCCTGAACAATCTGGCCGTGATACGGCACGAACAGAGGAAGAACGATGAAGCGTTTCTCCTGTTCCGCGAAGTCCTTGTGACCGATCCCGCCAACGTTGATATTCGCGTGGCCCTCGGGGTGTGTTTATGGGAAATGAAGAAAGTTGAGGAGGCGATCGCCGCGTACCGGGAAGCGCTCACGCGCGCCCCAGAGAACACGGCCGCTCTCAACAATCTGGGGCTCGCCCTGAAAGATCAGGGCAAGCTGGACGAGGCCATCGAAGTCTTGCAAAAGGCCCGGCGGATCGAGCCGCAAGACCGGCTTATTCGGCAAAACCTGGAAGAAGCGGAAGCTTTAAAGAGGCAGGGGAGGAGTGAAGTGCGGGATGCTGAGATCCTTGCCGATGAACTCGGGTTTGAGCTTTACGAGAGGTCCGGTGTGACCGGTATCCGGTACCCGCATGATTATCAAGTCCCGGTTTGGCCGTCTACGTTGATCGCGGTCCCTCACGGCACGACTGATAATAACGAAAGGAAAATCATCCACGGACGCCGTACGAACAATGAGAACAGTCACGTCAATGACCGAGGGCGGACCGAGTCCGAGCGGGGCGCGGCAGCTTTGTGGGAGCGGATCGGTCAAGATTGGTCCCGTGACCCCGAAAAATACATTTTTCTCGTAACACCGGCCTTCCGGACGGCGGAAACGGCCGAGATCTTTAGCCGTTATTTTGAAGCGAAAAGCGGAAAACGGTTTGAGCCGGTGAAAGATCAGAACGCCACGGAGGTGGACTTTGGCCTTTTTGACGGACTGACCACTGAAGAGGTCGGGAAGCGATATGGCGCCGAAGCCGCGGGTCTCGTGCGGCAATACCGGGCCGGCGACGTGGCGGTGAGTTACACCGGCGGAGGCGAGAACCGATTGATGGCCCTGAAACGTGTCCGCGATTGGCTGAAAGGGATCGCTGAAAAATATCCGGAAAAAACGGTCATTCTGTTCGGGCACGGCACCTTTATCACTGCCTTGGATATTTTGCATCATACGGAGCGGGTCGTAACGGGACCCCGACAAGAGGTCGATTTTCCCAAGTATGATCTGCAACGCGGCCAGCCGCTTTTGATCGCTCAATCCTCCGGGGCGGTGAAGCGGACGAGGTCGGAGACGAGAGGAAAAAAGGAGCACGAGGCACAATCCGGCGAAGGGCGGTGGCTGGAGCGGGTGATGGACCCGTTAAGGGATGAAAAAAATCCTCTGAATACCGGTGAACTTCTGCCGCATCTGATGAAAGAAGTCCGGGAAAAATACAATCACGGAAAGTCCGTTAAAGTCCTGAAACCGATCTTCATTGAAGCTGATGACCATGCCCCGCGCGCACCCGGCGAATCGTTGTCTGCGGAGCAATCAAATCAGATACGTGACCAGCTACAGGACCTTGATGAAAACGATCATTTTCTGATGCCGCTCATTTCCAGGACCCGGGACCTCAGGGAGGTCTACGCGGCGCATCAGATCGTTTTGGCGAAAAAAGGAGCCCTTCCCAGGGTGCTGGATTTTTTAGACATGAACGATGTGGATGTTGACGACGAGGGCGTTCTTTATCTCTTCCGGTTCGAGATCCATCTCAAAGAGTTGCCGTCAAAAGAGGGGACGGGCCTTGAGGTTTTTTGGACGGACATTGCCTACGCGAAACTGCTGCAGAACCAAAAGTTCATGAGCCGGGATTTCCCCTTTTTCACGGGGTGGCTGATCGACCATTTCCCCGGAGCGTCGGTGTACGCGGATCTCGCGCATCCCGCCTCTGCGGTACTGTTCCAAAAAGCGTTCCTGGACATGAAGGGCGGATACCGGTACGGGGCCGCGACCGGCCGCGTGGCATCCGACCGGCGGCAGTTGCCGTTCCTTTTTCCGGACGCCGCATCGTATCTGTCCGCAGATGTGCCCAAGACAAGGAGTGAAATGCGGAATACGGCCACAAGGCCCCAAGACGGAAATACAGAAAAACCGGATAACGTCGTGTGGCATGTGGCAGGTGGTCATGTGGCGGATAAAAGCGGCAGGACGTTCCGGGAGATCTTCGAGGATCTCAAACAATGGGAGCGATTGAGCGACGGGGACATTTATCCCGCGGAATGGAAAGTAGAAGAGGAAGAAAAAGGGATCGCGGAGCGATTGGCACCTTTTCCCTCGGATAGGTTGACGCGTGTATTAAGGAATCTCGCCGGCCGTAATGTTATCGACCTTCCCTCGGATATTTCGGCCAAAGCGCTTACTCTTGAAACTTATCTCGGCCTTTTGGCGGATCAAGACGGATCGAATATGGCGCGTTACGTCAGGGATATTTTAAGCCGCATGGAGGCATTCCGGTCCGCCAAGGAAAAAGGCCCCTATTTTTCGGAACAAAAGGATTTCTCCGCTAAGCGGATGAGGGATTTCATTACTTACAAGTGCTTTGTACGGGAACTTGCCTTGCGGTCGGGCGCGGTTAGGATCGAACAGTTGACGCGCGTTCCTGAGGAAACGGACCTGAAAGTCGAAGCCCTGACCCAGTTGCCCGTTTTTTATTCGAAGCCGGCCTCGTATTTCAGTAAAGCCCGGATGATCGATATCACGCCGGTACTGAGCCTTTCCCAGATGAAAAAAGGACGTCTTCCCGGCGGGTTCCTGTTTCCCAAGGGTCTGAAGTCTGAAACGAATTTTCCTATGGGGATCGGACTAGAATGTGTTCGCGCCAAGATGGCGGTTTTTCTTCAAAAGGACGGCACTTGGCGCTTGTGGTTCGTGGGCTATAAGGAAGACGGGACCGCTGTCTTGGGGGATGAGGTGGTGATCCGAAAGCACGCGCGTCAAGTGACGCGACTGGGTCCTTACCAATATCGGCCTTTAAGAACGGCCTACGCCCGGACGGATGATTTTGAAACGTCTATCGACATCACGTCGCTTTTGACGCAGGACCAGTTGGAGAATGGCGATCTTCCCGCGGGAATTCCGTTCCCGAACGGCCAATTTTCGACCTCGCGGTTCTTTACGGGAGTCGGAAAGAACTGTAAAAGGATCGCGATAGTCTTGAGCCATAAGGACGGCCGGTGGAATTTCGGATTCGTGGGTGCCCGGAAAGACGGTAGCGTGAGTCACGGCGACGAATTTAACGCAACAAAGGAAGGGGTTGCGTTGAACGGCCCGATCCAATACCGGGGCTTGAGAGCCCTATACGCGAAAACGGGCGACTTTGTAAAACCGTTCCCGCTTCAAGAGTTGCTTTCTCCCAATCAATTGGAAAGAGGAATGCTTCCCGCTGATTTTCCGTTCCTGAACGGGCAGACCGCCGGACAGAGTTTTCTCGCCGGAGTTCCCAAAGGTTGCAAAAAGATCGAGACGCTCGCGGTTCGCGAGAACGGGAAACTGTATCTTTGGTTCATCGGACATGAAAACGACGAAGACGCGGGCAGCGGGACGGAATGGGAGGTGACGGCGGAAGGTCCCGTGAAGGTCGGGCCCCTAAAATATCGCAAGGTAAGGGAATTTTATCTGAAGGCATGGGAGACCGAAAAGCGGATCGAGATCACGTCCCTGATGATCAAAGACGGGATGCTTCCATCCGATATGCCGTTGCCTCTCGGGCACAAGGCCGGGTCGGAATTCTACACGGGGGTCGGCGGGGATTGCCAGAAACTCGAAATGGCCCTCCGGCGCGAAGGCGGGGAGTGGGTCTTCGGGTTTGTCGGACGGAACCGGGACGGGGCCGAGGTTTTCGGGAACGAATGGATCGTGATGAAGGAAGGTCTTACTCCGCACGGTTCGATGAAATATCGTGCCTTGCGGGAATATTACTCCCGTACGGATGATTTTGAAGAAACGATCGACGTCACTGCGTTTTTGAGCGAGGACCAGTTGCTGAACGGTCGATTACCCGGTGGATTCCCGTTACCTGAGGGCCAAGCCGTCAAAAGAAAACTGATCACAAAAGTCGGGAAAGGTTGTGACAAGATCGAAATGGTCCTGAGTCGCAAGAACGGGCGCTGGAGTTTTGGATTTGTCGGAACGCGTGAGGACGGTAACGCAAAAAGTTACGGGAGTGAATATATCGCCACGAAGGAAGGATTCACCCCGGTCGGTTCTTATGAGTACCACAAGGAACGGGGATTTTATTCCTCCGGCGCACTTGGAGACCGGATCGAGGTGACTTCCCATTTCACCCCAAAACAGCTGGAAGAGGGTACGGCCCCCGGCGGCTTCGAGTTTCCTGATGGGACAAAGGCCGGTCAGGGGGATGCTCATTACTATACGGGGATCGGTCCTCTGGATCCCGATCGCGATACGATCTGGCTGGAGAAATACCTCCATGAAGAAGGTAGAGAAAGAGTCCGGTTCGTGGGATTTCAGCACGGCCGGAAAAGGATTGGAAAGATCCTTCCGGGCGGTTCCGGGCGGAGCGAGGCACGGGGAACGGAAGAGGACCTTACGGAATCCCTGTTGGCCAAAGAAACTGAGAGCTTCACGAAAAACTCCGGATATTCCGATGGGACGCGGATCCTGCTGGCCAATATCCGGAAGGGCGGGGCGCCGGTCGGTCTTAAGATCCGTGCCCGTCACAACGATAAGTTCGAGATCACCGTGATCGTGGACGGTAAAGAAACCGGGTCTGTCGATCTCATACGGGCCGGCGGATATCTTGAGACCGATGCCGTGTATCCTTTAGGCAATCGCACGTCGGCTTCTTACATCGGGCACAGGGGGCAAGGGATCGCCAACACGATCTTTAACTGGTTGGCGTGGGAGGCCCAACGGAACGGCCTCAGGCTCCGCAATTCAGGGACCCGGACTCTAAGCACGCTTCACCTCTTTTACAGGTACTTCGGCGGCGAAAAGGCCCGCGTGGTCGGGTCAGGGATCACGGGGGAGTTCTTTTCCAAACGCGTTCGGGAGGATGGTTTCTTCGGAGAAGGGATATGGGGCGCTTGCAGGCTCGGACAAATGGAAAATGGAAGAAAGGTGATCAAAGAAACAAGCCTTTCGCTGAAGCGTTCGGACGGTTCACAGAACGTTTATCGTATTTCAAAGGTGAAGGGGAGCGACACCTCCGCGACATTCAAGGAGGGCGACGAGATCGAGGTCGGAAGGGACGGGAAGATCGAGGGAACGCCTTATTTTCTAACCCACGGCTCGAAGGCGGTCCGGATCGAGGGCCCCCCGAGTTTTTCCAAGGTCCCGCAGAAATTGATCTCCGGCCCTGATCCGTCGGTTCGGAGTGAAGTACGGCAAAAAAGCACGGGAATCGGGACTCGTACCTCGGGGCTCGAAAATACGAAGAACCTGAACGAATCCCGAGTGACGAATGACGAGCGACGCGACAAAACCGTTCGCTCTGAGACGCGGCAGCAGGACGGGGAGCCGGGTATGGTTGATCACGACCGTTGGCACGAGGATGTGCTGCACTTATTGAGCGACGAAAAAAATCCGCTGAATACGGGGGAAATACTGCCGCATTTGATGCAAGAGGTCCAGAAGAACCACAATCGCGGCAAGCCGGTCAAGGTCCTGAGGCCTCTGATGGTCACGGTGGATGCTTTCGTGCCCCGTTACCGGAAGGATAAATTTTCTGCGACGCAATGGGAAGAGATCCGAAAACAATTGCAAGGCCTGGGGGAAGAGGATTATTTCTTCATGCCGGTCATTTCCACGGCGCGCAGCACCAGCGGCGTTTTTGGGGCCTCCTGGATCGAATATTACGAACATCAGGTGATCGTGGCGAAAAAAGGGGCCCTTGCGAAGGCGGGAAGTCCTCTAAAATTAAAAGATGTCAACAGAACGGACGGGAAAATACTTTATTTGTGTCAGTTTCAGATTTCGCTTAAGGAATTCTGGGGGGAGAGTAAAAAACAGCCCTACCTTTATTTGCACCGGATCGCTTTCGACAAGGGCCTGCAGCATAAAAAGCTCATGAGCCGTGACCACCCGTTATTTGTGGGCTGGCTGATCGATCATTTCCCCGGAGTCCGTGTCCGAGCCGATCTCGGTCATCCGGGTACTGAGATCCTGTTCCGTAGATCCTTTTTGAATGTGGAGACCAAGGAATACGGTCCCGACGGGCTCGCTGCGAGCGGCCGGGTGGCCTCCGACCGAAGCGAACTTCCTTTTCTATTCCCGGAAGCTGCGAATCCTGGGTCCGCCGATGCTTTCATGGTGCGGAGCGGCGTGCGCACGGTGAACGGAGAACAAACGGCGGAGCACGTTTGGCGTAAAGTGGAGAGCGTGGAACCTGAGACCCCCTCCACCCTCCGCCCTCTGTCATCCCTGCCTGCGGCGGAGGGCCGGGTTCGCTCGGAACTGCGGGGGGCCGTTTCCGGCGTCTGGGGCCAGCTTAACGCCCTTTATGACCAGGCGCGTGAGCGTGATTTTTTTGAGAAGGAATTGGATATCACCCCTGCCTTGAGACCGCCCCAGCAGTTGTTCCGTTGGTCTATTCCTCCCCATTTCCCCCTTCCCAACGGCAAAACGGCGGGGAAGAACCCTATTTCCGGATTCAATTTTCCGATCGGTATTTCATCAGGGTTTAAGAAGATCAGCGTTCTGGTCGCCCGGAAGGCGGGCCGGTGGTATTTGAAATTTTTTGGGTATCGAAAGAACGGAGAAAAAATGAACGGGATGACTTTTGAAGTCACAGAGGAGGGGATGAAGACCACAGGGGTCTCCGGGTCGATCCGGTATACCGCAAAACACAGGTTCGCTCCCAAGACCATTCCAGGAATCCAGGTCGGCAACGGGCCTACCGTTTCGAAAGCAGAAACGGGCAAGGAGGATCCGGCGTCCCCGGGAGCTGTATTTCTTCGAGACTTGTATGATCAGCTTGCAAATTCTTTAGGAAAGAAAGGGGCCCGTCCGGTAGGGGATCATATGTATGGGACCATCCTCGGACTGCCGCCGTCCAGCAGTATCGGGATCGCGACGTCCGGTTCGGGCGCGGTTGAACTGCGTTTTTCCCGGAACGCCAACACAGGAGCAACGGACCGGGAAAAAAGGGCGGGACCTTTTTTCGACGTTGTTTTTTCGGAGGCCTACATCAGATTCAGCAAGAATTCATCCCGTGCCGACCGCCAGGCATTTATTTTCAAACATGCCATCGGGGAGCGACATCCTTTGGTCGCGATCGCTTCGGATGCCGCGGGACGCCTCTACGCGATCGTCCGGGATGAGGTGTTGCGGGATTATGAAAAAAAAGCGAGCGAGTCCGGGGAAGTACCGGATCTTGAAGCGCTTCCGGCCCTTCCGATCAGCGAACATGATCCCCGCGCCTCATCTCTTGAGATCCTTGCGACGACGGCGCGTTCGGAAATGCGCGAGGCGAGCACAGAAGAAACGGGACCCGTCATTTCCGAGACTGAGGTGTACGACGAGCATCATGCCGTGTTCCGGCAGATCCAGGACGCGGTGCGTGAGGGCCGGGTCCTGCCGGGATTACCGCTGGTGCTGTTTGATTATCATAGTGATAACAATCCCTCCGACGAAGATCAGCCCAACGCTCTGCAAAGCGGGTCGGCAAATTGGGTGGCGCATCTTCTGCGGAAGAAGCTTGTCAGCGAGGTGTTGTGGGCCTACCCCGAGCAGGGGCATCTGCTGTTGGATGACGAGCATCCCTTCGAAAATATGGGGAGCGACTGGCAGGAGATCATAAAAAAGAACCTCCCACTGCTTAAAAACGGGATCCTGCTGTCCCTGGACATGGATTATTTCGCGAGAACGTCTGCCGGCGGGCAAAAAGAATACCGTCCTGAGACGGGGGAGATCAGGCGGCGGATCCAGGAGATATTCCAGTTCTTACAGCAACATGAGATCCCCGTATATTTGATCAACGGCACCTATTCCTCTCCGATGTATAGTCCCGCAGAATTCAAAAACGAATTCCATGATGCGGTTTTTGAGTCTGCTGCATCATTTGACCCCGTTCGTTCCGAAATGCGTGAAAAGCAGACAAGTTCCTCGGTTTCCGCAGATGCTATACTTGGCCGTATTCCGCAGCCGCCCGAGCTCTTTAGCGCAGACGATTTTCTTTACGCGCTGGAGGTCCGTCAAAAAGTGAATCCCGACGGAAAACCCATTACCGCGATTTACGGTGGGGCGGGAGCGGATATTACGGGGGCTCTCACGATGCTGGACGCGAAGAAGAATCTTTTTGTTGCGCATTATCCGGACCTTAAAGTTGCAGACTTGGAATGGGTGGCCGATAAGCTTAAGGTTCTTAAAGCACACGGGGAGAGTGCGTTATATTCCTTGGTCGATCGGTGGCACATATGGCGTTATTTTGAAACCAAGCGTGTACTGGGAGGGGCGCATTCTGCGGACGTCGAGCGCAGTGACCATCTTAAAGTCAGCCTTTTATTAGAGCTCCATGAACTGAAGATCTATGACATCCGCGTTGACGGTGTCTTCAAAACAGCCGTGCCCTGGTACCCTCGCGTGGCAAACGGACCCAAGACGGAAGTTCCGCGGATCCGCTTTAAATGGGATTATTTTGGCTTGCGGCCCGAACGGGAGTATTCGATCCTTTTTGTGAATGCGGACATCACAGATCCGTCCCGATGGCCGGAAATCCTAAAAAAACAAGTCGGCCAAGGATTTGACGTTTTTCTGCTGAAGCGGGGCTATGAGATCGCAAAATCATACAGAAGAGAAGGCCCTGGAAATTTTATCCGTACCCTTCATGCCGGCATGCCTGTGGGGGCCTGGTTCGCGACGGACGATCACTATGTTTCCGAGGGGATGACCCCGGAAGGAGATATTTCGGGGATAGTGGACGATGATGCTTTTTCGCATTTTCCTTTGGAAAAAGAGCAATACCGTGAAGCCGACCTTCTTCAAAACAATGCCCGCAAAAAATTACCGGTCAGTAAGCGATACGGTAAATTGCTCCGGCTGCGGCAGATTACAAAATCGGCCAGTCCGGCGAAGGTCAAAGACAGCTCGCACCGTTCCAAAGTGCGGAAAGATGGGGCGCAACGTGCAACGTCCGATACGCAACGTCCGACGCGCAACGCACAACGCGAACTGGAGCCGTTGGGCGTTGTGCGTGCCCCGTCGAACGTGGCCGAAGGCCAAAGCCGCTCGGAAGCGAGGGCTCAACCCGTGGCGTCCGCTGGGAACAAGGCCGTGCTGGTGATCGAGCAGGCGAAGATCGACGCGATGGCGCCGGAGGATTTCAAAATGCTTTTGACACTGGCGGGGACGCGGCGTTCCGAGATCCGGCTGGTAATTCCCGATGTTGCCCAGGGGGGGCACAGTGCCCGCGTGGAGGCGCTGCGATCGGTGGCGCAGGTGGATCTTCGTTTACCAGACATAGCATTGAGCGGGAAAGTTTCCGTTTTCGGTTTTTCGGACATGGGAAATGATTCCGCGGAAGCGTTTAAAGATCGATTGGGAAAATCGGATCCGAGGCTCACCCGGCGTTTGAACGACTGTTTTGCTCTGGAAGGGGTCGACGGGATCGTTCTGGCCCTGCTGGTGGACCGGCCCGAAGATCTGCAGCTGAAGAACGGTTTCCGCTACGACGGGAGCGGACGTTTCCTTTCGACCGTCCATACCTTCATTGACACCCTGGTCCAGGACTACGTCGTCATTTCCACCGCCGCATAGGCCTTCAACCTGGTCAGGGTAACGTCAAATAAATTGTGTAAATTGCTTCAAGGGATTTTCCTTCCAAACAGTGTTTAAGTAGTTAAAGATCGCAAAAATGATTCTTTCGGTGCTTTCGAGATTCGTGAAGCACGAAAAGAC
>JAHQRI010000144.1 GCA_019052695.1 Candidatus Omnitrophota bacterium
GCCCAAGATTCCGGTTCCGGTATCCGGCTTGTAGGGCCGTTCCGTGATTTCGGGATCATGGCCTCCTATTTAGTCCTTTCCATCCCGGTCTTTCTGGCGCAATTTTGGAAGTGGGTCAAAGAGGAGGGATCGGGGAAAAAGGCCCTTTATTTTGCTTTGCTTGCCGGGTGTTGTTTGATCCTTCTTTATTTGACCCGCACCCGGGGAGCAATTTTGGCATTGGGTGTTAGTATTTTATTTCTGTTCGTTTATAAGCGCTGGTTCAAGGCGCTCGGCGGCGCCTTTTTGCTGGGTTTGGCAATGCTCGCGATTTTGCCGCAAAATGTTATTATCCATAAAGACGCCCAGGGAAAAGAACAATCCTTTGTCGAGCGTGTCGAGCTATGGAAGCGCGCGGTCCAAGTGATCCAGGCAAAACCCTGGACCGGGACCGGGATCAACACTTATAACGTTGCCCACGCGAAGTACGATAAGGAGCAGAATTGGCGCGTCCGGGGGTACTATGCCCATAACGGCTATTTGCAGCTTGCGGCGGAAACGGGGATCCCGTGCATCCTCACTTTGTGCGCTTTTCTCGGGATCTTTTTTTATAAGGCTTTGCGGCACATCAAAAAACTAGGGGATGATCCCGAGGCTCTGATGCAACTGGGGATCCTGACGGGCCTTCTTGCCTTTCTGATCTATGCTTTGGTCGATACGAACCTTCAAAGCCCGCAATCGCTCGTGAGTTTTTGGTTCATGGCCGGTATTCTCTTAGCGCGGCAGAAGATCGTTCCGGGGGGCTCGAAGGCATGAACATTCTCGGTATCTCGGCTTTTTATCACGACAGTCCAAACTCTTTATTTCATTTCAAAAAGAGTAGTTTGGACAGCCCCAATTTCAACTTCGTAAAAAATGATAAGCATTGGGGCAGCGCGGTATGAACATCCTTGGCATCTCGGCTTTCTATCACGACAGCGCGGCCTGCCTGATCCGCGACGGGGTCATCATTGCGGCGGCGCAGGAAGAGCGGTTCACGCGCAAGAAGCACGATTTCTCTTTCCCGGCCCACGCGATCGCGTTCTGCCTGAAGCAGGGAGGGATCACCGCGGCGGACCTTGACGTGGCCTCGTTCTACGACAAACCCTTCCTGAAATTCGAGCGCATTCTCGAGACCTATCTCGCCTACGCGCCGCACGGGATCGCGTCGTTCCTTCAGGCCATGCCGCTTTGGATCAAGCAGAAGCTCTGGATGAAAGATTACATCCAGGACGAGCTCAAAGGCTTCAAGGGGAAGATCGTTTTCCCGGAGCACCACCAGTCCCACGCCGCCTCAGCGTTCTTTCCGTCACCGTTCCAGGAAGCCGCGTTCCTGACGATGGACGGGGTCGGGGAATGGGCGACGACGAGCTATGGCGTCGGCAAAGATAACAAGATCACGATCGAAGCCGAGGTCCGGTTCCCGCATTCGCTGGGGCTCCTTTATTCCGCGTTCACTTATTACACGGGTTTCAAGGTCAATTCCGGCGAGTACAAGGTGATGGGCCTCGCGCCTTACGGCAAGCCGCGCTTCAAGGACCTGATCCTGAAAGAGCTGATCGATCTCAAAGAGGACGGTTCGTTCAAGCTCAACATGAAGTATTTCGATTATTGTGCCGGCCTGCGCATGACGAACGCCCGCTTCCACAAGCTGTTCGGCGGTCCGCCGCGCAAGCCTGAATCGCGGGTCACGCAGCGCGAGATGGACCTCGCGAGGTCCGTGCAGGAAGTGACGGAGGAGGCGATGTTGCGAATGGCCCGCCACGTTCACAAGGTCACGGGCCAGAAGAACCTTTGCCTCGCGGGCGGCGTGGCGCTCAATTGCGTCGGGAACGGCCGCGTGCTGCGGGAGGGGCCTTTTGAAAAGATCTGGATCCAGCCGGCCTCGGGGGACGCCGGGGGAGCGGTGGGGGCGGCCTCGTTCGCGTGGCACCAATACCTCGAAAAACCGCGCGTGACGGACGGAAAAAGCGATTCGATGCGGGGGTCGTTCTTGGGTCCCGAGTATTCCGCGGAAGAGATCCGCTCGTATCTCGAAGAACACAAGATCCCTTTCACGCTTTTGAAGGACGACGAAGTGGCCGGGACCGTGGCGGCGCTTCTTGCGAGAGAAAAAGTGATCGGCTGGTTCCAGGGGCCCATGGAGTTCGGGCCGCGGGCGCTCGGCGGGCGGTCCATTCTCGGCGACTCGCGGTCCCCGAAGATGCAGGAACAGATGAACCTGAAGATCAAGTTCCGCGAAAGTTTCAGGCCGTTCGCGCCGGCGGTCACGGCGGAGCGGGTCTCGGACTATTTCGAGATGACCGCCGAAAGCCCTTACATGCTTCTGGTCGCGCCGGTCAAGGGCGAGCGGCGGCGGGACATGACGGACGAGGAAAAGAAACTCGAAGGCATCGACCTCCTTAATGTCAAGCGCTCCGAGATCCCGGCGGTGACGCACGTGGATTATTCGGCCCGCGTCCAGACGATCACGGCGGCGCAGCATCCGCGATTTTACGAGCTGCTGAGGGCCTTTGAAAAACAGCAGGGGTGTCCGGTCCTGATCAATACGTCGTTCAACGTGCGCGGGGAGCCGATCGTGTGTACGCCCGAGGACGCGTACCGGTGTTTTATGCGGACGCATATGGATTACCTTGTCCTCGGGAATTTTTTGCTGGAGAAAGAACGCCAGAAGGCGCTTGAGAAAGACACGGACTGGATGAAGGAGTTTGAACTGGACTAACGGGCGCAACGCTCAACGGGCAACGAACAACGCTTGTTGCCGTTCTGCTGCGCGTTGTGCGTAGAACGTTGCACGAGGGAATCATGGTCATTCAAGAGATTAAAAAAATAGAGAGTTCGACAAAAAAGCTCCGGGAATTCGGCTTTGTGGTGGGAGGCGTTTTCGCGGCGCTCGGGATCATTTTCCTGTGGCGCGGGAAGGCGCATTATCCCTATTTTCTCGCTCCGGGGGTCTTCTTGGGTCTTCTGGGCGCCGTGGCGCCCGGCGTGTTGAAGCCGCTGCAAAAAGGGTGGATGACGCTTGCGATCCTGATGGGATGGGTCATGACCCGCGTCCTGCTTTCTGCGCTTTTCTACTTGGTCCTCACGCCGATCGGCCTCATCCTCCGGCTCACGGGGAAGGACCTGCTCGACCTCCGCTTTCCCGCCCAAGACCCCAGTTTCTGGAAGCTCAGCCCGAAGGATACGAGAGCTCCCTCGGATTACGAAAAGCAATTTTAACTCGGCGCAACGCTCAACGGTCAACGCACAACGAAAATAACTCATCAATACTGCGGGGATTCTTTTGCTTCCTACGTTGCGCTTTGCGCGTTGCCCGTTGCACGAAAAGCCCTATTCCTTTTTCCGATCCTTTGTTAATATACTTTCGCGATTGAATTCACCGATTTTCCGAAGGGGGAACGCATGGGCAAGCTGAGTCTTTTGAAGGAGTTCTGGGATTTTCTGAAGGTCCGCAAAAAATGGTGGCTGACCCCGATCGTCGTGGTCCTGGTCCTGCTCGGCGCGCTGATCGTTTTTTCGCAAGGGTCGGCGGTCTCGCCGTT
>JAHQRI010000035.1 GCA_019052695.1 Candidatus Omnitrophota bacterium
TGCGTTGGAGCAATCTGACGTGAGTGAGAGTTTCCATAGGGTGTGTCCTCCTTGGTTGGCGCCAGAAGGATACACCCTTTTTATTTGCCTCCGCTCAGACCATTACACAATTTATGATACGCTACCGGCCGTATTCCGAGGCTGTCCCTTTCTTCAAGGGATGTGCTAAAATAAGCGCATGTTTCGTTCCCTCGCGGAGTTCATTCACCACGCGCGATGGCCGGTCCTTCTGGTCATGTTCATCAGCGTGTTCTTTTTCGGTATCGCGGCCTCGCGGTTGACCGTCGATCCGTCCATGGAAACGCTTTTCATTAAAAAATCCCCCGAATACCAGTACTATCAGGAATACAAGCAGAAATACGGCAGCGACCAAATGATCGCCGTGGCCATGGCGACGCAAGACCTTTTCACCGAAGCGAATCTCAAGACCCTCCGGAACGTCACGAACGCCATCGCCAGTTACGGTCAAGTCGAGCGCGTGATGAGTCTTTCGAATTCCGTGGACATCAAGCACAAATTCCTCGGCGTGCGCATGGTCCCGGCGCTGCAAGGCGCCCTGGAGGCAGAGCGGTCGCTCGGGGAGGTCCGGGAGGAAGTGCTTAAAAACGAACTGTTCTTGAAGAACCTGGTCTCTGAGGACGGTAAGATCGCGAACATCCTTGTCTTTCTTAAGACCGCGGAAAAACACGCCTCGGACAGCGGTATTTTTATCGAACAACTCAAGGAATACCTCGCCGATTTCGAAAGACCCGACCTCAAGTTCTATATGGCGGGGGCCCCGGTCGAGCAGTATGATTTTATCCGTTTGATCCACCGTGACCAGTTCGTTTTCATCCCGGTCATCACGGTGGTCCTGGTCGTGATGACATACCTGATCTATCAGAGTTTCCTGTGCATGGTGCTCTCCATGGCCATCGTTTTCACGACCTTGGTCTGGACGCTCGGGACGATCTCGCTGCTCGGCCAGGAGCTCAACCTGATGACGTCGCTTCTCGCGCCGGTCATCATGATCGTCTCGGTGATCAATTCGACCTACCTGATCAATCTTTTTTTTGAGGTCCGGCCGCACCACAAAAGTTTGAAGGAGGCGGTGCTTCAGACGATCCAACAGCTCGGGGTGCCCTGCTTTTTGACGCACTTCACGGCGGTCCTGGGGTTCGGGTCCCTCGCTTTGAACCCCATCCCCGCGATCCAGAGTTTCGGTATTTTTGCGGCCCTCGGGACCTTCTACTCTTACGTCATCGAGATCGTCCTGACGGTCCTTTTGCTGCCGGCCCTGCCGTACCGTCCGCTTCGGGTCGATCCGTCCGATGAGAGACATTTCTTCAACCGGGTGATCCTGGGCTTTTTAGAAAAACTGGAGTACCGCTGGAAATGGTGGATCCTTCTGCTGACCTTTGCGGTCGTCGTGTTGTCCGTTCAGGGGATCCAAAGGATCCAGGTCGATACCAACATCGTCAAGCAGATGAAACCCGGCCTGCCGTTGGCGATCGCGACCCGTTTCATTGACGAACACCTGACCGGGGTTTATTCCCTGGGGTTCGTGTTCCGTCGCAAGGACGGGGAAAGTTTAGTGGACCCGAAGGCCTTGGAACTTTTGGACCGTTTCAAGACCTACCTGGAAGGCGAGCCGGGGATCCCCAAGGTCAATAGCATCACGACGCTCGTCAAAAAGATCAACGAGGCGAGGAAGGATGAGGCCGAGGCCTACGAGATCCCCGACAAGAAGACCCTGTTGGAGCTCTATTTCAAGGGGATGGCCAGCGCGGGGGACCCGGAATTGTGGAAAATGATCTCGCCCGATTTCAAGGAGACCCGGCTCGAGGCCCGCATGCGGGCCATCGGCACGACCGAAGGGGCCTTGCTCGAGGAGCGGATCCGGGACTATTTGGAAAAGCACATGAGCGGTTTTTTCGAATACAAATTAACGGGTAACGTCGTGCTGTTGGGCAAGATCGCAAAAAGCCTTGTCCATGAGCAGGCCCGAAGCTTTGCGTTCGCTTTTGCGTCGATCCTGATCGTGATCACCCTGATCTTTCGTTCGTTCAAACTGGGCCTGCTGGCCGCCATCCCGAACGTGATCCCGATCCTGGCGGTCTATGGTTTCATGGGGTTCGTCGGGATCGAGCTTTCAACGGCGACGGCCATGATCGCCAGCATCGTGCTTGGGCTTGTGGTGGACGCCTCGATCCAGTTCCTTTACCGTTTCCGCAAAGAATTCGAGCACCGGTCCCATTATATCCAATCCTTGCATCACACGTACCGCAACATGGGACAGTCGATGGTCGTTTCGACCTTGATCCTTGTCTTGGGGTTCGCGTCAAGCGTCTTCGCGAGTTTCCGGATCACCGTCCATTTCGGGGTCTTGACCAGCCTAACGATTTTTTTTGCGTTGATCTGCTCGTTGCTGGTCCTGCCGGTTTTTTTAGTGATGGTCAAACCGTTCGGCCCCCAGAGGTTGTTCAAGCGGAAGGTCTCGGGAAACAGGACGGTCCAGGGCCGGGAGGTGCCCCCGAAGGTCTAGGTGACTTCGCGAGGTGCTGGCGTTTTTGTCTTCGGGGCAGGAAAATCTGTGGTAGTTCGGGACGCGAACGGTATAATAGGGCGTCGCAGGATTTTCTGTCAGGTCTTCAGTGCCGGGGTCTCGGGGGCCTCCCAGCTCTTGGCTCAGGATGGTTTTGGGTGACAACAACAAAGGAGGATTCATGAATACCATTTTAGGGTTGATCGTTCTTGCCTTGGACATCATTGCTATCGTGGATTGTGCCAAAAGCGCGAAGACCATGGGCAAAAAGATCCTCTGGATCATCCTCGTGCTGGTCCTTCCGATTTTGGGTATGATCCTCTACTTTGTGCTGGGGAAAGAGAAAAAGGCCGCTTAAGATCCGCTTTCGAGCGGGTTTGTGGTAAAACGGGGAGAACCGGGGAACGGAAGACCATTATTTTCCTTACGGGTTCTCCCCGTTTTTATGTATACTCCTTACTGCTTTTCCGGGTTCCGCGGAGTATGGAGGGGGAGCCGGAACGACCTTTTCACCGAATCGATAAGGACCCGTGCTGGTGTAGCTTTCGCCTCCGCAGAACTTCGCGGAGGACGGACCCGTCCTGAAACGAAGCTTCAGGCGGGCAGGGGTTTCATATAATTTCGCTGGTGTAGCTCAGGGGTAGAGCAGCTGTTTTGTAAACAGCGGGTCGGGGGTTCAAATCCCTCCACCAGCTTGTTTTTAAGCTGGGGTGGGATTTGAAGAGAGCCCTGTTTATCAACATGACTTAACGTCATGGTGATAGGGCGGGTGGCCGTCCCAATTAGTGATTAAGGTTTTATGAAAATTGGGGCAGCACTGATTTTCTGTAGAAATTTAAAGAGAATCAGGCGACCGGAGGGAAGCGGAGGCGCCAAATCCTGAAGCGAAGGTCGTCAAGACCTAGCGGAATGCCGAAAGCATTGGGCTTTCGGCCTTCAGCAGCGGTCTTTTATTTTGGAATGCGGATTGCGGAATGAGGAATGCGAAATGTGGAATATGGAATGCAAAGTGAAGAATGAAAGAAATTGATCTTTAAAAACGCACTAAGGAATTTGCTGTACAAGTTTTAAAATTGATTCATGACTTACCCCAAAATAAGACAGCCGACATTTTGGGAAAACAATTGTTGCGTTGCGGAACATCCGTTGGCGTAAATTATCGGTCTGCGTGTAGAGCCAAGTCGCTTGCAGATTTCATTGCAAAAATGAGTATCATTGAGTAAGAAGCCGATGAGGTTTGCTATTGGCTTGAATTGCTTGCGGAGGCTAATATCATCAAAGAGACGGCAGTGGCGTCTTTATGGCAAGAAGCTAACGAGCTGGTTGCGATAGCGGTTTCCTCCATTAAAACAGCGAGACAATCCTCATTCCGGATTAAGCAGTCCAAAATATAGGTATTGCGGGGAGTTGCCCGAGCGGCCAAAGGGGACAGACTGTAAATCTGTTGGCTTTTAGCCTTCAGTGGTTCGAATCCACTACTCCCCATTTTAGTCCTTCCTGATCTCACGGATGAAGGTCTTTTCGAATTTACCGGCTTCGGCCGCTCAAAGAAACCAGACCCCTTCCCCGATCGTTTGCGATCGATCCGGCACGGTCTAAGCGGCACTAGATATCTGGCTTTACGGATGTTACAATTTGAGTTAGGGGTGTGTTTTGTCTGTTTTCGCTATACTGCGTTCTAAATTTTTGCAAAAGGTTCGCAGGGTTGTGGCATTCGTTACTTGTAGCAAAATAAAGAACGGGACTCGAGGGTCACTCGGGATGACGATAGCTGATTTCGGTTGTGGATCCGCTAGGAAGAGGGTCCCTGATAGGCGCTTGATCATCGGCTGCTTATGCCTCGTTGCTCTTTTTTTAAGCCCTCTCACCGCTACCGCCAACAATCTCAGCATTTCCAATGTCTCGATCAAAAATCGTGACACCAGCGCCCAAACCGTTGTGGTGGAGTTCGACATTAGCTGGGACAACGCTTGGAAAGATGTCATCAATACGGACGGCGTTTGGATCTTCATCAAATCTTCCCAGGACGGAGGGACGACCTGGAGCCACGCTACGCTGAAATCTTCCGGGACGAACCCAAGCGGTTTTTCGCGCGGATCCAAGGCGGGAGGGTCGATCCTCTCGATTGACCTGGTCGTACCGCCGGACAAAAAAGGATGTTTTATCCAACCGGCCTATTATGGGTCGGGAACGTTGAATTTCACGGATATCCAGCTTCTTTGGGCCTACGGGAACGATGGGGTCTCGGATGCGGATGTTATTCACGCCACGAATTCCAAGGTCAAGGTTTTTGGGGTCGAGATGGTTTATATCCCCCAAGGCGGATTTTACGCGGGAGATACCTCGTCGAACGCGGCGTTCCGTCAAGGCAGCGCTGATTCCAGGCCATGGTTCATTCCTAACGAGAACGCGATCCACGTAACGGGCGTCGCGGCGGGCGGCTATTATTACGCCGCCATGGATTTTATCGCCGGGGAAGACACGAGCGGGTCGGAATTCTGGATCTCGGGCGAATATCCGAAAGGGTATAAGGCCTTTTATCTCATGAAATACGAGATGTCGCAACAGCAGTACGTCGATTTTCTGAACAGCCTGACCCGGACCCAGCAAGCGAGTCGCGTCGCCTCCAATATTTCAGCCGACACGGTCGCCAATTATTATGTCATGCACAATACGAACGCCGTCGTGAACCGGGACACGATCCGCTGCCCTGCTTCGGGGAACGGGACGACCAACCCGATCGTCTTCTCGGCGGACCGGCCGGCGCGCGCCGCGAATTATCTTTCATGGATGGACCTGATGGCCTATGCCGATTGGGCGGGTCTTCGGCCCATGACCGAACTCGAGTACGAGAAGGCCGCCCGGGGGTCCGTGGGCTACGTGGCCGGGGAATACGCCTGGGGGTCCACGAGCATCACGGCATGTGCCACAGTCAGCGGTTCGGAATCGGGCGCGGAAACGTGTTCGACGTCGAACGCCAATGCCAACTATAACAATACGACTTTTACCGGAGGGGACGGCGGAAGCGGTCCGCTGCGGGTGGGGATCTTCGCGACGTCGTTGACCACGACACGGCAACCCTCCGGGGCGGGGTATTTCGGGAATTTGGAACTGAGCGGCAATGTGTGGGAAAGGACCGTCACGGTCGGGAACGCGGCCGGCCGGGTTTTTTTGGGGACCCATGGCGATGGGGAACTTTCTTCGAGCGGTTACGCGACGAACGCGGATTGGCCCGGATACGCCTCCGGAGAGATCACGGATTCGGCGGGCAGTGGCTTGCGCGGCGGCGCGTGGTTCTACCTGAACGTTCTCTCTACCGTCGCATTCCGGTATTACGCGGCGGCATCTTACTCGAGCCGCAATAACTGTTACGGAGGCCGTTTGGCCCGTACGGTCTCTTAGACGCCCGCAGGCCGCGGTCGTGGGACGGTTCCGCGGGACGGCGAGAGATCCGTCTGTTGCGAGCCTCAAGAGTGCCGGCGTCCTTTCGACAGATCCGATAACCGACCGGCAGCCGCACCGTCGACAGAGGGAATACATGGATTTTCGCACGGCACAAGCGCTGGACCGGTGGCTGGGAATTCCCGCCTGTTTTTTTCTTTCCCTTTATGACACTCTGAGGGCTTTTTTTTTCCGCGGGAAGATCACGGGGGGGCCTGATCCGGAAAAGATCCTGTTCATCGGACTGTCCGAGATCGGGAGCAATGTGCTTGCGTTCGGGGCCGTGGCCGCGGTCCGGGACATGTTCCCGAAGGCGGAACTTTATTTTTTGACGTTCGAAGAGAATCAGGAAGTCCTGGAAGTCCTCGGCGTTGCTGAGGCAAACAACGTCTTTACCCTAAGGAACGGGGGGCTTTGGGCGCTCTTCAGCGACACGATGCGTTTTGTGCGAGCGGCGCGGCGGGAGCGTATCGACACGGTCGTCGATCTGGAACTTTTTTCCCGTTTTTCCGCCATCCTTGCCTGCATGAGCGGGGCGCGGGTCCGTTCGGGTTTCGACGGGTTCGGGGTGAAGGGACTTTACCGGGGAGATCTTTTGACCCACCGGGTCCAATTCAACCAGCAAAGGCATATTTCCGAAAACTTCCTTGCGCTGGTGAGATCTTTGAAAGAAAGTCCTTCAGAAAGACCTTTGCTCAAGGAGCCCTTGCCGCGTGAACGTGCCGCGCCGCTCCGACACGTCACCGATCCGTCCGCCGCCACCCGGGTCCGGGAAAAACTTCGAAGCGCCGGGGCCAGCATCCCGCCCGGGGAAAAGATCGTGATCTTGAATCTTGAAACAGGAACGCGTCTTCCTTTGCGTTCCTGGCCGCTTCAAAACTACAAAGCGCTCGCGGAGAAATTACAGGCCCTGCCGGACGTGTGGGTCGTGGTCATTGGCCGGAAGAAAACCGGCTCCTCATTCCCCGAACGGGACTGGCGTTGCGTCGATCTCACGGGAGGGACATCGATCAAGGAGCTCGTCGACCTCTTCCGTATTTCCCGGGTCCTCGTGAGCCACGATAGCGGGGCCGTTCATCTCGCGTCACTGACGGACATCGAAAAGGTCGTCCTCTTCGGCCCGGAGACGCCTCTCCTGTACGGCCCTCTGGGCGGGCACAGCAGGATCATCACGCGCGACCTTTTTTGCAGTCCGTGTCTTTCCTCGTTTAACTACCGGAATTCGGTGTGTCGGGACAACCGGTGCATGACGGCGATCTCCGTGGAGGAGGTTTTCCAGGCCGTCCGGGACCTCTTGGACCGAGCCGCTGCGCAAGAAGGCGGCTAAGGCGGGGAGATGGGGGTCGGATGCGGTCAAGGTCCCGCTCCGGAGGGGGGAAGGAACGCCGGTCACTCAGGTTCAAGGATCCCCGAATCCATTTCTACTGTCCCGAAGTCCGGTCATAGGATACAATCACGACCATGCGTCGATTGAAAAAATTCTTCCGGTACGTCCTTCCTTTTTGGCGAGTGGAAGTCCTTATCCTGTCGCTGAACGGGGCCGCCGCGGGGATGGGGCTCCTCGCGCCCTACCTGACCAAGCTCGTCATCGATAAGGCCTATCCCGACCGGGACCTCGGCTTGTTCATGGTCCTGGTCGGCGCGATCGGGGTTGTTTATTTTCTGGGCGCTTTTTCCCAGGGGCTGGGGGGCTATCTCGCCCGTTCGGTGAAGCTGCGGGTCCATTTCCGGTTGAGCCGGAGCTTTTTCAAAAAATTCCAGGATCTTCCCTACGGCGCCCTGCAGGACGGCTCGACGGGAGAGACGTTGTATAAGATCCAACACGATATCGAGCAAGCGGCGCAGCTTCTCGCGGACCTGGGGCCGCAGATCGTCGTGCTCGTCCCGCGGTCTTTATTCCTCCTCGGGCTCATCCTGCTGCTCGACCCGCAAATGTTCGTGTTCATTCTGGCGCTCGTGCCTTTGACGTATCTCGGGCCCTATTTTTTCACGGGGATCCTCCGGAGGGCCTGGAAGACGATCGTGGAGGGGGCGCAGGATATTTTCCGGCAGTTGCAAGAGAGTATTTCCCATATGTACCTGATCAAGGCCAGCGGTCAAGGACAGCACGAGGCAAGGTCCTATCTCGCCGCAATGGTCCGGAACATCCGCCTGCGGCTCAAGAACGAGAAAGTGGCAGCCGCGGCTTCCTTTTCGAACACGCTGCTTCAAAAGCTCACGCTGGGGGCGATCCTTGCCTACGGCGGCTATCAGGTGATCCAAGGACACATGACGCTCGGCAGTCTGAGCGCGATCAGTATTTACGTGGGGCAACTGGCGGGCCTTCAGGGGAGTTTGGCCCATTGGATCCAGCAGGCGGCCTTGGGAATGGTCTCTTGCGAAAGACTCGATAAGATCCTGAGCCTTGAGCCTGCCGCCCCGGAAATGCCCGGCGCGAGGGCGCTGATTTTTTCCAAGGGAAGGATCGAATTTGGCGAGGTGACATTCGCGTATCCCTCGGGCCGGGAAGTCCTCAAAGGATTTAACTTTACGGTCGAAGGGGGAGCTTGTGTCGCGTTGGCGGGACCTTCGGGTTCCGGGAAGACCACGCTGATCAATCTCTTGCTCCGGCTTTATCCGCTTCAACGGGGGCGCATCCTCATCGACGGCGAAGACATCCGCAGGGTCCGCGCGAGCTCGTTCTACCGGCAGATCGGGGTGGTGTTCCAGGAGCCCTTCCTGTGGAACGATACGGTGGAGCGGAACATCCGCTACGGGTTGAAAGACACGAGCCGCGAAGAGGTCGCGGAGGCCGCCCGGATCGCCTGCATCCATGAATTCGTCGAGGGCCTGCCGGAAAAATACCGGACCGTGATCGGGGAGAACGCCTGCAAAGTTTCGGAGGGGCAGAAACAGCGCATTGCGATCGCCCGCGCCGTGATCAAAAAACCGCGGATCCTGGTGCTGGACGAAGCGTTTTCCGCGCTGGATGGGGAACTCGAGGTCACGATCATGGACCGCCTGAGAAAGGCCCTGCCGGAAAGCACCTTCCTGCTTATTTCCCACCGGCTCTCCGGCCTTGAGAAAGCGGACACGGTTTGTTTTCTCGAGGGGCAGGGAACGGTCCGTGTCGGATCCCATCGTGAGGTGTTTGAGGAGAGTTCCAAATACCGGGATTATCTTGCTGTGCGACAGGCCGACTGAACATGGCCTATGTCGACGTTCATTTGGGGAACCGGAGCACAACCCCCTGGTGGGTTCGGGATGAAATGACACAGTCGATTAAAATGCTGTATGAAAAATACTTTCTGAAGCACAGGGAAGCTTGGGGTCTTTGCCTTCTTTTCGCGGTTTACCTTGCTCTCCGGCTCTACCGGCTGGGCGACCATGACCTTTGGTACGACGAGGTCGGGAGCGTTTTTTTTACCCGCTATCCCTCGATCACTAAAAATGCACCCGCATACTGGTTTTTGATGCATTTTTGGACAAAAATCTTCGGATTCTCCGAGTTCAGCCTGCGATTTCCCTCGTTCATCTTCAGTTTTCTGGCGGTGATATTCACCTACTTGCTGGGCTCGAGACTTTTTGATCGAAAGGCCGGTCTCGTTGCCAGTTTGTTGATCGGGTTGTCCCCCTTCCATCTTTGGTACGCTCAGGAAGCACGGGACTACAGCATGGTCCTTTTTTTCGGGACGGCGTCTTCGTATTTCTTTTATAGGGCGATCCGCGAGGGACGTCTTGTCCCTTGGTTGCTTTTCCTGTTGACCTCCATCGGGGGGCTCTACACGAACTACGTCTACTTTTTTTTATTTGCCGCACAGGGGTTATTTTGGGCGGGCGTCAAACGCTCGCAAATCAAATGGGGGGAGGTCCTTTGCTTCGTGGCCGTGGTGGCCTGTTTTATGCCGTACCTTCCGAAATTTTTCCATAAATTCCAAGCCGTGGCGGACGGCTTCTGGGTGGCGAGGCCGACGGGGCGGTCCCTGGCCCTCACTCTCGAGAATTTCGTGTTGGGATACCACGGGACCGGGCCCCTTTACGCCGCCGCCTTGATCTTGTCGGGGATCTTTTCCGTGAGCGCCCTTTGGGGCGCACGCGTCCAGGCCGCGCGGGCGGGCCTCGCCTTTTGCTGTTTTCTTTTCCTGGTCCCGGTCGCCGCGGTCTATTTTTTTTCGCGGTCTTTTTTTTCCATTTATTTGGACCGGGCCCTGATCCTGTTCAGTCCGTATTTTTACCTTTTGATGGCCGTGGGGATCGTCTCCCTGGGGCGAACCTTCAGAACGGTTTCGATGGCGGTCTTGATCGCCTTGCTTTGCGCGGCCTATGCCCGCTTTTTGAACGATCAGATGACGGAACCCATCTCGCATCATCAGGGGGCTTACACCAAGAAACCCGTCAAGCCGATCGCGCGATTCCTGAAGGACCGCGTGGATCCGGACAACGATCTCCTGGGTTTCACGAACGAAAACGTGATGCTGGGGGTCCGGTTCTATGGGGGGCCGTCGGCGATCCATTATTTTTTTGTCCCTACCGTGCTGGATACGACCTGGAAACGGGCGGTCACTGAAGGGAGTCAAAAAACTTCTTTTGGTAAATTAGCACGGCTCAAGTTCAAAAGGATGTGGGTCGTGGCGTCCGACTGGTCAAGGTCGGGGGGGCTGGATGAGAACTCCCGCACCTTCCTGGATTGGCTTGACCGGGATCCCCGTTTTGAATTGGACTTCAGCAGGGAGATGGATGGGGTCCTGATCTTGAGATACACCAGGGAGGGGAACTGAAAAGGACGTTTTTAAATGTCCGTAATCTTCATGAAAACAGAAAGAGCCATATAGAGGATCCGCAGGCGGTAGCGGAGGTCTGCCGCCCGGGTGTAGGGGGTGAGCCGGTAGAATTTGCAGAATTGCTCATACGGGATGTTGATCAAATAAAGCACCGGCTCCCAAAAGCCGTCGTAAAGCAGGAAGTGGGCCCGGAGGAACAATTTCTTGAGCGGAACCCCGACATCGAACGTGTATTTCAGGATCAATTTTTTGATGAGGGCCCTTTTCCAGAAAGGCACGTCCAATTTTTTAAAGACCTCCTCCGGCACTTTGCTCCCGCAAAAAAGGCTAACCTGCAGCAACAGAAAATAGGTCGTGGCCCTCATCCTGCCGCGCGCGCTTTCTTCCAGGATATAGTCCCAATCCAACCTCGAGGATCCCTGGATCAGGTGAGCGGCATCGATCACTTGTTTCAGGGAAAGGATGTTCCCAAAGCGGCGCCAGTGGAGCGCGAAGGCGAACAATGCGTCCTCGGCGGAAAGAAGGCGGACCGTCGCCCCGCCGGCCGCGGCCTCTTCCGTTCTGTCCCAGAGCCGGGGCAGCAGTACCCGGTTCTTTCGTTTAAAGTCTAACCCGAAATGGGCGTCCACTCTGATGCGGTCACTTTGAAACACAAGATGGCATTGATGCTCTCGCCAATAGTTTTCGCGGAGTCCTTCCAGATTTTTTTTATAGCCTAAAGAGAAAAAAATAGGCTCGACCTTATCCAAATCATTTTCTTTGATCAGCACGTCGATGTCGGACAAGGTCCTCTGGTCGAACAAAGTGTGGAACCTCGCAAGCATGTCGATCCCTTTGAGCGGTACGATCGAAAGGCCGTGCTGGCGGAAGGCGTCGGCGATCTTTAGAAATTCTCTCCAAAAAAAATTGTTGGAGTAAATATTTTTGAAATAGATCGGCTTAAAACCGGCGATTAGTTTTTGGAATTGATTAGGGGCGCGATCGGCCCATTGGCGGAAAACGAAGGGAGTCAATCCGTGCAGACGCACCAGGGAGTTAAAAGCTTCCGGGCCAATAGTCGAAGACCGGAACGGAGGGGACTTGCTTATGATGCTGACCAATAGCCGGGCTTCAGGAGTTTCCGAAGGTTCCATGAGAATAGCTGAATTATAAACTGTTCTGTGAGAATTTTATAGAAAAATGAAAGTTTGCAGGTTATAGTAAACACGGATTTGAAATTACCTGAAGGGCTGGCCTTATGAGAAGCCGAGGAAACAAAAAAAAAGAAAGATGGGACAAGCCGGAGGTGACTATTTTGACCCGGGGGCGCCCTGATGAGAAAGTTTTATGGGGTTGTAAAACCGATTCTGAATTTGTTGCTTCTCAAGGATATCCCAGTCAGTCATGGACTTGCGAATATTATCCTTGCCTTGACTACCCGATTGATACCAACGGTCTTTCGTAGGCCGCCATTTTTTTGTGCGCTTATTCAACCCAAGGGGGTTTCAGGTCAAGCTGTCAACGGTCCCGGCGTCTTCTCGCGATAAGGATTCGCATTGTGCTTTGTGGCGGCCATGTCCGACCGGTTGTCGGTAGGACGGCGATTTTGAATGTTCCAAGGCATTTTTTTATAAGCCATCTGTTCTGCGCTAAAAATCCGAACATTTCGAGAGGAGTAGTTGTTTTTTGTGTGTCCGGGTCCGCTGTCCGCCTACCCCGTTTTTTTATAGCTTTTTTAGGCTCAAAATGAAATCGTCAATTGACCGGGGAGATAAGGACCTTGCGTAATGACAGGAATAAGACGATTCATAAAGAGCCGCGGAAATTTCAAGCGCGTTATTTTAAAATAGGCGGTATGACCGTTGGCGTCCGATCCGATTTACCCTTCAAAAGAAGCACCTTTCATCCGAAATTCAAGTCATTCGAAGTGCGAGGCCCCGGCAAAGATAATGTTTCCATCAGCCATCATTTCTTTGTGCCGGACCGCTTAGGGGTGGATGCGGCTTTGGAATGTTATCGTCGTTCTCCGTATGTGATCTATCAAAAAAGCCGCTCTTGGATCTATCTTGTGCTCTCACGGGAAGCCAAGCAGGAGAAACCGCTCCGGGTTGTGACGTTCAATCGTGACCACTCTTGTATCCATACGTACAACAGGTACGCCCAGGGATTCCTTCAGGGAGGGTTAAAAACCCTGTCGATGTTCCCAACGGATCAGATCTTTCTTGCCCGGCTATTGGCTGACAGGGACGGCTTTTTTATGCATGCCTGCGGCATTGATTTTTGCGGCAAGGGGCTGCTTTTTGCGGGCCATTCGGGGGCTGGAAAATCCACGATCGCGACTTTGTTGAAAGGTAAGGCAAAGATACTTTGTGATGATCGTATCATTGTCCGGAAAGCGGGGACCTTTCCTCAGCGTCAAAAGACGAGTTTTAGGATCTATGGGACGTGGAGTCACGGAACCGTTTCGGAGATATCCCCGATTACGGCGCCGCTCAAGGCGATCTTGTTTTTAAGAAAAAAGAAAAAAAATAGAGTTATCCCTATTTTAGATAGAAGGGAAAAGATCAAGCATCTTTTAACTTATTTGGTCAGGCCGTTCGTTAATGCCGACTGGTGGAGGAAGTCACTGGCGGTGATCGATGAAATAGTCGATCGCGTTCCCTGCTACACGCTGGAATTCAATAAAACGGATGACCTCGCACCCCTTTTGAAAGACCTCTAATGCCGGCAGCTTCCTACGCGGTTAAAAGAGACGTTCGGCATTTCTCTCTTTATAAAAAGAACAAATCCCCGTTTTTAAGGCAATTGACGCTTGAGCTGACCGAGCGGTGCAATCTCGATTGCATCCATTGTTACATCAATCTTCCAGCGGGGGACCGGTGTGCCGCGGCGCAAGAATTGTCGACGGAGACGATCAAGCGGATCCTCAGGGAGGCCGCGGCCTTGGGGTGTCTGGAGCTGTGTTTCACCGGGGGAGAACCGTTGTTGAGGAAGGACTTCGAAACGATCTATGTCTTCGCCAGGGAACACGGGTTCCGGGTGGTTCTCTTTACGAATGCCACGCTCATCTC
The DNA here is from genome assembly GCA_019052695.1 of Candidatus Omnitrophota bacterium. GTDB lineage: Bacteria > Omnitrophota > Omnitrophia > Omnitrophales > Aquincolibacteriaceae > Pegaeibacterium. The sequence goes on from JAHQRI010000035.1 coordinate 13,776, forward strand.
GCCGCGTTGGGCCAAGCTCTTCCGCGAGATCCCGACCCTGGGCAGCATTGAGGTCACGGTCTATGGCATGAGCCCGTCTTCTTATGAAGCTGTGACGCGCACGCCGGGGTCTTTTGCGGCGGCCCGGCGGGGGATCGACCTGCTTTTACGTCACAAGGTCCCTTTCCTCGTTAAAGGGGCGCTGCTTCCCTCCAACAAAGCCGAGGTCAAAGGTTTCGAGAGATGGTCCTCGTCGGTCCCGGGGATGGACCATCCCCCGTTGTTCGCGAAATTTTTTGACCTCCGTTGCCGGCGGGACGCCCCTCAAAGGAACGCCGCGATCATGAGCGTGCGGCTTTCCCCCGAAGAAGTCGTGGCATTTTTGGTCCGAAAAAAGAAAACCTATTTACGTTCCCTTTATAAGTCTTGCCGGGCATTCAAACGGCTGCCGGGCCGGGTTCTGTTCCGGTGCCCGCACCAAAGGCTCGGGGGGTGGGTCAGTTCCAACGGCCATCTGCAGATTTGCGCGCAACTGAGGAGGTCCGGCTGCGTCTACGACCTTAAAAAAGGGAACCTGGCGGTCGCCTTAAAGAAATTTTTCCCAAGCCTGATGGAACGGAGAACGGCTCGCGCGGCGTATCTGGCCCGATGCGGCCGTTGCTTTTTGAGCGCGTTCTGCATGCAATGTCCAGGAAGGTCCTGGATGGAACACGGCACTTTAGACACCCCGATCGATTACTACTGCGGGATCGCCCACGCGGAGGCGCGTTATTGGGGGCTGATCCGGGGGGGCGAAAAGGGATGGGAGGTCAGGGATTGGAAGCTGAGATTGGCGAGGTTTTGCCGGATGGCCGAAAAAGAATGGGCGAACCTGAAAGATACTGCCGCGTGAGCCAGCCGGGAATGCGGCGCAGGATTCCGGAGGTGAAGTGCCACCCTTTTTTTTCGAGGGGGGTGGCGACACCACCGGTCGTTCTTTTTTGACCGGGCCTAATCTTCTTGTCTCACGGGGGTTTGTGCTCTAGAATCCGCCCCGGGTGTTCGTAGTTCGATGGGTTGAAAGCACCTCTCTTTTTTTCTTCTCAAAAACGTGCATTTTTTTTGGGTTGTTCAAAATATGACACAAGATTACCTGCAGCGGATCCATAGGGGGTGTTTGCCGCGGCTGCCCCTTAAAGGGAGCATCGATCTGACTTACCGGTGCAATAATGACTGCCGGCATTGCTGGCTCAGGATCGCCCCCGGGGCTTTGGAGAAGCGCGAGGAGCTCAGTTTTGAAGAGATCCGAAAGATCGCGGACGACGCGCGACGGATGGGTTGCCGGGAGTGGGCGATCTCCGGGGGCGAGCCGATGCTTAGGCCGGATTTTCCGGAGATCTTCGACTATCTCACGTCCCACGCTTCTTCTTACTCTCTCAACACCAACGGCGCGCTGATCACGTCGCGGATCGCCAAACTCATGACGCGAAAGGGCGTGAAAATGGTCGCCCTTTACGGTGCGACCGCTGAAGTCCATGATCACATTACGCGAAATCCCGGATCTTTTGAGGCGACGATGCGGGGTTTCGCTTATCTCAAAGAGGCGGGCGCGGGGTTTATGGTGCAGCTGATCCCCATGCGTGACAACCACCATCAGTTCGACAAGATGGTCGCGTTGGCGGAATCCCTGAGCAAGCATTACCGGGTGGGCGCCGCCTGGCTTTATCTTTCGGCGTGCGGGGATAAGGAAAGGAACGCGGAGATCCTTCGCCAAAGGCTGCCGCCTAAGGCGGTGATCGAGCTTGATGAACCGGATTTGTCCCAAGAAGAGCAGATGGCCGAAGAACCGGGAACGAGCTGCCAAGTGCCCGGTTCCGGCGGGTATTTATTCGCCCCGTGCATCGAGAGCCGGCGGGATTTTCATGTCGATGCTTACGGGAAGATGTCTTTCTGTTGTTACATCAAGGATCCTTCCATGCGCTATGACCTCAGGGACGGCAGCTTCGAGGAATGCTGGGACCGTTTCGTCCCTTCACTTTCTAAAAAAGTGGTGATGACGGAAGATTACGGGAAAAATTGCGGTTCTTGCGAATTGCGGGCCAATTGCCGGGTTTGTCCGGTCTACGCTTATTTGGAGCACCGGGATTACAACCGGAAAGTTGAGTACCTTTGCGCGGTGGCTCGAGAAAATAAAAAATACAAAGAAGATTGGAAGAAAAACAACCGCCGCTATTTTAAGATCGCCGATATTACGGTCCAAGTTGAGTCCGACCTACCGTTCCGACAGGATACTTTTCACGCTAAATTCGATCGATTTGCGGTGGAAGGGCCGGGAGAGGACATGATCCGTTTGAGGCACCACTTTTTGCTCCCGGATCTGGAAATTCGGGAATTCGGTCAAGAACGATACTACCGGGCTCCATGGGCCATCTATAAGAAGAATGGTTCCTGGATTTATCTGGGGATCCCACCTCAAAAAAACTATAAGAATATCCATTCAAAGAATATCCACCGTGTGGTGACCTTTAACGCAGACCATACCCGCGCAGAGATCTATAACGATCAAGGCCGAGAAAAGAATTTTTTAGAAGGCAATTTACATTCCCTGACGATGTTCCCTACGGACCAGATCCTTATTGCGCGCATCCTGGCTGACCGGCAGGGTTTTTACCTGCATTCCTCGGGGGTGATCTTTGAGGACAAGGGCCTGCTTTTTGTGGGCCATTCCGAGGCCGGTAAGTCTACGATGGTGAAATCCCTGATGGGGAAGGCTGAGATCCTCTGTGATGAGCGGATGATCCTGAGAAAAAAGGACGGTGATTTCAGAATCCATGGGACCTGGAGCCACGGCGAAGTGCCGGAGGTTTCTTCTAACTCCGCCCCTTTACGTGCGATCCTTTTTTTGGAAAAAGCCCCCGAGAACCGGGCGATCTTGGTCGAAGATAAAAAGGAA